>JBFISM010000113.1:0-12253 GCA_041608535.1 Acidimicrobiia bacterium
GCATCCACCACGAAGACGGTGTGGGCGGCGAGAGGGGCGGTCCGTTCCACGACGGGCACGGCCACTGCGATCGCCAGCAGGATGGCAATCAGCAGTTGCAGCATGAGCAGCACGCTCCAGCGGAGACGCTGCCAGGGGCTGGCCGCAGACAGTTGATCTCCGCTGTCGTCCCACAACAGCAGTGAGGAGACGGTCACACGCGGACGGCGCGGTCGCAGCAGGTGGAGGGCGAGGATGGGAAGAAGGAGCAGGAGTGCTGTGAGACCCAGCGGTTGCAGCAGCCTCACCGCAAGACTCCGCTCGCCACCCAGGTGCGGAACAGCAGCTGCTCTATGTCATCGTCGGCGTTGACGGCGACATAGCCCGCAGCAACGCCGCGGCAGCGGTGACCGACGTCCGTGCGGAACTGCTCCGCTCGTTCGGTGTAGGCGTGGAGCGTCTCTGCGGTGACGCTCACGAGCACGGTGCTGCCGTCCTCGCGATCTCGCAGCTCGAGATCGCCGGCGAGCGGTGGATGCAGATCCTCCTCGGCGAGGACGTGGACGACGACCAAATCACTTCCGCGAGAGCGCAGCCCCACCAGCGAATTCCACTGCGCCGTGAGCAGGTCGCTGAACACGACGGTGATTCCTGGTGGCCCCGCACGCTCCAGCACCCGTGCGGTCGCCGCGGCGAGCGGAGTCGGTCCGGCGGCCTCGAGTTCGTCCAACGAGGCAAAAAGAGCCGGAGCCGCAGCCTTGCCGACGAAGCGCCGCATCGCACCCGGACCCGGGAACGTATCCAAACTGACGGCATCGTGGTTGACCAAGCCGACGAAGCCGATCGCTGCAGCCAGTCTTTTGGCTTGACGCAGCTTGCCCCCGATCGCCATCGACCCGGACGTGTCGACCAGCAGGCGTATGACCACCTCGTCGTCGGCTTCGTAGAGCTTGATCAGGACCTGATCGAGCCGGGCCAACACGTGGTAGTCGATCCTGCGGTAGTCGTCGCCGGGGTGGTATTCACGAGAATCCGCGAAGTCGATCGCATTGCCGTACCGCGTCGAGCGGTGGTCGCCGCCGAACTTGCCGGCCAGTCGGTGTCGTGACCCGAGCTGAAGCCGCTCCAGCTTGGCCAGCAGGGAGGGCGACAGCAATGTCATGATGTCAGGGGGTCCCTCGCACCGCTGCGGTGGGCTCCGGTGTCCCGGCGATCACTGCTTCGAGGAGGTCGTCGGCGGTCACCCCGTCCGCCGTAGCCTCGTAACCGAGTACCAGCCGGTGCCGGAGCGCTGCAGGTGCCGCTGCCCTGATGTCCGCTGCGGCAACGTGCGGTCTGCCGTCCAGCAACGCCCGGACCTTGGCCGCGAGCACGATCGACTGGGCGCCGCGAGGGGATGCCCCCCACCGGACGTAGCGTCGGATCTCCTCCGTGGCGAGCACGGAGTCGGGGTGCGTCGCCTCGACGAGATCCGCGACGTAGCCGAGCAGGTGGCTGGCGATCGGCACCTGCCGGCCGAGCGCCGTCATCTCGACGATGGTGTCCCGATCGGCAACCTGCGGTACCTCGGGCACCGTTCGGCTCGTGGTGCGGCGCAGAATCTCCTCGACAACCTCGACGTCGGGACGGCGCACCGTCAGCTTCATCATGAACCGATCGAGTTGGGCTTCGGGTAGCGGGTAGGTGCCCTCCAGCTCGATGGGGTTCTGCGTGGCCATGACGAGAAAGGGCCGGGAGAGCTGCCGGGTCACGCCACCGACGGTGACGCTGCGTTCCTGCATGGCTTCCAGCAGCGCCGATTGGGTCTTGGGTGTAGCCCGGTTGATCTCGTCGGCGAGCAGCAAGTTGGTGAACAACGGGCCCGACTGGTACACGAACTGGCGCCGGCCGTGGTCATCCTCCTCGAGCACCTGGGTACCGACGATGTCGGCGGGCATGAGATCGGGAGTGAACTGGACCCGTCCGAACTCGACACCGATGGCTTCCGAGAACGCTTTGACCAGCTCTGTCTTGTCGAGACCGGGCACACCCTCGAGCAATACGTGACCTTCGGCGAGAAGCCCAATGAGGGTGCCGTGGATCAGCGCTTCCTGGCCGGAGATGCGCTGTGCGACTGCGTTGCGGATTGCCGCGCCCGTGTCGGCGTAGATGTCGACGACATTGTGCGGGATTGCGGTGGCGATGAGAGTCCTCCCTGGTCAGCGGGCCGGTTCTGCGAGCAGATCGAAATAGGTGCGCACGATGCTTCGCATCGACGGTGACAGCTCGAGGCGTTCGAGCGCATCGGCGGCGTCGGTGAGATACGTGGGCAGCACCTGGGTGAACGGCACGAGGGCTTCGCCCAGTTCGGTGGGTGCGTCGGCCGTGCCGAGGATCGGCCCGTCGCCCTGCCCGCCGTCGAGACCAACCTGGAGCAGTTCGGAGACGCCACCGACGTCGGCCGGCTCGAAGACGGTGTCGGTGCGTACGCTCCGCTCCTCGCCCAGCTCGCCCCCGGCGCCAACCGATCCGGCGCCCCCGATTGCCGCGGCGGTGCCATCGCCGCCTCGCACGCCGCTGATGATTCCCGACGGTGAGCCCGCACCCTGGCCACCCGATCCGCTCCCGCCGCCCTGACCGCCACCGCTGCCGGGGCCGCTCCCATCGCCACCGCCCTCACCGTCCCCGGCCCCACCAGCGGAGGATGCGGCGCCGGTTCCCTGCCCGCTCCCCAGCCTGCTCGACGCTCCGGCGATGGCGCGCAACGCCTCATCGAGCGCCTGCTGTCCGCGCGCCGCACCCAGGGCGTTGCGATAGCTCGCGGCTGCTTCCCCGAGGGCCGCCGATGCGGCGGCGGTGCCGCCGGAGCGGATCCCCTGACCGGCAGTGGCGAGCGACGAGGACAGCCCAGGATTGCCCGCGGCCTGTGCCTCGGCCAGCTCGCCGAGCCGGTCGGCGATGGCTGCCTGCTCGGGCGCCGAGAGGCCGGCGAGTTCTGCGGCGAGCGCTTCGAGCTGAGCTGCAGCATCCGCGTGACCTGCGGTGAGCGGTCGCAGCGCCAGATCCCTCGCCAGGCCCTGGACAGCAGCTCGTTGGGTGAGCGCCTTCGGGTCGGCGTCGGCCTGGAGACGCCGGCTCGACGCATCGAGTTCGCGCAAGCCCTCGTCGAGCGAGCCGGACTTGCGCAGGCTGTCTGCGAGGGTGCGCAGCTCGTCGGCGATACGATCGCTGTCTGCGACCTGCGCCTCGATGGCGTCGGCGATCTCCTCGAGCTGCACGGCCTCTTCGGTGAGCAGCGACGATTCGTCTGCGCTCAGCGCCGGGTCGGCGGTGATGGCGGGGAGCAGTGCAGCGAGCAACGCAAACCCGGCGATGAGCCCGGCGCGGCTCAGCCGTATCCTGTCGAGCCGCATCGGGATGGCCCGATCGGCGCGGGCCGTCGCCAGGATCGAATCCGCCCGCTGCTGGATCTGCAGGTGGAACGGATCGGTGTCGTCCGTGAATTCGAGCGACGAGGTGAGCGTGTCTCCGGCGTCGAGGCCGCGCTCGGCGGCGCGCACCACGTCCCAATGGCTCAGCCGGAAGGTAGCCGCTCTCAGGACCAGGATCACCACCGCCGTGGCGAGCAGCGCCGCTCCCAAGCGGAGATAGCGTGGATCTGCGGTCAACCGGCTTGCCGCGATCGCCACGACGGACGTGGCGGCCGCGACCGGTGCGACGAGCTGTGCGGTCGCCGCCAACCAGGACGTGCGGATTCGTAGCCGGACCCGGCGCCAGAACGGGCGGTGCGTGGGGTTCATCAACTATCAGTACGACGGCGCTGCGGCTGAGATGGTTCCCGCAACTGGTCTCTCAGCAGCGAGGCTACCCGGTGACCATGCTGCTGGAAGCGTCTGGGTGGGAAGCGGGCCCTCTCGGAGCACTGTGCCGAACCGGTACAGTCTGCGGGCGATTGATCGGAACCGTCTTCTTCAGGAGGTTGGCGACATGACGGAGCTGAACGACACCGGACTGCTCAAGACCGAGGCATACATCGGAGGCGCTTGGGTCCCGGCTTCGACCGGCGCAACCTTCGAAGTGCGCAACCCCGTCGACGGCGAGGTCATCAGCTCCGTCGCAGATTCCGGCCGAAGCGAGACGCAAGACGCCGTCGCCGCGGCTGCTGCGGCGCTCGACGGATGGCGGGGCCTCACCGCCAAGGAGCGCTCCAAGCACCTCAAGTCCTGGCACGTCGCGATGATGGACCACCGCGAGGACATTGCCCGGCTGATGTCGATGGAGATGGGCAAACCCATCCGCGAGTCCAGGGGCGAGGCCGTCTTCGCCGCCAACTTCGTCGAGTGGTACGCCGAGGAGGCGAAGCGGGCCTACGGGGAGGTACTGCCCACTCACGACATGGGCAAGCGGCTGCTCGTGTTCCGACAGGCGATCGGTGTGGTCGCTGCGATCACGCCATGGAACTTCCCGGCGGCGATGATCACGCGCAAGGTCGCTCCGGCGCTCGCCGCCGGGTGCACCGCAGTGGTGAAGCCGGCCGAGGACACACCGCTCACCGCTCTCGCCCTCGCCGAGCTGGCCGATCGCGCCGGTGTGCCCGCCGGGGTCTTGAACGTCGTGCCATGCCTCGACCCCACCGAGGTGGGGGAGGAGCTCACCACCAACCCGACCGTGCGCAAGATCTCGTTCACCGGTTCCACCGCAGTCGGCAAGCAGCTCATGGCACAGGCTGCCGGGACTGTGAAGAACGTGAGTCTCGAACTCGGCGGCAACGCTCCGTTCATCGTTTTCGACGACGCCGACGTCGACGCAGCGGTGGAAGGCGCCATCGCATCCAAGTACCGCAACACCGGCCAGACGTGCATCTGCGCCAACCGCATCTACGTGCAGGACGGTGTGTACGACGAGTTCTCCAAGAAGTTCGCCGAGGCGGTGGCTTCGCTCAAGGTGGGTCCTTCGCTCGACGACGAGACGGTCATCGGGCCGCTCGTCAACGACGCCGGGCTCAAGAAGGTGGACGAGCTCGTGACCGATGCTCTCGCCAAGGGGGCCAGCGCTCTCACCGGCGGGCAGCGCCACTCTCTCGGCGGGACCTATTACGAAGTGACCGTGCTCACCGACGTCACGTCCGACATGCTGGTCAACACGACAGAGATCTTTGGCCCCGTGGCGCCGCTCTACCGCTTCTCCACCGAGGACGAAGCCGTCACGGAGGCGAACAACACTCCGTTCGGGCTGGCCGCCTACTTCTTTGCGGGGGACGTGGGGCGAATCTTCCGCGTCTCCGAAGGCCTCGAGTACGGGATGATCGGGGCCAACACTGGGCTGTTCAGCCACGAGATGCACCCGTTTGGCGGGGTGAAAGAGTCGGGGATCGGGCGCGAGGGCTCGCACTACGGCATGGAGGAGTATCTGGAGACGAAGTACGTTTGCATCGGCGGGGTGTGACCTCCTCCGCACGCCCTCAACTTGCTCTGGATGCTGCGGTCCGGCTACTATTCACCGGCCGCCGGCGCCGTCGGCGCGCCATCTGAAGTTCTCCTCTGAGATTTCTCTCGGAGACCGACGCGGTCGAGTTCAGGCTCGACCGAGACCAAACCCGCGAATGTACCCCGGTCGTCCGGTGGGACCGCTCGCCAGGTGGTCGAGCAACGCACCTCATGGGGTGCACTCGTTCGTCTGGCGTTCCCCATCCGGCCACCACTCCGCCGAAGAGACAGGACCGCACAACGTGGCGAACGATCATCGGATTCGCATCCGCCTCAAGGCCTACGACCACTCGTTGGTCGACGAATCGGCGCGCAAGATCGCAGAGACGGTGATCCGGACCCAGGCCAAGATCAGAGGCCCGGTTCCACTCCCCACGCGCATCCACCGCTACACGGTCATTCGCGGTCCGCACGTGGACAAGACGAGCCGTGAGCATTTCGAGATGCGGATCCACAAACGTCTCATCGACATCCTCGAGCCCACACCGAAGACGGTGGACTCGCTGATGCGGCTCGATCTTCCCGCCGGTGTCGAAGTCGAGATCAAGACATGAAGACCATCATCGGCGAGAAGCTCGGCATGACCCAGATCTTCGATGAGGAGGCGAGGGTCGTCCCGGTCACGGTCATCAAGGCCGGTCCGGTGCGCATCACGCAGGTCAAGACGCCGGAGCGTGATGGGTACAGCGCCATCCAGATCGCATTCAAGGAGCTGGCTGCGGCGAAGGTCAATCGCCCCGCCGCCGGGCATTTCGGCAAGGCCGGGGTGCCGCCGGCCAAGCACGTCATCGAGGTCCCCGTCGACGATGTCGCCGAATACGAGGTGGGTCAGCAGCTGACCATCGGCGAGATGTTCGAAGCCGGCACCAAGGCTGATGTCACCGGGATCTCCAAAGGCAAGGGTTTCGCCGGCGTCATGAAGCGGCACAACTTCAAGGGTCAGGGCGCATCGCATGGTGCGCACAAGATCCATCGAGCCCCCGGGTCGATAGGCGCCTGCGCCACCCCGGGAAGGGTGTTCAAGGGCAAGCGCCTCCCGGGTCGGATGGGTGGTGAGCGCACCACCGTGCTCAACCTCGACATCGTGAACGTGGATCCGGAGAAGAACCTCGTGATGGTCCGTGGCGCCGTGCCCGGCGCCAAGGGCGCCATCGTCGTGTTGCGCGAGGCGGTGAAGGTCCATGGCTGACGAGCTGACCGCCGAGCTGTACTCGGCCGACGGCACCCACAAGGGCGAGGTCGAGTTGTCGGCCGACATTTTCGGGATCGAGCCGAACGTGCCCGTCATGCACCAAGTGGTGACCGCACAGCTGGCCGCTGCCCGCGCCGGAAGCCACAACACGAAGACCCGCGCCGAGGTGCGTGGTGGTGGCCGCAAACCGTGGCGGCAGAAGGGTCTCGGTCGAGCACGGCACGGCTCGATCCGATCGCCGCAATGGTCGGGAGGCGGCGTGGCCCACGGCCCCAAGCCCCGTGACTACAGCCAGCGCACCCCGAAGAAGATGCGCCGTCTCGCTTTGCGCAGCGCGCTCAGCGCTCGCGCCCGGGCAAACCAGGTGAAGGTCGTTGAGACGTTCGATGTGTGGGACACACCGAAGACGAAGCAGGCCGTCGCTTTGCTCGACGCCATGGGTGTCTCCGGCAAGGTGCTGCTGATTGCCGAGGATCACGAGCGCACCGCGATCAAGTCGTTCCGCAACCTCGATCAGGTCATTGCCTCCAACCTCGGGCAGGCGAACACGTACGACGTGCTGTGGGCCGATACCGTCATCATGAGCCAGGGCACCCTCGCCCTCGGGCAGGCAGCGCCGCGCGGCACAGAAGAGCACGCCGCTGCGGTGCGTGGTTCTGAGGAGGCGTTCTGATGCATCGCAACCCACGCGACATCATCTTCGCCCCGGTGGTCTCGGAGAAGTCCTACGACCTGATCCAGGACTACAACACGTACACGTTCGTCGTCGATCGGCGGGTCAACAAGACCGAGATCCGTCAGGCGATCGAGGAGATCTTCGACGTGTCCGTGATCGGGGTGAACACCATCAACCGCAAGGGAAAGCGCAAGCGCACCGGCTACAAGATCGGCAAGCGGCCCGACGCGAAGCGTGCGCTCGTCAAGCTCGCCGACGGCGACTCGATCGACATCTTCGAGGTGTAGCTCATGGGTGTGAAGAAACTGAAGCCGACGTCGCCGGGCCGCCGCTTTCAGACGGTCTCCGACTTCGAATCGGTCACGAAGGACAAGCCGGAGAAGGCTCTGCTCGAGAAGAAGAAGCGCTCTTCGGGACGCAACACGTACGGCCGGATCACGTCGCGGCATCGAGGGGGCGGCCACAAACAGCGTTACCGCATCATCGACTTCCGCCGCACCAAGGACGGGGTCCCCGCAAAGGTGGCGGCGATCGAGTACGACCCGAACCGCAATGCCCGCATCGCCTTGCTGCACTACGTCGACGGCGAGAAGCGATACATCATCGCCCCTGTCGGGGTGAAGGTGGGCGACATGCTCGAGTCCGGTACCGGGGCCGAGATCAGGCCCGGGAATGCGCTTCCGTTGCGCAACATCCCCACGGGGACGGTGGTCCACAACGTCGAGATGCGACCCGGCGGCGGGGCCAAGATGGCTCGCTCGGCCGGTGCTCAGGTGCAGCTGATGTCGAAGGAGGGCAATCTCGCCCTGCTCCGACTCCCCTCGGGCGAGATGCGGCAGGTGCCGCTCGACTGCCGCGCCACCGTCGGTCAGGTGGGCAACACCGAAGCCGAACTGGTCAAGGTGGGCAAGGCGGGCCGCAGTCGTTGGCAGGGCAAACGCCCGCAGACCCGTGGCGTCGCCATGAACCCGGTGGATCACCCGCTGGGTGGCGGCGAGGGCCGCAGCTCCGGTGGGCGCCATCCGGTGAGTCCGTGGGGCAAGCCGGAAGGGCGCACCCGCAAGAAGAACAAGGCCAGCGACAAGTACATCGTGCGGCGCCGTACGAAGAAGGGTCGCAGATGACCATGTCCTCGGTGCTCACGCACGGCGGATTCGCAGAATCTTCGATCCTGCGGTGCTGGAAGACTGAAGAAGGCAGGAGGTAGCTTCATGGCACGCAGCCTGAAGAAGGGGCCGTTTGTCGACGAACACCTGCTGCAGAAGGTGGAGAAGGCGAACGCCAACAACGAGAAGAAGGTCATCCGGACGTGGAGCAGGCGTTCGACGATCGTCCCGGAGATGGTCGGGCACACCATCGCCATCCACGACGGACGCAAGCACGTCCCGGTGTACATCAGCGAGGCGATGGTCGGGCACAAGCTCGGTGAGTTCGCCCCCACCCGGACTTTCCGTGGTCACGCCGGCGAGAAGTCTGCGAGACGCCGATGAAGGTACGCGCCCAAGGCAAGTACATCCGGCAATCACCGTACAAGGTACGACGGGTGCTCGACCTGGTGCGTGGGTTGCCGGTCGACGACGCCAACGACGTGCTCGAGTTCACCAACCGCCGCGCCGCCGGCACCATCCAGAAGGTGCTCAACTCGGCGATCGCCAATGCCGAGCACAACTACGCGCTCGATCGCGATGAGCTGTTCATCGCCGAGGCATTCGCCGATGAGGGACCGACCCTGAAGCGGTACCGGCCCCGAGCTCGCGGCCGCGCCACCCGGATAGCCAAACGGACGAGCCACATCACCATCGTGGTCGCCGACCAAAACGAAGAGGACGAGGACTGATCGTGGGACAGAAGATTCATCCGTACGGTCTGCGTCTCGGCATCGTCACCGACTGGAAGTCACGTTGGTACTCCGAGAAGGACTACGCCTTTCAGGTGAACGAAGACCACCAGATTCGCGAGCTGCTCAAGAGAGAGCTGAAGCGAGGTGCCGTCTCGAGGATCGACGTCGAGCGCGTGGGTAACAACAAGCTGCAAGTGGACGTGCACACCGGTCGCCCCGGCGTGGTGATCGGCCGTGGAGGTAGCGAGGCGGAGCGCCTGCGTACCGCCATCGAGAAGCTCTCCGGGCGTATCGTCAAGTTCAACGTCATCGAGGTGCAGAACCCCGAGCTCGACGCCACCCTGCTGGCCAGGAGTGTCGCCGATCAGCTCGAGGGGCGTGTCTCGTTCCGCCGCGCCATGAAACGGGCCGTCTCCACCGCTCTGAAGGCGGGCGCCGAGGGAGTCCGGGTGCAGGCGGCCGGGCGGCTCGGTGGCGCCGACATGGGACGTCGCGAGTGGTATCTCGAAGGAAGGGTGCCGCTGCACACGCTGCGGGCCGACATCGACTATGGCCGTGCCACCGCAGCCACCACCGTCGGCGCCATCGGCGTGCAGGTGTGGGTGTACAAAGGCGACGTGCTCCCGTCCGTGGGTTCGACAGACAAGATCGAGGCGGAGGCCCGTCTCGCCGCCGGTGGCACGTCCCAGCGGAGGCGCTCTGCGAAGAGCCGCGCCGAGGCTGCCGCCGGAGCCCCGTCCAAGCGAATCATCGAGGCCGGTGGCGGGAAGCGCATCGTGGAGGCCGGTGGTGGCAAGCGTCGCGAGGGTGGGCGCCGTCTCATCGAGGCCGGTGGCGGCCGTCGCCCCAGTGCCGAAGAGGCCCAGGACCAGTTCGAAGAGGCTCGGGATGAGGCCGAGTCCGTGGTCGCGGCCGGCGCCGCCGAACCTGTGGCCACGGAAGCCGCCGTCGAGACGGCGGAAACCGCCGCCGAGGCACCCGCAGTGGCCGAAGCGATCGAGACGGCCGTGGAGCCGGTGACGGAGGAAGCGGCCGCCCCGGCACCCGCTGCGGACGAGGCTTCGAGCGAGGATTCTCCGGTTGTGGAGGCCCCCGTCGAGGCCAAAGCGGTCGAAGAGGCTGCGGTCGAGGAGGCTGCGGTCGAGGAGGCTGCGGTCGAGGAGGCTGCGGTCGAAGAGGCCTCTATCGACGAATCCTCTGGTGAGGAGGCTTCCACCGATGCCGTACCAGAGGATTCGGGTGACGACACGGCCACGGCTGCAGACGAAGAGCCGGAGGAAACCGCCTGATGCTGATGCCGAAGCGGACCAAGTACCGCAAGACGCAGAAGGGCAGGATGACCGGCAAGGCCAAGGGTGGTACCCGGGTGTCCTTCGGTGAGTACGGGCTCCAGGCTCAAGAACCTGGTTGGATCACGTCCCGCCAGATCGAAGCCGCTCGTATCGCGATGACCCGCGCCATCAAGCGTGGCGGCAAGGTGTGGATCACCATCTTCCCGGACAAGCCGGTGACGGAGAAGCCGGCAGAGACCCGCATGGGTTCCGGCAAGGGAAACCCGGAGTACTGGGTCGCCGTGGTGAAGCCGGGACGGGTCATGTTCGAGATGGCCGGGGTCAGCGAAGACCTGGCGCGTGAGGCCATGCGGCTGGCGTCGCACAAGCTCCCGGTCAAGACCAAGTTCGTGATGAGGGACGAGATATGAAAGCGATCGAGCTCCGAACGAACACATATGCCGAACTGGCCGAGAAGCTGGACGAAGCAAAGGAAGAGCTGTTCAACCTGCGTTTCCAGATTGCGACGAGCCAGCTCGACAACACCACCCGCCTCCGGGAAGTCCGGCGGGAGATTGCTCGCATCAAGACCGTCATGCGTGAGCAGGAGCTCGCCGCATGGCGCCGTGAACAAGGAGACAACTGATGGACCGCTCGCAGCGCAAGGTGCGCACCGGCATCGTGATCTCCGACGCACGGGACAAGACCGTCACGGTGGAGGTCGTGGATTCGAAGCGGCACCCGAAATACGGCAAGACGGTTCCGGTGCGCCGCAAGTTCCACGCCCACGACGAGACCAACAATGCCCGCATGGGCGACACCGTGCGCATCGTGGAAACCCGCCCGCTGTCCAAATCGAAGCGGTGGCGTCTCGCCGAGATCGTGGAGCGTGCCCGATGATCCAACAGGAAACCCGGCTCCGGGTGGCCGACAACACGGGAGCACGCGAGCTGCTGTGCATCCGCGTGCTGGGCGGGTCGAAGCGTCGCTACGCCCACGTCGGCGACGTGATCGTGGGCACGGTGAAGGATGCCAACCCCGGCGGCACCGTCCGCAAGGGAGAGGTGGTCAAAGCAGTCGTGGTGCGCACCCGCAAGGAGAGCCGACGTCAGGACGGCACGTACATCAGGTTCGACGACAACGCATGCGTGATCATCAACGACCAGCAACAGCCCCGTGGCACCCGCATCTTCGGGCCGGTGGGTCGGGAGCTGCGCGACAAGAAGTTCATGAGGATCGTCTCGCTGGCACCGGAGGTGTTGTGATGAGGATCAAGGTCGGGGACACGGTGAAAGTCATTGCCGGCAAGGACAAGGGCACCGAATCCAAGGTCGCCAAGGTCCTCAAGCACAAGAACAAGGTGATCGTCGAGGGCGTGGCCACTGCCAAGCGCCATCAGCGGGCGACCGGGCAGACCATGCAAGGCGGCATCATCGACAAGGACATGCCCATCGACGTGTCCAATGTCATGATCGTCTGCCAGGAGTGCGGTCCCACCCGCATCGGGGCCCGCTTCGACGACGAGGGCCGCAAGTATCGCGTGTGCCGCAAGTGTGGGAGCGATCTCGGATGAAACCGCGCTTCAAGGAACGCTACGAGAACGAGATCAAGCCCCAGCTCAGGGACGAACTGGGACTCGACAACATCATGCAGGTGCCGCGCCTCACCAAGATCGTGGTCAACATGGGTCTGGGTGACGCCGCCCAGGACAGCAAGCTCATCGACTCGGCGATCGACGAGCTGCGCACGATCACGGGGCAACATCCCAGGATCAACCGGGCTCGCAAGTCGATCGCCAACTTCAAACTGCGGGAAGGACAGGCGATCGGC
>JBFISM010000114.1:0-12224 GCA_041608535.1 Acidimicrobiia bacterium
GAAACCACCTCGACGAGGGCGGCGTCGATGACGGCGTCGGCGTAGGCCTCCCAGACCGGCACCGGAGGTGCCGCCATGTCAGATGATTCCCTGTCGAGTCGCCAGCGCCACGGCGTGGGCGCGATTGCGACAGTTCATCTTCATGAGACCGTCGTGGACGATGTTCTTCACAGTGCGCTCCGAATAGCACAGCTCACCGGCGATGTCGCGAGTGTCGTTGCCATCGGCGAGAAGGCCGAGCACTGCCAGCTCACGATCGGTGAGATGCCGCACGCCGTGGGTGGCGCCGGTGGCCGCCCGCTCCAGCAGCTTCTGGAGGACGTTGGCGGGAAGGACCGACCGGCCCTCCACGACCAAGCGCACCGAGCGTGCCAGCGAGGTCGGTTCGATCTCCGTGCGAAGATGTATCGCCGTCACCCCGGCCTCGATGATCTCCGACAGCAAGCGCTCATCGGCCCCGTTGACGATGGCAAGGTGATTGGGGACGTGGGCACCGTGTTGCCGAGCATCTCGCAGCCCGCGCTGGTCTGCTTCGAACACGAGCACGTCCGCCGAGGTCGAACCCGAGCCGTCGAGCCGGTCGGTCTCGCCGGAGACCCTGAGACCCTCCGCCGTCAGCGAAGCACACAGTCCTTTCCGAAAAATGGGATGACGATCCACCACCAACACGGACACGCTTGCTGGTTCCATGCCTCAAGCCAACCAGGCCGTTTGCCCGTAATGAAGGGCCGAGAGAACAAGAATGCGGGAGGCCCGAGATGCCCGGTAGTGCAGACTGCGGTGCCAAGCCGTTTGCAGGTGCACCGATGGGCAATTCGGCTTCCCCAAGGTCTGCATGGAGCGGCCGACCCACCCGGGTTACCGTGACGGCAGCGACCACGGAGCAACGCTTTGGGGATGTTCATCACGTCGGGGGCCATGATGCAGTGCTCGATGGGGGTGGCCCCCAGCTCCTTCGTCGCCCTACCCAAACCGCGGGTCATGGCTTCGTCCATGCCGGTGGGCACCATCAGCGATACCGTGCCGTTCGTGAACATCCCACCCTTTGGGATGTGCACGAGCATGGCGAACCCCGCAGTGGCATCGGCTACTGCAGCCGCCCTCGGGGTGCTCACTCCGATGCCGTGCACCCCGGTGCCGGCCGGTACATGGCTGCCGGGTGCACCGACCGTGCTCGCCGGCAACATGCCGGCGCTCAACGAAACGTCGAAGCTGATCTGCTCGTTTGCCGGCACCATCCAGTTCCTGGCGCCAAGCCAGTTCACCACACAGGTGCCGTGACCCGGCACCGGCGGCCCGAGGGATCGTGCCGGGGCCGGCCTCAGCTGATCAACGACCGCCGCAAGGCGGTGGCGACCGCATGCGCCCGGGTGCGCGACCCCAAACGCGATGCGATGGTGGCGATCACTGCCTTCACTGTGCGTTCCGAATAGCCCAGCTCCGAGGCGATGTCTCTCGTGCTGGCTCCGTCGGCAAGTAAACGCAATACCGCTAGGGAACGCTGATCGAGCTCGGCGAGTCCATTCGACTCCTGGGTGAGCCGCAATCCTGCACCCACCGCGTGGACGGCACCCACCAGTTGATCCGGGGTCACCGTTGCCCGCGAGAGCAGGGCCCCGACGTCGTTTCGCCCAACCAAATCGCGATTCTCTTCGCTGCCATCGGCACAGACCACGATGGGACAATCCACCCAATCGTCGTCGATGTGGTCCACCGACGTCACTGCGACCGCAAGGGGTTCCGCCACCCCATTCTCCGGATCGATGCGTCGCGCCTCGATCGTCGGATCATCCGCCAAACACGCTAAAACACCCGTCTCGAAGACGATGTTGCTGTCACAAACTCCTACCACGATCCGTGTCATCGTTGCCCCTTGCGAACGGAGGAAGCCAGGCCCTCAAAACCGCTTCCCACCCTACAGATCGCGGCCACGGCGTGTTCAAGTGTGGCTTGAATTGCGGCGTCCTCCGCTCACCCCCTCGCGAGGAAGTAGCGCTGGGATCACCAGCAGCGAGCTGACTGCGGCGGTCGTCATCGCCACCCACATGATCTGCGACACCTGGGCGTGGATTGCCAGCGGCGACAACCAGAGCGCCGTCAGCGCCACGGCGATACCCAGCGCATTGGCGACGATGGGGCGGCCCGCCTTGTCGATGGCGCGCAATACGTAGCCCGGGCCATGCCGTCGAGCGTGGTCGATGGCGGCGACATAGTGAATTGCATAGTCGATACCGACACCGAGCACGATGCTGGACACGACCGCGGTCAGGAGGTTGAGCTGGATGCCCGAAACGGCGATGAACCCCAACAGCACGAGAATGGTGAGCGTGATGGGCACGAGCGAAACCAAGGTCTCGCGTAGCCGGCGATAGGCCAAAGCGAGCATGGCAACGACGAGCACGTAGGCGACGATGAGCGAGGTGGTCTGGGCGCGCAGCACCAGCCTGGCGATCTCGTCCCACACCACCGGCATCCCCGTGAGCACCCGGATGGTCTTGCTGTCTGTGGCGAAGTCGAGCCAAGTCTCCAAATCGTCGGTGTCGAAGGCCGCCGGCAGCAGGATGAAGCGCAGTCCGTCTTCGCTCACCATGTCGCCGACCGGGAGATCGATCGCACCGGCCATGACCGCAGTGAACTGCTCCGGGGTGAGGCGTGTGGCGATGTCGACCGGTGAGAAGACGCGACGCACACCGGGCAATGCGGCCAGACCCTCGCTCGCCGTCTGCGCCGCAGCGAGCGACCCCCGCGGATCGGCCCGATCGAAGACGAACTCGCCGGCGAGAGGAGTCGCGCCGCCGAACAGCTCCTCCGTCCGCTCGAACGCCAGCCGGACGGGATCGTCGCTCTTGAAGAAGAAGAGCTGATCCGGATTGACCTCGAGCCGGGGCACGGTGAGTGCGGAGAACACGAGAGCGATGCCGATGACGACCATCGCCGGAACCCGCGTCCTGACCAGACCCTGCAAACTGCGCACCACACGTGGCCCGAGCATGCCGTGCGGACCGGAGCTGATCTCGATGTGCGACATCGCGGCGGGCAGCGAGAAGAACGACACGATGCCGGCGAAGACGATGCCGATCGCAGTGAAGGCGCCGAGCTGCCGGATCGGTGAGACGTCGGTTGCCAGAAGCGAGGCAAAGCCGGCGGCCGTGGAGATGGTGGTCAAGATCATCGGCACACCGACCTCCTGCAGCGCAGTCGCCACCCGCTCCACCCGATCGTCGGTGCGCTCGGCCTCCTCCTGGAAGTGGGTGACGAAGTGGAGACCGTCCGCCGAACCCATGACGATCACGAAGATCGGGACGATCACCGTGACGATGTCGATCTCCCTTCCCAGAGCGAACACGAGCCCGAATGTCCACAGTGAGCCGAGTGCCGCCGGGACGATGGCAAGCACGCTCAGCCTCCTGTCGCCGATCGTCGTGAAGAACACCAGCACCAGCAATGCGATGACGACCGGAGGGATGATGAGCAGGAACAGGGAGAGCTTGTCCAGTACCGAAGCGAACACCACGGGGTTGCCCGAGTAGGTCAGGTCGAGTGCCGGATTGGCAACATCGAGCACCCTGCGTGCGGTGCCGGTGAGATCCTCCCCGGGGCTGACGATGATCAGGGTGTGTCTCCCATCGGCGGACAGCAACAGATCGGCCACGGGGCTCATCTCCACCAATGCAGCGACGGCAGCATCGGGCAGCGCACCGACCGCGGCTGCATCGAGCCTGCCACCGCCGCCGGGTACCTCCTCCGGGACGAGCGAGGCCACCCCGGACACACCTTCGACCGCGGCGAGATCGTCCCGCAGCTCGGCGACATGCGCCAGGTTTTCCGCGGTCGAGAAGCTTGCACCCTCCGGCAGCGAGGCGACGACGTTGATCGGATCGGTCGCCGAGTACTTCTCCTGGAGAGCGGCGAAGATCTCGCCCTGCTCGTTCCCCTCGAGGAGGAACGAGGCGACGTCGGCGTTGAATCCGAGCCGGAACAGCATGCTCATCGCCAGGAGCGTCGTCAGTGCGGTGAGCCCGAGCACCACCCGCGAGCGCTCCACGATGAACCGGGCAATCCTGTGCATCACCACTCCGCTCTCTCGACGAAGAGGACGGTGGCGAGCCTACCGATGCCGGCTCACCGGGATGGTGCACCTTCGTCGTGGAACAGATCACCGTTATGCGTCGTTGCGGTCGATATGGATGACGGCCGGAACCGAGCGCTCTCGGTGATGACGCTGCTCGCCGCACTCGCCTTCGGGTTCATGGCCGTGGCCATCACGACTCAGAACACCGACACACCGGCAAGGATCACACCCGCCGATCCCGCTGCGACCTTCAATCCGGTATCACCCGGCGCCGATCTCCCCGACGGCTACCGGATCGGATTCCCCCGCGATCAGATCGCCCCCGTCTACGAACCCGTCTTCACCACGGCGGCGGCGGTGGACTGGCCGGCGGACAGCCTCGTCATCGGTGTCGCCGGCGAGCAGGAGGCGAAGGCATATCCTGTGACCCACCTCAATCTGCGCGAGATGGTGATCGACTCGCTCGAGGGCATCCCGATCCTCGTCACCTGGTGACCGCTGTGCGCCACGGCGATGGTCCATCGCCGCGAGATCAACGGAGCACCGGCGCTCTTCGGCAACCAGGGTGACCTGTTCGGCAACGCCATGACCTGGTGGGACCACGAGACGGGCTCGGTGTGGAGCCAGCCACGGGGCGAAGCGATCCTCGGGCCGCTCACCGGAACCCGCCTCGAGCTACTTCCCTCCACCCTGGCGACGTGGGCGGACTGGAGAAGCGCCCATCCAGACACCCTGGCGCTCGACGTTCCCGGCTGGGCCACCGGGTTTCATCTCGACGACATGGCGATCGTGGTCGACCGCGGCGCGGAAACCGCCGCATATCGCATCCCCGACGTGCGCAAGGAGAGGGTGGTGAATGACACCGTCGGTGGGATCGAAGTGGCCATAGTCATCGATCCGGCCACACCGGAGCGCTGGGCCGTCTTCAGCAGACGCATCGACGATCGCGTCCTCGACCTCGAGCTGATTCCGGCGGGATTGCGTGATCGAGCCACCGGGTCCTTGTTCGATCCCTTCGTCGGGAGGGGCCGTTCTGGTCCACTGCGCGATCAATCCCTCGACCGCATCCCGGCGTTCACCTCGTTCCCCGAGGATTACTGGACCTTCTTCCCCACCGGGAGCATGTGGCCCGACGAAGCGGCCGCACCCGGCTGAGTCAGCTGTGCAGGTGGTCCAGCTCGGTCTGGGTCGCCTCGCCGGGGAGCTTGCCCATGATGATCATGGCGAGCACTTCGTCTTTGGTGACCCGGTTCTTGTCGACGGTCCCAACGAGCTTGCCCTGCAGCATCACGCTGATGCGGTCGGCGAGGTCGAAGACGTCGTGGATGTCGTGGCTGATGAGGAAGATGCCGATTCCTTCGGCCTTGAGCTGCTGGATGAGCTCGTTCACCTGCTCGGTCTCGGCAGGACCGAGCGCCGCGGTTGGCTCGTCCATGATGAGGATCTTGGCGTTGAAGTGCACCGCACGTGCGATGGCCACAGACTGACGCTGACCACCGGAGAGAGATTCGACCGGCACCTTGAAGTTGTGGAACTTCGGATTGAGCCGGTTCATCACGGTGCGGGCGGCGTTCTCCATTGCGCTGTCGTCGAGCGTCCCCCACCGTGTTTTCAGTTCCCGCCCGAGAAACATGTTTGCCGGGGCATCTATGTTCTCGGCAAGCGCCAGGGTCTGATAGATCGTCTCGATCCGGTGCTCCTTGGCATCGCGAGGTGTGTGGATCACCACGGGTTTGCCCTCGATGTAGATCTGGCCGGAGTCGCATTTGTGCGCACCGGACAGCGTCTTGATCAGCGTGGTCTTGCCGGCGCCGTTGCCACCGACCACCGCAACGACCTCTCCGGGGTAGAGGTCGACCGTGACGCCGTCCACCGCATGCACGCCACCAAACGCCACTCGGATGTCCTCCATCTTCACGAGCGGGGTCTGCGTTGCCGTTTGCGTCATCGCGCCGAGCGCTTCCGGTATACCGTGTCGAGCGCTACCGCCACTACGAGCACGATGCCGACGGCGATGTCCTGGAGCGGGGCGTCGACACCGACGAGCACCATGCCGGATTGGAGGGACTGCATCACGAGCGCCCCCAGCATGGCTCCGGGGATGGTGCCGATACCTCCGGAAAGCGACGTTCCCCCGATCACCGCTGCGGCGATGACATACAGCTCCGTGAGTTGCCCCAGTCCGCTCACCGCAGCGTTGAGCCTCGCCACCTGGACGGCCGCCCCGATGGCGACGAGCACACCCATCAGCATGAACGTCTTCACGATCGTCCACCGGGTCTTGATGCCTCCGAGCTCGGCGGCTTCGGGATTGCCACCTATGGCGAACACATAGCGACCAAACGTGAGCCGTCTGGCCACGAAGGTCATCACCAACGCCACGAAGATGGCGATGAGCACCGGGGTGGCCAGACCGAACGGGATGTCTCCCCCACCCCGCTCCGCAGCCAGGCGTTCCGGCAGCAGGTACTGGTTGAGATAGCCGATCGCACCGAGCACGACGCCACACCCCACCACCCCGATGCTCACATCGGCCCACGTCGGTCGGAGAGCGAAGCCGAACTTGCGGCGTCGGCGTCGTCCGGCAAGCAACACCAGCACGATGCCGGCACACGCTGCAATGCCGACGATCCAGCTCCAGGTGCCGCCGATCGTGCCCCGGGCGCCACCGCCGAGCAGCTGGAAGTTGGAGTCCATCGGAGCGATGGTTCGACCCGACGCCATCCACCAGGCGACACCCCGCCACACGAGGAGACCCCCCAACGTGACGATGAATGACGGTACCCCGACGTAGGCGATGATCACGCCCTGGAACGCACCGACAACCGCACCGAGCGTGATCCCGGCGAGCAAGGCGATGAGCCAGGTCGCCCCGTGCCCAAAGCCAAGCCAGTCGGGCAGGATCTCGGCCTGGAGGAGCGCCATCGCCATGCCGAGGACGGCGAGCATCGAGCCGACGGATAGATCGATGTTGCGGGACACGATCACGAGCACCATCCCAGTGGCCATGATGGCGACCGCAGAGGTCTGCACGGACAGGTTCCACAGGTTGCGTGGGGTCAGGAAGGTCCCGTCGGACCAGATATGGAAGCCGACCCAGATGATGATGATGGCACCCAGCATGCCGAGCAGGCGGGTATCGATCTCGAGTGCCCGAAGCAGTGTGTTGCGCCGCTCGGGGGCGGCAGTTGCGCCCGTGTCGTCCACTCTCGGGTCGGCGCTTAGGTCTTGAGCAGTCGTCACACGTTCACCTTGGCCCCCCAAATTAGACGAGCCGCACCCGCAGTGTCGTGCGGGTGCGGCTCGTCACGTTGAACGTCGGCCGATCAGTCGATCATGGACAGACGGGAACCGTCCCTGAGGGCACGTTCTGGCACAGTGTTGCCTCGTCGATCCATTCGGCGTCGAGCACGACGTCCAGGTTCTCCTGGGTGATCGGGATCGGGGCCAGCAGGATCGAGGTCATCGAATTGCCACCCGGCGAGTCGAACTGCACGACACCGGTGACATCGGCGAGAGAAGCTCCCTGTGCAAGCTGCACTGCGGCCTCACCCGCGGCCTTGCCGAGTTCGCGGGCGTCCTTCCACACGGAAACGGCCTGCTCGCCGAGGGCGACACGGTTCAGAGCCGCAGCATCGCCGTCCTGACCCGACACCGGCACGATGCCGGCCAGACCCTGCGCCCGCAGCGCTTCGACGACACCTCCGGCCATGCCGTCGTTCGACGCAACGACCGCATCCACCTCGTTGTTGTTCTGGGTGAGGAACTGCTCCATGTTCGTCTGGGCGACCGCCGGATCCCAGTTGTCGGTGTACGACTCGCCGACGTTGACGATGGCGCCGGAATCGATGGCCTCCTGCAGCACCTCTTGCTGACCGCCACGGAGGAAGTCGGCATTGGCGTCGGCCTGGTTGCCCTTGATGAACACGTAGTTGCCCTCGGGCACCAACTCGAGGATCTCTCGCGCCTGCATGCGTCCCACTTCGACGTTGTCGAACGTGATGTAGAGCGCACCCGGATTCTCGATGAGCCGGTCGTATGCGATGACCGGGACGCCCTGGTCGAGCGCACTCTGCACCGCAGGCAGAATCGCCGTGCCGTCCTGGGCGAGAATGATCAGCGCGTCGGCACCCTGCGAGATGAGCTGCTCGACGTCATTGAGCTGCTGCTCCGCCGATGACCCGGCGTCCGTCGAGATGTACGTTCCGCCGGCTGCGTCGATGGCAGCTTTGATCGCAGGCTCGTCTGACTTCGCCCAGCGCTCCTCGTTGTAGTTGTTCCAGGACACCCCGATGACGAGATCGTCGTCACCGGCGGGTGCCGTCGTGTCCGCAGCGGCGGCCGTGGTGTCGGGCGCTGCCGTCGTGTCGGGAGCAGCGGTGGTATCTCCGCCGACGTCGGCGGCCGTCGTATCTGGGGCAGCGGTGGTGTCGTCACCATCGTCGCCGCTGTCGCCACAAGCCGCAGCGACGAGCATCAGGATCGCAAGCAGCACGAGCAGCTTGCCACGTAGTTTGGGCATGAGTTTCTCCTCCAATCGAACCGCGGGATCCGCGGTTCGCAGCCGCAGATGCTACCCAGTCCGCCGCGCCATGTGCTCTCTCGGTTCGTCGAGTGTGCTTCCACACCACATAATCGAGGCTGCAAGCACACTCGACGCTCGGCGGCTGTGGTAGCCGACCCAGCCGACCGCCCGGGCGGGCCGGGCACGTCGTCGCACGCGGTATCTTCGGCCCGGGCGGCGTATGTCTGCGATCGGAGGATGCCATCCAAGGCTCGGGGCGCAAGACGGCACGCTGGGTCGCGGTGTTCGTGTTGGTCGGTGCGCTGGGAGCGATGCTCGTCATGCGCAGCCGAAGCGTGGCCGAGGCCGCAGGTGCGCCACACTTCATCGAGGAAACCGGCCAGAGCGGGCTGGACCACGTCTACGACGGTGAATTCCCGTTCTTCGTGGGCGGCGGCATCGCCGTCTTCGACTGCAACGAGGATCGATTCCCCGATGCGTTCGTCGCCGGAGGGGTCAACCCTGCAGGCCTGTATCTGAACCGGAGTGAGCCGGGAGGCGAGTTGCGTTTCCAGCGGCTGCGTGCCACAGCCACCGACATGAACGACGTGGTCGGCGCTTATCCGATAGACATCGACGGCGACGACACAACGGATCTCGTCGTGCTGCGCCACGGTGAGAATGTCGTGCTCCGCGGTATCGGCGATTGTCAGTTCCGCCGGGCCAACGACACCTGGGCGATCGATGGCGGGTCGGCGTGGACGACCTCTTTCAGCGCCACATGGGAATCGGGTACGACGCTGCCCACGCTCGCGTTCGGCAACTATCTCGTGCTCGATGAGAACGGCAACCAGACCGGGGCGTGCGCTGACAACGAGCTGCTCCGTCCGAGCGGAGACGGGTACGGCGAGCACCTCGCGCTGTCGCCGTCACACTGCACCCTCTCGATGTTGTTCAGCGATTGGAACCGCTCGGGTGATGCGGATCTCCGGGTCTCCAACGATCGCCAGTACTACCGAACCGGCGGCGAGCAATTGTGGCGCATCGAGCCGGGCGTCGCACCAGCGCTGTACACCGAGAACGACGGATGGCGGCCCCTCCAGCTCTTCGGGATGGGGATCGCCAGCATCGACATCACCGACGACGGCTATCCCGAGGTATTCCTCACGAGTATGGGTGACAACAAGCTGCAGACGCTCGTCTCCAACGAGGGCGGGCCCGTCTACGAGGACATTGCCCTCGAGCGTGGCGTGACTGCGCACCGGCCGTTCACCGGTGACGAGATCATGCCTTCCACGGCGTGGCACGCTGAGTTTGAGGACGTGAACAACGACGGGCTGATCGATCTCTTCATCGCCAAAGGCAACGTCGAAGCCATGCCGGAGGCTGCGGAGGCCGACCCCAACAACTTGCTGCTCGGCCAAGTCGACGGAACCTTCGTGGAGGCAGCAGCCGACGCCGGTTTGATGAACACAGCGCGCACTCGCGGCGCAGCCGTCGTCGATCTCAACCTGGATGGCATGCTCGACGTCGTGGACATCAACCGGAGGGAGCCGGTGAGGCTGTGGCGCAATCTCGGTTCGGGTGTGGGTGCGGCATCCGCACCGATGGGTCGCTGGCTACAGCTCGAGGTCAATCAACCCGGTCCGAACACCTCCGCGATCGGAGGGTGGATAGAGGTTCGAACCAATGATCGAACGTGGCGCCGTGAAATCACGATTGGCGGCGGTCACGCCGGTGACCAGCTCGGCTGGATTCACTTCGGACTCGCGGAAACACGCTCGGCGGAGGTGCGTGTCGTATGGCCAGATGGCGAGGTCACCGATTGGCGCCCTATCGCAGCGGACTCCTTTGCGATCATCACACGAGGTGATGACGGGATCGAGCTGTGGGAGCCGGCGATCGACTGAGAGAGGGACACGACAGATGAGCGCACAGATCCGGCGGGTGACGTTGCCCGAGTTCGGGATGCCAGACACCATGCCTCGAGTACCGGATGAGGTGTACCGGCGGCGAATCGCCGCATTCACGGCGCGATTCATCGATCAGGGGTGGGACCGCGTCGTCGTGTATGCCGACAGGGAACACAGCGCCAACCTGGCCTATCTCACCGGGTTCGATCCGCGTTTCGAAGAGGCGCTGCTCGTCGTCGGCAACGATGAAGAGCCGACGATCCTCGTCGGCAACGAATGCTGGGGGATGGCCGCTGCGGCGCCACTCCGGATGCGGCGTGTCATCTACCAGGACTTCAGTCTCCCCTCCCAGCCCCGTGATCGATCGCAATCTCTCGGCGTCATCCTTCGAGAGCTCGGCATCGATACCGGAACCAGGGTGGGGGTCATCGGCTGGAAGCCGCTCGCCGACCCGGACCGCCTCGATGTACCGGCCTTCATCGTCGACGAGCTGCGCTCGCTGGTCGGAGCCGAGGGTGTGGTCCACAACGCCGCCGATCTCCTCATGCACCCTGCGGATGGGATGCGGGTGATCAACGAGGTGGAGCAGCTCGCTGCATTCGAGTACGCCGCATGCCACACGTCCCAGGGGGTGCGACGGCTGCTGTTCGGTCTGCGACCCGGTCTGCGAGAGGACGCTGCGGTGCGCCTTCTCGAGTGGAACGGGATGCCGTTGTCGTGCCACCTCATGCTCACGAGCGGCGAGCGAGCGTCACTTGGCTTGCTCAGCCCTACGGACAGGCTGATCGAGCACGGCGATCGGTTCACCGTGGCCTTTGGCATCTGGGGAGCGCTCAACTGCCGAGCGGGGTTCGTTGTGCAAGATGCCAATGAACTCCCTCCAGCGATCGCAGACTACGTGGAGCGGCTGGTGGCGCCGTACTTCGAGACGGTCGTCGAGTGGTATCAAGCGCTCCACATCGGTCAGACCGGAGGGGTGCTCCACGAGATCGTGGATCGGCGCCTCGGTGATCCATTCTTCGGCATCTTCCTGAACCCCGGGCACCAGATCCATCTGGACGAGTGGGTGAACACACCGGTTGCACCGGACTCGGAAATCGCGCTGCGCTCGGGAATGGCGCTACAGGTGGACATCATCCCGGCCACCGGCACCGAGTACTTCACCACCAACATCGAAGACGGCATTGCCCTCGCCGACGCATCGCTCCGTGAGGAGTTCGCCGCAAGATTCCCGGCGGCATGGTCCCGGATCCAAGCCAGACGCGCATTCATGCGGGACGAGCTCGGGATCGCACTCCACCCCGACGTGTTGCCGTTCTCCAACATTCCGGCGTACCTGCCCCCGTTCCTGCTCCAGCCCGATCACGTCATGACACACGTTGCGTGACCGCGTCGGAATCAGCGGTTCTCCACCTCGCCGGTCTTGACGACACCGAGATCGGCGGTCTGACCCAGCGCGATCGCCTCTATGGTCTGCGCCAGGAGCGGGCCGTTGACCGGACCCGATACCTTGCCGACGATGGTTCCATCCCGGTCGATGAAGAACGTCTCGGGCACACCCAGTACCCCGAACTCGAGTGACGCCCGGGAACGGTCGTCGACCACGTAGACGAACTCCGGACTGCGACCGAGCTCATCGAGCCAGGCGCGGCCGGCGGAGGCTTGGTCTTGGATGAGCACCCCGACGAACGACACGTCGAAATCGTCGGCGTAGGTGGCGGCTGCCTGCACCAGC
>JBFISM010000115.1:0-12221 GCA_041608535.1 Acidimicrobiia bacterium
CGGTCACTTGCTTTCTACCGGACCATGGGATTCGATGTGGCGTACGGTGACGAGCGTGCGGCCTTCTCGAGCCTGCGAGTTGGCGATCAGTTTCTCAATCTGATGCTCACCGACTCACTCCCGGCGCCCGGCTGGGGCAGAGTGATTCTGCACGTCTCCGATGTCGACGCCGTGCACAGGCGTGCGGTCACGTCGGGGATGACACCGGAAGCACCACCTCGGGATGCCAACTGGGGTGAGCGGTACTTCCATCTGCGCGACCCCGACGGCCACGAGCTGAGCTTCGCCCGCAGGCTGGATGACGAATCGTGAAACGGTGGCTAGCAATGACCTCACGGCCGCCGTGGGGTTGGGGCCCCACTTGGCGGAGGAGGGCCGACCGGCGTCTGTTCGAGCCCGCAGGGCTCGAAGTCGGCCCGGGAATGAAACGTGGAGGTGACGGGATTTGAACCCGTGACCCCTTCGTTGCGAACGAAGTGCTCTGCCGGGCTGAGCTACACCCCCGTGGGAGCGGGATTGTAGACGTAGAGTTGGCGCCGCACGGCAGGAGGCGACTTGGCAGATCATCTCACGGCGGCACTCGTGGGCTTGGGTTGGTGGGGGCGGCAGATCGCCGACAGCCTGCACACGTCGGACCTCATACAACTGACACGCGCCGTGGAACCTGACCTCGAGGCCGCCAGGTCATTCTGCGAGGCGCACGGTATGACGTTGACCGATGATCTCGGCGACGCCCTGATCGATGCCAGTGTCGATGCGGTGATCATCGCCACGCCCCATGCCCTCCACGAGCAGCAAGTGTTGGCCGCCGCCGCAGCGGGCAAGCACGCCTTCTGCGAGAAGCCACTGGCGCTCACCGCCGCCGCGGCGCGGCGGATGGTCGAGACGTGTCGGGACCACGGAGTCGTGTTGGGAGTCGGTCACGAGCGCCGTTTCGAGGGTGCGTTGCAGCGTGCGGCGACAATGGCCACCACCGGCCATCTGGGCACCCTGCTCCACGTCGAATGCAACTGGTCGCACAATCTCTTCATGGGTGCCGCGACCGGCGGATGGCGCCAGGACCCCTCGCAAGCACCCGCCGGCACGCTCACCGCTCTCGGGGTCCACATCACGGACTATTTCCAGTCGATATGCGGACCGGTGGAATCGGTCGCAGCCAGCACCGCCTCGCGCTCGCCGCACTTTCCTGCAGACGACGTGATCACCGTGCAGTTCCGCTTCCACAGCGGTGTCACCGGGGTGATGAGCAACCTCGCAACGACGCCGTTCTATCAGAGGATCGCCATCTTCGGCGATGAGGCCTGGGCCGAGGTACGAGAGATCTCGAACGTCGACGTGCCCGACCCGGCCACACTCACCTGGCGCGGGATCGACGGGGAGATCCACACTTCCACCTTCCGCCACACCGACACCGTCAGAGCGAACCTCGAAGAGTGGGCAGCGGCGGTCATCGGAGTCGGGGCATATCGGTTCACCGAGCAGCAGCTGGTGCACAACGTCGAGATCCTCGAGGCCATCGTGCGTTCGGCGGCGAGCGGGCTACCGGAGAAGGTCGGCTGAAGCGGGCTCAGCTGCCTTCGAGCTTGCTGCGCAGCCGCTCCTGGACGATTGTCGTCGTCAAATCGGCTCGGCTCCGCTCGATGAGAGAGCGGGCCACGTCGGTGGTCCGCCGCAGCCCGGAGGTCATACCGTCGGGGTAGTCCAGCGCCGTCAACAGATCGATGACCGCCTCCATCCTGGCGAAGGTGCGCTCGGCAGCATCGAGATCGGCTCCCCGCAGCTGGTCCAGCATCCGCCGGCGCATCTCCCCCACCGCCTCGCCGAGCCCCTTGAGGTACGGCACGGCATGAAGGTGCAGCCGGCTCGGCGTGGGCAGCTCGCGCCCCAGCAGCATGGCTGCCGTCAGCTCCGCTTCCGCGAACTCCTTGACCGCATCGAAGAAGAAGCCGGCGTGATAGATGTCCTGGTGCTCCGACAGCGGACCCTCGGTCTCGTCGACGAGCCGCCGCACCTGCGCGAGCAGATCATCGGCGATGTCGACCTCGTTGCGATGCAGCGCGCGAATGGCCTTCGAAGACCCTTGGATGATCTGGCGGCAGTTGGCCAGCGCCAGCTCCCGGGCGCGGAATTTGGCGTCGAGCTCCCGACGGACTTCGGCCTCGACGGCGGCGAGCTCGGTGTCGGTCACGATGTGAGGATCAGCCGGCGACTACCCGCACTGTTGCAGGCTCGTTGACCTCCACAACCCGAAGCTGGACGACATCGGCGGTTGCCGGCTGCTGGCGTGTCTGCAGCAGCATCGTGACGAACGCGGCGATGGCCAGGTCGAATGCGATCGTGACCGCAAGCAGCACCGGACTCGACATGACGATGGCGGCCGTCAGCGTGATGACCGCACCCGTCACAAGCGCCACCAGCGCCCGCTGCCGCTTGACGTGCGCCTTCTTCTGCTGCACGAAATGACGGCGGTCCGTGGCTACCGAGGCGAGCAGATCTTGCGAGCGTGCGAAGCTCCGCGTGCTCGATGCCGGCGCCGACCTTCGACCCTCCAGCAACGACGGCAGCAGGAAAGCCGCCCAGATGCCGCCAATCAACAAGAATGCATAAATTTCCAACTTGGTTCCTTACTCCGCCCCCGAACGATACGTTCAGGGCCTCTCCCAACCAAGGATCTTCCGATTCCCGGCAAAATCAGCCCGCATTGTGGTCTGATCCATCCTCATTGAGCAAGTCGATCGCATGCGACAGCGCCGGAGCGATCACCGCCAGCGACTCGGTGGCTCCCTTCTCGGAGCCGGGCAGATTGACCACCAGCGTGCTGCCGGCGATACCGCACACACCGCGCGACAGCATGCCGTGAGGAAACTTGCCGAAGGTATCCGCCCGCATGGCTTCGGCGAGCCCCGGTGCAAGACGATCGACGACGTCGAGCGTGCCCTCCGGTGTGAGGTCGCGGGCCGCAACACCCGTCCCACCCGTTGTCACGATCAGCGAAACGGTGCCCAGCAAACGGCGCAGCTCTCCTGCGACCGATTTGCGTCCGTCCGGGATGATCGAGGTGCTCGTCACGGGAAAACCCAGCGACTCGAGTTGCGCGGCGACCGCTGGACCGGACATGTCGACGGCCTCACCTCGACTACACCGGTCGGAGACGGTCACCACGGCAGCGTCTCTCACCGCTGCCAGTCCCCCGACCTGCCCCCTGCCTTGCTCAGCAGGCGCACCGCGGTGATCTCGGCGTTGCGATCGAGACCCTTCACCATGTCGTAGAGCGCCAAGGCTCCCACTGCCGCACCGGTCATCGCCTCCATCTCGACACCGGTTCTGGCGGCAACTCGAGCGGTGACTTCGACGCGGGCACCGGTGTCCGTCTCCTCCACGACCACGTCGATCGCATCGAGCCCGATGGGATGACACAACGGCACCAGCTCGCTCGTCCGTTTGGCAGCCATCACTGCCGCCACTCGCGCAACGGCGAGGGCATCCCCCTTGGGCAGCTCACCGCCGAACAGCAGCTGTCGGACCTCATCTGAAATGGCGAGCACTGCCTCCGCTACTGCAGTGCGCACCGTGACGTCCTTGGCGCCGACATCGACCATGCGCACCGAGCCGTCCTCGGCCAGATGGGTGAATTCGGAGCTCATTGTGCCGCCCCGAGCGCCGTCGCCCGGTTGCGGCTCTCCGGGAGCCGAAAGAGCTCGATCTCGATCTCGCCACCCGCCTCAACCTCGGCGATGCCCACCGGCACGACGCCGAACGCATTGGCATTCGCCAGTGCGGAGAGCACATTCGACGACTGTCCTCCGGATGACTGCACCGACCAACCGCCGCTGGCGTCCGTGGTTGCGATCATGCGCAGGAACACTGTCTTCGCGGGATCGGTCCGCACCGCATGCTGCAGCCGGCCCGAGACCCTCGGCCGGAAGATGGCGGCTGCCCCCAGCATGTGCAAGAGCGCCGGCCGCACGAACTGCTCGAACGCCACCACCACCGACACCGGGTTGCCGGGCAACCCGAAGAAGGGCGTCGATCCCAGGGCTCCAAACCCGAGTGGCTTTGCCGGTTGCATCGCCACGCGCCAGAAGTCGACCGTCCCGAGCTTGCGCAGCTCCTCCTTCACCACGTCGTAATCACCCATGGACACCCCGCCACTGGAGACCACGACGTCGGCGTTGTGCGCGGCATGACCGAACGTTCGGTTCACTGCAACCGCTTCATCAGGCACGATGCCGTAGTCGACAACCGTCGCCCCCAGCTCGTCGAGCAGACCGCGCAGCAAGAAACGGTTGGCATCGCGAATCTTGCCCGGTGCCAGCTCCTTGGTCTCCGGCGGGACTATCTCGTCACCGGTGGACAAGATCGCCACCACGGGGCGGCGGCGGACCTTGGGCCAGGCAACACCCAACGACGCCAGCACGCCCAGATCGGCGGGGGTGAGCCGGCGGCCCGCCTCGAGCACCTTGGTACCGGCGGCGACGTCGCCGCCGGCGGGGCGGATGGCGGCGCCCCCCTCGACGGGGACGCGGATCTCCACCATGTCGTCCTGCTGGCTCGTGTCCTCGACGCGCAGCACGGCCTCGGTCCCGGGCGGCAACGGCGCACCCGTCATCACCTTCACGGCGGTGCCGGGCTCGACGGCCGCCGAAGGCACTGCGCCGGCTGGAACCTCACCGACCACCCGCAGCTTCACCGGGGCCGCCACCACGTCGGCGACACGCAGCGCATACCCGTCCACTGCGGAGTTTGCGAACGGGGGCAGATCGTGGGGTGCCGTCACCTCCTCGCTGAGCACGAGCCCGAGACACTCCTTGATCCCGACCTCGACGATCGGAAGCGGGGGCACCGCATCGAGGATCTCGCCTTGCACCTGGTGCAGGGGTCTCACGAGGTCTCCAGACGCCGTTCGGCGCCGGCGAGGATGCGGCCGATGTTGTCCTTGTGCCGCCACACGACCAGCCCCGCAGCAGCCGCGGCGAAGACCAGACTCCACCCCTGGGCGCCCCCGATCACGTACACCGGCACGTACAGAGCCATCGCCACGAGCGAGGCGATGGAGGCCGTCTTCGTGAGGGCTACGGTGACCGCCCAACCGAGCGCGAGCAACACGCCCCACAGCGGTACGAGCCACATCGCGGCCCCGATCGCCGTGGCCACCCCGCGGCCTCCGCGGAAGCGATGCCACAGCGGCGCTACGTGACCAATCACGGCGGCGAGACCGGCGGCGGCGCCAACAGTTGGATCGACGAGCGCGGATCCCACCGCCGCTGCGGCCAGTCCTTTGAGCGCATCACCGAGCATCACGACGGCTGCAGCCTTCTTCCCCAACGTGCGGTACACATTTGATGTGCCCGGGTTACCGCTTCCCTGTGCGTAGATGTCGATGCCCTGCACTCGCGGCACGATCACCCCGAAGTCGATGCTGCCGAGCAGATAGGCGATGACGAGCGCGACGACGGTCACGGGAGAAGTGTAGAAGCCTGCGCCACCACCCCTCACTCTCTCCCGGCGATGCGGCAGCAGGACGAACGATCGAAACCGGACGGTGCAGTCGCCTGTGGTCAACCACCAATCCATATCCCGGTTCATACTGGAGATCGCGCTGGCGCCGACTACTATCCGAAGTGAATTGGACGGTCTGCCCGGCTGGGCTTGGGGTGTCGACCGACTCCATGGGCCCAGGTTTCCGCGCAGGCTGCCGACACGTGCACCGCCGTGTCGTCCGACGGCCAGGACGGAGTGAGCACTCGAGATGTGGTTTGGAGGCCCCCTTCCCGTCACCTGATCGCAAGCCCCCCCACCAATTCCCCCTGCTTGCGTGAAGGCCCTCCCTCCTCAGGAGGGAGGGGACGGGAAGGGTCGTGTGATCTCGACCCCCTTCTCTGCGGTCCGACCATGGCGTACGTTGCAGGCGTGATCTGGCTGACGCGGCCACCGTATGTCCGCTGGCTCGCCGCCGTGGGCCTGATCCTCGGAAGCGCCGCCATGGATCTGGCAGGTCGAGCCACGGAGCCGGTGCCCTTTGCCGCATCTGCAATCGAACGTGGGGCCGACCTGGCTGCTGCAGATGTGGAGTGGCGGAGCAGCCCGGTGGGCCTCATCGACGCCGTCACCTCGCTCGCCGGGTATGCGCAGAGGCCGATCGCAGCCGGCGATCCGATCACACGAGCGGTGGTTGCGGCGTCGAGACCGATCCCGGAGGGATGGTGGTCGGTGCCGGTCGAGCTACCCGTCGCTGCCGAGACCGGCCAGGACGTGCGGCTGGTGGGAATCGAGCCTGGGTTCTCCATCGACGGCGTGGTGGCGGGGATCGCCACGCAGAGCGCATTTGGTGTGAGTCAGCCCGGTCTCGTGGCGGTGCCCCCCGAGGCGGCCGACCGAGTGGCACGGGCCCTCGCCACCAACCGGCTGGTGATCCTGCTCGGGACCTGACACCGCCATTCGACTGCACCCCGGTATGCTCGCTCGGTGCTCGACGCTGCGTTGTGGGGGCTCATCCAGGGTCTCACCGAGTTCCTGCCGATCTCATCGAGTGGGCATCTCGTCATCATCCCAGCCCTACTTGGGCGTGACGGTCCCGATCTGGCCACATCTGCCGTGCTGCACGTGGGCACGCTCGCCGCCGTGGTGGTCTACTTCTGGCGCGATCTGCTCGAGGTGATCAGACTCACCCCGGAGGGCAAACGCCGGCTGAGCTTCCTCGTCATCGGCACCATCCCCGCCGTCCTCATCGGACTGACACTGCGCCGCCCGCTGGATCGGCTCAACGAGCAGCCCCGGCTCGTCGCTATGGCGCTCGTCGGCACCGGTTTGATCCTGCTCGGGTCGCGGTACCTGCACCGTGGCGAGCGGCGTGCGGAGTCCGCCGGCGCCCGGGCCGCAGTGGTGATGGGACTAGGGCAAGCGCTGGCGCTCATCCCTGGCGTCTCGCGGTCTGGGACCACCATCACCACTGGATTGTTCGAGGGGTTCACCCATCGCGAAGCCGCACGGCTGGCCTTTCTGCTCGGCATTCCCGCCATCGCCGGCGCCGGGCTGCTCAACTTCGCCGATCTCATCGGGACCGACAGCGGTGTGAGCGGCTCTCTGTGGGTGGGTGTCGTCGTGGCTGCGGTGGTCGGCTACGGTGCCATCGCGTTTCTGCTGAGACTCATCGCACGCACCGGGCTCGAGCCGTACGGCTGGTATTGCGTCGGTCTCGGCATTGTCGGGATCCTGGTGGTGTGAACCGGGTGCACCTCGGGCGCCGCTAGCCTGATCTGCGATGTTCACCCGCAAGACGAAGCCGACCAAGATCCACTCACTCGATGAGCTGAAACCGCTCATCGAATCGGGCCAGCCGGTGTTGCTCGACTTCTTCCAGGTCAACTGTCGCCCCTGCAAGATCATGGACGGAGTGATCAACGAGCTGGCCCACGAGTACCGCGAGAGCGCTCACGTGGTCAAGATCGACGTGACCAAGGTCCCCGGGGCTGCTCAGGCATTCGGGGTGCGGTCCACACCCACGTTCGTGCTGCTCGGCACCGCCGCCAAATCGTCCAAAAAGCGCCGCCGCAAAGCCGGGAACGGCGCCAACGAGGGGGCAGGACCCAGCAGGGTCACTCCCCGCTGGCGCGCCGCCGGCCTGATCAAGAAAGACCAGCTCGCCAAGGTGCTCGAGTCCAACGGCGCCGTCCTCGCCGGCTGACCCGACCGCACGGCATCCGAGTCCGGTCAGTCGTAGTCGTAGAACCCTCGCCCGGTCTTGCGGCCGAGAAGACCGGCCTCGACCATGCGTTTGAGCAGCGGTGGCGGGGCATAGCGGGGTTGGCGGAACTCCTCGAAGAGCGATTCCGCAACGAAGAGCATCGTGTCGTTGCCGATGAGATCGCTGAGCGTCAGCGGCCCCATCGGGTATCCGGCGCCGTTCACCATGCCGGCGTCGATGTCCTCCTTGGTGGCGAACCCCTCCTCGTACATGCGCATCGCATCGATGATGTACGGCACGAGCAGCATGTTGACGATGAAGCCGGCGCGGTCCTTGGCGTGCACCACGGTCTTGCCCAAGATGTCGGTGGCAAATGCCGCAGCCCGCGCCACCGCATCGTCCGACGAGAGCACGCCGTGGACGATCTCCACGAGCGGCATCACCGTTGCCGGGTTGAAGAAATGCATCCCCACCACGGACTCGGGCCGCCGGGTGGCTTTGGCGATTCGCGTGATCGGGATCGAGGAGGTGTTCGAGGCGAGCACCGCATCGTCGGCCACGACTATCTCGTCGAGCCGGCCGAAGAGATCGGTCTTGAGCTCCTCATTCTCGGGGACGGCCTCGACCACCAGCTGACGGTCGGCAAGCTCGCCGAGGTCGGTCACGAATCGCAGGCGATCCAACGCATCGCTGCGCTCTTGCGCGGTGGCCTTCCCGCGCTCCACAGCCTTGGCGAGGGACTTCTCGATACGAGCGTTCGAACCCTCGGCCAGAGCTTCGTCGGCTTCGCGCACGACCACGTCGAGACCGGCCCGAGCGCAGATCTCCGCGATCCCTCCACCCATCTGACCACCGCCGACGATCCCTATGCGCTCGAAACTCATTTGCTCGCCTCCCGTCCTCGCCAACCGTGCGCCGGGAGCGTAGACGCGGGATGTGTTGTCGGTACCGTCAAGTAGTCTCGACCCATGGGGATGACGGATCGGCGCGTGGATCTGCGGGCGTCGGGTCTGACCCGAGCCGAGGCGGAGCAGCGAATCGCTGCCGGGCACGCCAACACCCTCCCCGACGGCCCCAGCCGCACGACCGCGGAGATCGTGCGCGCCAACCTGCTCACCAGATTCAACGTGCTGCTCGGGGCGCTGCTCGTGGTGGTGCTGTTCGTGATTCGTGAGCCGCGGGATGCGTTGTTCGGCATAGTGCTCGTTTCCAACGCTGCGATTGGCATCGTCCAAGAGCTGCGGGCGAAACGCACCCTCGATCGGCTGGAGGTCGTGGCCATGCCCCGGGTGCATGTGCTGCGAGACGGTGTGCTCAGCGAGCTGACTCCGGAAGAGTTGGTGCTCGACGATGTCATCGAGGTGGCGGCGGGCGACCAGATCCCGGTTGACGGGGTGGTGGTGGCGAGCCAGGGGCTCGAGATCGACGAGTCCCTGCTGACGGGAGAATCGGACGCCATCGCCAAGCTCCCTGGCGATCGCTGCCTCTCCGGCAGTTTCGTCGCCGCCGGAAGCGGTCGGTTCCGTGCCACCAGGGTCGGGGCCGAGGCGTATGCGGTCAAGTTGGCGCAAGAGGCCAAGCGCTTCACGCTGGTCCGCTCGGAATTGCGTGACGGCATCGACTGGATCATCCGGGTCGTGTCATACGCCGTCGTGCCGATGATCGCACTCCTCGTGTGGGCGCAGCTCACCGCCGGAGAGGCGTTCAACGAGTCGCTGCGTGGCGGTGTGGCCGGGGCGGTGGGCATGATCCCACAAGGGCTCGTGCTGCTGACATCGCTCGCCTTTGCCGTGGGGGTGATACGGCTGGGTCGGAGCAATGTTCTCGTCAAGGAGCTCCCCGCAATCGAGGGTCTGGCGCGCGTAGACACTGTCTGTTTCGACAAGACCGGCACGCTCACGATGGGCAAGCTCTCGGTCCACGAGGTGGTCCGGCTGGCAGACGTCGACGTGGCGTCACCGCTGGCCGCGCTCGCCGCAACGGACCCCAATCCGAACGCAACGCAGAAGGCGGTCCTCACCGCATACGCCGACGCTCCCGATTGGCCGGCGACCGCAACCGTGCCGTTCTCGTCGAAACGCAAGTGGAGCGGGGCCACGTTCGCCGCCCACGGCACCTGGATCTTGGGGGCGCCGAGCGTGGTGATTCCCGAGCACGCCAAGGCGATGACCGAAGCGGAGGGAAGAGCGGTGCAGGGCCAACGGGTGCTCGCCCTGGCGTATACGAGAGATCCGCTCGTCGGCGATGCGCTGCCGGCTCGTCTCGAACCCGTGGCACTCTTGTCGCTCGGCGACACCATCCGACCTGACGCAGCGTCGACGCTCCAATACTTCGCCGAACAGGGTGTCGCCGCCAAGGTCATCAGCGGTGATCATCCGGCAACGGTCGCCGCCATCGCCCGAGCGACAGGCGTTCCCGGTTCGGCGGATGTCGTCGATGCCAAGGATCTGCCCGAGGACCCGGAGCTACTCGCCAAGGTGGTGGAAGAATCGAGTGTGTTCGGCAGGGTCACGCCTCATCAGAAACAGGCCATGGTGGCGGCGCTGCAATCCGGCGGGCATGTCGTTGCGATGACCGGTGACGGGGTCAACGACGTTCTGGCTCTGAAAGACAGCGACATCGGCATCGCCGTCGGCTCGGGAGCACCGGCGTCGCGCGCTGTTGCGCAGCTCGTGTTGCTGGACGGGCAATTCAGCCGGCTGCCCTCCATCGTCGCCGAGGGGCGCCGAGTCATCGCCAACATCGAGCGCGTGGCCAACCTGTTCGTCACCAAGACCGTGTACGCCATCGTTCTCGCGATCGCCATCGGTGTCGTCGCTCTTCCCTTCCCGTTCCTTCCCCGCCACCTCACGCTCGTCGGCGCCATCACGATCGGCATCCCGGCCTTCTTCCTGGCGCTGGCGCCGAACGCCCACCGAGCCCAGCCGGGGATGGTGGGTCGGGTGCTGCGGTTCGCCCTCCCCACCGGGGTCGTTGCGGCAGTGGCGACGTTTGGTGCGTACCAGCTTGCGATCTCGGAAGGGGTGAAGCTCGAGGAGGCTCGTACCGTGGCGGTGCTGGTGCTCACGGCCATCGGGTTGTTTGCGCTCACCATCGTCAGCCGGCCGCTGGTTCCTTGGAAGAAGAGCCTCATCGCATCTATGGCCGGCCTGTTGTTGCTGGCGATGATCAGCGGACCCTCCCACGAGTTCTTCGAGCTCAACCTGCCACGTCCCGCAGTGCTCTTTGCAGGCGTGGGCATTCTCGCCATCACCGGGTCGGCGATGGTGGGCACGCTGCGGCTCGTCGGGTGGGTCAAGACGGTGCCCGACCTGCTCCGTCAGTACGAGCCGACGGAGACCGCGCTCTGGCAGACCGTCCGGGAGCGCCTCCGACCGGTGCGAGTCCGCACCCGGACGATGCCGCCCGAACCATTGGTCGACCCGTCGCCGCCTGCGGAGCAACCGAGCCCAGAATCTGCGGAGCCGATCGACTGGATCGATCCCGACGAACTGCTCGCACGACCGATCGAGCCGGAGCGGCAGGATCACGTCGTCGGCGAGTGATCGCAATGTGTCAGGGTGGCGATACTTTGGGAGCGATACCGAGACTGCCCGCGTTCTCGACGCATGGCTCGTAGGTCCAGTGCACAGCAGCGCGCTGCAAAACGGCGTGAGGCCGAGCTGCGACGCGCCCGCCACGCCAAGAGAAGGAGGCTGCAAGGCATCGCGATCGCCGTCGGATCGGTGGCCGTGATCTCCGCGCTGCTCGTCGTTCTCTGGCCGGAGCCCGCGGTCGGCGACACGTCCCGGGATGCGTGGGATCTACCAGCGCTCGAAGGCGACGGTCGAGTTGCGATCCAGGACTTCCGGGGCAAACCGACTGTGGTTGCGTTCTTCGCCTCGTGGTGTGAGGTGTGCGAAGTCGAGATGCCGGAGATGTTCGATCTCAGCCGGCAGATCGGTGACCGGGTGAACTTCGTCGGCGTCAATACCCAAGACCACGGACAGGGTCTCGGCGACGCCCGCAAATGGGGAATCGCCGGGAACTGGCCGCTGGCTCGCGACATCAACAACGGCAACGGCAGCGCCCTGTCGATGGTCACCTTCGGAGCGCGCGGCTCACCGGCGAACGTGATCTATGACGAGAACGGCGCCGTCGTACACGTACAGCTCGGCGGTCTCAGCAACGAACAGATCCTGGCATTGCTGCAGCAGCACACGGAGTTCGAGCTCTGAGCAGCGGTACCATGCCCCTTCCGCCCGCGTAGCTCAGGGGATAGAGCAACTGCCTCCTAAGCAGTAGGTCGCAGGTTCGAATCCTGCCGCGGGCGCGCAACGGGGCAACCCCTCGTCACGATTGCTATTCACAATCGCTCCTCGCCACCGCGCACCACCCCCACCACACAGAGACGGGGAACAAACACAGCGGCAACGACACCCTCACCGCCGCCAACCCCAACCAGCGAGGGTTCGAATCCTGCCGCGGGCGCGCACCGGGGCAACCCCTCGTCACGATTGCTATTCACAATCGCTCCTCGCCATCGCGCACCACCCCC
>JBFISM010000116.1:0-12038 GCA_041608535.1 Acidimicrobiia bacterium
CGACGTAGAGCACCCGCCCGTTTGCATCGAGGCTCATACCCTGGGGCGAATCGAACCGAGCCGCCTCGGCGGGCCCATCGACGAACCCGGCGGCACCGTTCCCGAACACCGCCAGAACGTTGCCGCTGCGATCGGTCGTGACGATGCGGTGATGCCCGGTGTCGGCGATGAAGATCCGATCGTCGTCTGTGGCCACCTCGACCTTGCCGGGATACGACAAGAGCGTTCGGGGCTGAGCGATGCTCTCCGGGGCGAACTCGATCGCGCTGCGGTCCAGCTCCCCGCGTCGGTCGAACTCGTCGACCAGCGCCTGCACCACAGGCGCCACCACGTCGTAGACGCCCTCCCCGGCGTGACCCCCGACGATATTGCCGGCCGGATCGATCAGCACGGTGGTGGGCCACGCGTTGACCCCCCAGCGTCGCCAGATCTCGAAATCGCGGTCGTTCACCACCGGGTGGTCGACGCCGTAGCGGAGCACCACCTGGCGGATGTTCTCCGTGGCGCCCTCGTTGACGAACTTGGCGGAGTGCACGCCGATCACCACCAACTCGTCCGGGTGCTCTTCCTCCAGCCGGTGCAGATCCGGAATGATGTGGATGCAGTTGATGCATCCATAGGTCCAGAAGTCGAGCAGCACCACCCTGCCTCGGAGCTGCTCCAGACTCAGCTCGCCATCGACGTTGATCCAGTCGAGGCCGGTGGGAAACTCCGGAGCCGGATCGGTCCCGGCAAACGAGGGTATGTCCTCTGGTGTCTCCTCGGGCTGGTCTCCAGCCGCGGCGTCCTCGACGGCAGCGGAGGAGGTGGTTGCCGCCCTGGTCTCCGTCGGGTCCGCCGCAGGCTCACTCCCGGTGCACGCCGCCAGCATCACCATCGCTCCGAGGAGCCCGACCAGCCACGCTTGCGCGAGTCGGGCCCTTCTAGCGACAGCAGATTGCACCGGCATGGCCCTCATTCAAGACGGCTCGGCGATGCAAACCCGCGGTGCGACGGATGGCGCACCTGCGACTGGGGAACCTCGCACGCAGCGGTACGGCGGCTCTTGCTGTCCTAGATGCTGCTCATCTCGTCGTGGTGTAGGCGGCGACGTCCAGACCCGCTTCGACCGCTGCGGCGAGGTAGTACTCGGCACGATCCTCGGGAGTGGCGAGGCCGTACGGGTATTCACCAATGGCAACGGCTCCGGCGGCCAGCGACAGCGCCTCGAGATGGGCGGCGTGATCGGCGACACCGAGCACTCGCACGTGCACTCCGTCGGAGGTCCCAACGGTGACTCGCGCCATGGCTGCGGCCCACTGGCCTTCCACCGGTGCGACGAATCGACGTACCCGGCCGGTGTGGGGTTGTAGCGTCGCCCACCGGGGACCAACGGGCTCGGGGAACGGCATGGCCTCGCCCCGACGCAACGCCCGGCCCGGCTCGGTCCATGCCACTTCCGCACCGAGGACGGCATCCGCGGGCGTCTCCTCGATCACGGCGGCCTCGTGGGCAGCGAGGCTGGGGGCGAGCCCGTGCGCCAGGTTGGCGCCCACCAGGAGCGTGCGTCCGGCGGCGATGAAGCGCTGGTGGAATCGCTCTGCTTCCACGCCGTCCGACCACAGGACGCAGGAGACACTCGCATCGAGGGCGGCTTCGATCTGCTCATCCGGTGTGTCGAGGTCGTCGCTCACGAGCACGTCGTAGGCTGCCAGCGAGCCGGCCTTCTCGATTCTGCGGTCGAGAGACCTCGTTGGTCTGCGGCCGACGAGCCCGAGCGCAGTCAACGAAGCCTCGCCGAGGAGAATCCGTCCTGCCCGCATCCCGACCTCGCCGGTCTGGTGCAATGCGATGCGCACGTCAGCGATGTGAGGGGTGACGCGCCGCGGGCCGCCACTCTCCCTTGGTGTCGGGAGGTCGCACCGGCCGCTTGGAGAAGGCGACCAGGGCTGCCACCGCAGCGGCGAGCACCGTCGCCACCACACCGGGAGATGGCTGTCTCATGACACCAGGCTACCGGCTGTGGCCGCAGTCCCCCAGCTTGTCCGGCTCAACACAGCTAGTCTCCCACCGACGGCCGTGTCCGTCCGCTCGTGCGAGAGCGAAGTCCGGTGCGACTCCGGCGCTGTCCCGCAACTGTGATGCCCCTCCATGGGGACGAGCCAGGTCGCCTCTCCATCGAGATGTGCCGATGTCGCTCTCGCAGGAGGGGCGGTACCGGATCGAGAGCTCCTGCGAGAGAGGAGGGCTCGATGAGGCGGACCGTGGCGCTGCTCCTCGTCTCCCTGGCGCTGGTTGCCACCGCCTGCGGCGACGACACCCAGCCCGCAAACGACACCAGCTTTGCCGGCGACGCTGCAACCACGACGACGGCCGCCGCCACGAGTACTGCTCCACCGGCGGACGCCATCACGACTTCGGGAGTGGAGACGACGACGTCTGCTCTCGAGACGACCACGACTACGGCGGTCGCGGCCAAGGTGTTCCCGATCACCGTTGGCTCCGATGCGGGCCCGACCACGATCGAGGCCCCACCCGTCCGCATCGCCGCGCTGTCTGCCACCCACGTCGAGATGCTCTATGCCATCGGCGCCGGCGAGCGCGTGATTGCGGTCGATCTGTTCTCGAACCACCCAGCAGAGGCCGCGACGAAACCGGCCCTCGATTCGTTCAATCTGAACGTCGAGGAGGTGATCGCCACAGATCCGGATCTGGTCGTCCTGTCGTTCGATCCGGTGGGTGCCGTAGAGGCTCTGGAGGCCGTGGGGATTCCGACGCTGTTGCTCGGCACGGCCACGACGTTGCAGAGCTCCTACGACCAGATGAAGCTGCTTGGTTCCGCCACCGGGCTCGAGGCAGAGGCAACCCAGCTCGTCGAGCAGGTAGCCGCAGATATCGACGCGGCCGTCGCCGCAGTCGGCGACCGCGCCGCAGGAATCACGTACTACCACGAAGCCGACCCGTTCACCTTCTACACGCCGACCTCGGAATCGTTCATCGGTCAGATCTATGGGTTGTTCGCGATGGAGAACATCGCCGATGCCGCTCCCGATGCCGCCGGTCAGACATTCCCCCAGCTCACTCCGGAGTACATCGTGGACGCCGATCCGGAGATGATCTTCTCCACCGATCCCAGCGGTGACGTCACCCAGTACGAACAGCGGGAGGGCTGGGGTGCGATGCAGGCAGTCGCCTCAGGCGACGTCTACTTTTTGGATCCGGACATCGCCTCACGGTGGGGGCCCAGACTGGCCGACTTGGTTGCGGCCATCGCCACTGCCCTCATCGACCATGTCGGGTGACGTCGTGACCCAGGTGGCTCGCCCAATGATCGCTCCGGCGGCCTCGCAACGGCTGCGGCCGGCTCCGGCGATGGCTGCCTTCGCCATGCTCGCGGTTGCCGCTGTCGTCTCAGTCATCACCGGTGCGGCCGACTTACCCGTGCGAGGCGTGGTGTTGGAGGTCGTCGATCGCATCCCGCTGCTGGAGGTCGACTCGGGGTTCACCGCCCGCCAGCGTGATGTGCTGTGGCAGCTCCGTGCGCCGCGCATGGTGATCGGAGCGGTTGTCGGGGCGGCGCTGGCTGTCGCCGGTGCGGCGTATCAAGGCGTCTTTCGGAATCCCCTTGCCGACCCCTATCTGCTCGGTGTCGCCGCCGGAGCCGGGCTCGGCGCCACCTTGGCGATCATCACCGGCCTGGCGAGCACACCGCTGCTCCCGGCTGCTGCCTTTGCCGGGGCACTGGTGGCGGTGATCGTCACGTACGGTCTCGCCAAGCTGGGGGGCGCCGGCCGGACAACGGCGACGTTGATACTCGCCGGGGTCGCCGTTGCCTCCTTCTTCACCGCCCTCCAGACCTATGTCCAGCAGACGTCGTCCGACACCGTGCGCGAGGTCTTCGCCTGGATTCTGGGCCGGTTGGCGACGTTTGGGTGGTCGGAGGTCCTGCTCGTGGTGCCGTTCGTCGCCGTCTCGGCCGCAGTCATCGTGGCGCACCGGCGTCATCTCGATGTGCTCGCCGTGGGGGAAGGGGAGGCGGCGGCGCTCGGTCTCGACGTCGGTCGGGTTCGGGTCCTCGTCGTGCTGGCGGCGACGCTGGCGACAGCGGCGGCAGTAGCGGTGGCGGGGCTCATCGGCTTCGTCGGGATCATCGTCCCCCATGCAGTGCGGCTCCTCACCGGGGCCTCATATCGAGTCATCGTGCCGCTGTCGCTGGTCGGGGGAGCGGCGTTCTTGGTGTTCGCCGACATCGCCGCACGAACCATCGTCAGCCCCGCCGAGCTCCCCATCGGGGTCATCACCGCGTTCTTCGGCGCACCCTTCTTTGCGATGATCCTGGCGAGAAGTCGGGGTGCGGGGTGAGCACCGTCCGGCTCCATAACGTGACGGCCGCGTTCGGCAAGCGCCCGGTTCTCGATGACCTGTCGCTCACCGTCCCGTCGGGAGGGTCCCTGGCCGTGATCGGTCCCAACGGCGCAGGGAAGTCGACCCTGCTGAACGCGATCGCCGGCCTCGTCGCATATCACGGCGAGATCTCCGTCGGCACGACCCCGATGCGGGCCATGGCGCGCAGCACCCGCGCCCGGCTGGTCGCCCTGGTTCCGCAATCACCACTGTTCCCTGCCGGCATGACTGTCTTCGACTACGTCTTGCTGGGGCGCACGCCGCACATCCCCTACTGGCGGAGCGAGGGCGCTGCGGACGTTGCCATCACCCGCATGTCGATAAAAGCACTCGATCTATCCGATCTCGAGGACCGATCGGTGGACACGCTGAGTGGTGGTGAGCGCCAGCGCGCCGTGCTGGCTCGGGCGCTGACCCAGAAGCCCGAGGTGCTGTTGCTCGATGAGCCAACCACGGGCCTCGATCTCGGTCATCAACAGACGTTCCTCGAGCTGGTCGAATCGATCCGCCACGAGCGAGGCACGACCGTGATATCGGCGATCCACGACCTGACGGTCGCTGCCCGCTGTGCGGCGGAGATGGTGCTGCTATCCGGTGGGGTGGTTGCCGCCACCGGGTCACCGGCGACCGTGATCACCGAGGACCTCGTCCGGCGCCACTATGGGGCTGCCGTGGAGGTGATCGCAACATCGGGCGGACCAGTGGTGGTCCCGCTCGTGGATCAGACCACGCCTTCGACGACAGAACCGACGAAGTAGGCAATCACCCCGCCGATACCGGCGATCACCAGGTTGCGCAGACCGGAGCGAATCACCGGACCATCGGTGACACCGGTGGTCGCAGCGCCTACTGCGAAGAGACCGACCGTGGTGAGTGCCGCCGACCACGCCAGGCCCACGTTCGGGCTGGGCGTAAAGAGGAAGGGCAGCACCGCGGGCACGGACCCGAGCAGGAACAACACGCCCGATGCCGCCATCGCCACGTAGGGACTGCGGCGCTCGGCGTCGACGATGCCGAATTCGAGGATCTTCATGGCGTTGAGCAGCCTCTCGTCGTCCTTGCTGAACAAGTCGGTGACCTTGTCGAGATCCTCGCCATCGAAACCGAGATCGGCGAGGAAGCCTCGCATCTGCTCGACCTCCTGGTCGCGGTAGTGGCGGATGTGCTCCATCTCGAGCTCGATCTCGCGATCGAAGACTTCGTCCTGGGATTGCGTGGCCAGATACTCTCCGGCAGCCATCGAGATCGCACCGGCCACGGCGCCGCCGAGCCCGGCGAGCAGCACCTGGCTGCTGTCGAGCCCGCCACCGACCACCGCGGCGAGGAGCAGGAACACCGAGACCAATCCGTCGTTGACGCCGAGGATGATGTCCCGCCAGTACTGGCGGGTGGCGCCGACGTGCGGACGGTACGGGGGCGGGGTCTCGGACCGTCTGGTCCGCTGGGTGCTCTGCGCCATGCGATGGAGATTACCGGTCGGCGTCGTCGTAGCATCAACGGTACAGTCGGGCCCGAACGAGAGGGGAGCGATGACCTCGCAGACGATCGAAGACAGGGTCCGCCGGCAGATCGAAGGCCACCCCTTCACACGCGATCTCTTGCCGACCGACACCGAGGCGCTCACGGCGCGAGCCGAGCTGGTCGCATTCAGCACGCGTGATGTCATTTTTCGCGCCGGCACGCCGGCAGACACCTTCTACCTCGTCCGGTCCGGCGTCGTCGAGCTGACCGTCGATGCCTACAGCGGGTTCCCCCAGGTGATCCAGCTGATCAACGAAGGCTCGGTGCTCGGTTGGTCGTGGCTGTTTGCTCCCTACGTGTGGAAGTTCGATGCGGTGGCGGCGACTCCGGTTCGCACCATCGCCATCGACGCCGCCGCGCTGCGGGATCACTTCGTCGAAGATCCGGCGAGTGGATTCCGCGTCATGGCCCGAGTGGCGGCGGTGATGAACGAGCGGCTCGACGCGACCCGCCACAAGCTGCTCCACGCGTGATGTCTCGTCGAGTGTGCTTATTCACCGCGTAATCGGCGTTCCAAGCACACTCGACTAGCTGTTCACCCGGTGCGGAACGCCTCGAGTGCCGGGACGAACACCTCGTCGTAGAGTTGGCTGCGGTCTTCTTCGTCGGCGACGAGAACGACGATGCCTGTCGTGGAGCCGTCGTTGCCGATGGCCATGTGGACCGGAAAACCGCCGAGTTCACCACTGAACAGCGTCCAGATGCGATCACCGGCCTCGAGCGTCCCGTCGACTCGTGGGTCGCCGTCAAAGCCGATCTGGCTGCCCACCAGGCCGGCGAACAGCTCCGGTTCGAGAGTACCCGGTACGGCTTGTTGGACGATGGCGGTCTGATCCACGAAGGTTTCGCCCCGGGTCCACGAACCGGGTCCGACTGCCTCCCAACCCTCGGGGACGACACCTGTGATGGTGACGCCGAACACCGGTTCTTCGAAGTCGGTGAGCACGACGGGCGGAGCTGCCTCGCCCGGGATCACCCAGTCCGGACCGCCCATCTCGGCGATGCAAGAGGGGTCGGGTGGTGTGTCGGGAGCCTCGATGAAGTCGAGCGTGATGTTGCGGGGGCATTCGCCGGAAACGGAGACACCGTGGCCCACTCCGGGGAACTCGAGGTACGTGGCGTTGTCCAGGGTGGCAGCCGCCCGCTCGCCCCATTGCGGCGGGGTGATCGGGTCGTGGACTCCGGCGAGCACCAGCGTGGGGATGTCGCTCACCACGGGTTCGTTCTCCACGGGCGCAGCCGCGGCGACATCCCACACGTCGCAGATGTCGAACACCGAAGGACCGATGTTGCTCGCCGTGATGAAGAAGTCGATCAACCGCTCGTCCTGTTGCGATTCCCGGGAAACGGTCTGCTCGTCGACGAACGGGACCTCCTCGTTGCACTGTACCGAGGCGTGCATTCCGTAGGAGAAGAACGCACCTTGGGCGAGGTCGTTGGAGGCCAGCAGCTCGATGGTGCTCGTGTCCCGCTCTTCCATCTCCGCGATCACTTGGGGGAGCAGCGGGATGACCCCTTCGGAGTAGAGACCCGAGAAGATCGTGTTGAGCAGGAACTGACCGTCCATGATCGCGCCGTAGGTCTCCCCCTCCAGGAAATCCGTGATCTCGGCAGCGACCGGGTCCGCATCGAGCGTGGCGATGACATCGAACAGCCGGGTCTCCAGATCCGGGTAGGACGCCGCGCATTCCGTGTCACTCGCACAGGCTTCGAAGAACACGTCGAGGGCCCGCTGGAAATTGTCTGGAGCCGACGAGATCAGATCCACATCCGGCGTATAGGTGCTGTCGAGAACGACGGAGCGGACGCCTTCGGGATGATCCCGCATCACCGTCTCGGCGAGTCGGGTTCCGTAGCTGATACCGAGCAGGTTCCACTCGTCGTAGCCCAGAGCCAATCTCAGATCGGCTACGTCTGCGGCGTTGGCGGCGCTGTTGTACTGGTCGAGGTCGATGCCTGCGTTGACGAGCCGCTCCCTGCACCGGGTGAGCGCATCGAGCTCGGCGGCAACGTACTCCTGCGGATCGAGGTCGTCGTCGAGCACATCGAGGAACAGCTCTCTCGTCTCGCCACACTTGAGCGAGGGCTCGGAGCGACCGGTGCCGCGCTGGTCGAAGAAGACCATGTCTCGCTCGGCGATGAAGTCGGACCACACGGGAACCAGGCTGAATTGGAGCGCATCCAGGGTCTCGCCGCCGGGTCCGCCGTCGAGATAGACGATGGGGTCGGGAGGATCATCGGGATTGTCCGTCTCGAAGATGGCGAAATGCAGCCTCACCTCCCGGCCATTGCCGGGATCGTCACGGTTCTCCGGCACCACCACGTAGCCGCAGCGGAACTCCATCTCGGTGAACAGATCGAAGTCGCAGCGAGCATCCTCCAGGACCGGAACGTAACCCGGCGATCCGGTCCCCGTGGTTGTCGTGGTGCGTTCTTGCCCTGCCCGGCTCGTGGGGGGGCGGGGAGCGTCGAGTGCATCGGAGGTGGTCGTGGTGGTGGCGGCGGCGGACGCGGTGCTTGCGTTGCCGGACTGCCGCCAGACGAGGACGCCAACCACAGCGGCACCGGCGAGAATGAGAAAGAGAAAGGCTGCGAGCAGCGCCTGCCGATTCATGGCCGTTGCAGCCTAGGACCGGTGCCGGAGCTACCCGATGGGCCGTGGGACTCAAACCGTGGGCTCCAGCGCACGCTCAGCATGTCCCCGAGCCGGGAGTTTCGTTGGCTGAACGGCGGCCCGGGGAGAGGGAGAATGGGAGCGAGATGGCTGAGGCGTACTTCACCACGCCGGATGGGACGTGGTTCGTGCCGACCGGATACACCCGCGGGCCGTGGGACGTGAACGCCTGCCATGCCGGCCCGCCGACGGCGCTCGTGGTCCGGGCTCTGGAGCGACTGATCCCGGAGCAACGTCTCGCCCGGCTGTCCGTGGAGCTGATCCGACCGATCCCGATGACCGGATTCCGGGCCCAAGCCGAGATCGACCGTCCGGGGCGGTCAGTCACGCTGAGCCGTGCGGAGATTCTCGACGACGACAAGATCTATGTGCGGGTGCGCGGCCTCCACATCCGCACTCTCGACGACTTTCCGTTCGCCGCAACACCTGGCACTGCGCCAGACTTTGCACGGTCGGAGCCCGGTCCCTTTCCGATCCGGGACACCCGCCACGGCGAGCAGGCCTTCCCCTCGTCGATCGAGACCCGCTACGACCCGGACGCCTCCCCAGGCCGGGGTGGGCCGACGATCATCTGGATGCGGGTCACGGTCCCGCTCCTCCCCGATGAGGAATTCAGCGGCTTGCAGCGGATTTGCCCGCTGGCTGACTCAGGAAACGGGATCAGCTACAACACCTACATCGACAAAGCCCTCTTCCTGAATCCGGATCTCACGCTGGCGCTCCATCGAGACCCCGTCGGTGAGTGGTTCGCCAGCCGGGTCATGTCTCACTGGCAACCGGACGGGACCGGGCTCGCCGATGCGGAGCTGTTCGACACGACGGGACCTGTCGGACGGGCGATCCAGACGCTGCTGCTCGACTCAGTCCGATGACGGGACGGCGACCCGGCCGCGGAGCGTGCTCATGAAGACCGCCATGCCGTAGTGGACGGCGATGAGCCCGCCCAGCTCCATGATCTGCGCCTCGCTGAAGTGCCGCTTTCCCTCCTCGTAGAAGGCGGCGTCGACCTTGTCCGGCTCCCGGTACATCAGCCACGCATAACGCAATGCCCACTTCTCCGCCTCGGTGAAACGCTCGCTGGCGGCAAAGTCGCCCAAGGCGGCTGCGACATCATCCTCGGTCAGGCCGGCATCGATCGCGGCTGGGGCACGCAGGGTTGAGAAGTAGGTATCGCCCGCCGTCGTGGCGAGTTGGATGCGCATCAGCTCTTTCAAGCGCACGTCCACTCCGCCGTCGAGGTGGGCGCGAGTCATTGCATCCCCGATCGCGACGGCGTACCCGGGGGCATGCGCCAGAATGCGCGGAAATATGGCGTCGTCGTCGCCGAGCGACGCATATGTGGCCATCAATCTGCCGAGACCTTCCGCTGCGGGGTCGTTCTCGGCCACCGGTTCGACGACAGCCATGGTCAGCTGGCCTTCTCAGCGTCGTGTTCCGTGCCCGCCATCGCTTGCAGCACCGCCGCGCTGCGGTGCGATGCGGGAACGTCGCCGTAGATGCGGCGCGATTCTTCCTGGCTCACCAGCCGGCCGTCCGGGGTGAACATCGGATAGAAGTCGAGCGTGCGAAAGAACGTGTGGTAGCCCACGTTGAAGCCGATGAACGCCCCCAGCTCGACGATCTCTGCTGTCGAATAGTGCTCGGCGAGGCGCTCGTAGAACGCCTCGTCGATCTTGTCGGGGGCGTACTGCATCAGCTCGCTGTACTCGAGAGCGATCTTCTCCGCCGGGGTGAAGTTGGGGCTGTCCCGCCACTGGTCGATGCCCTCGTCGATGCGCTCCTCGGTGAGCCCGTTCCGCTTCGCCGAAGCGGATCGCACGTTGCCTCAGTAGTTGCAGAGGGCAGCCCGGGAGAGCTGTACCCGGATGATCTCCTTGAGCGAGTGATCGATCACACCGGTGTTGAACACGGTTCCCCAGGCGATGTAGAGCGCCTTGGACAGCGCCGGGTTGTGCCCTTGAATGGCATGAAACGCCGGATCTGGAGCCCGATGCTTGAGGCACTTCTTCACGAACGGCGCCAGCTCCGATTCGAGAAGATCGTCGATCTCCAGCATCGTGATGTTGGGCACGGCACGCCTCCTCGTGTTCTGCCGACTCTATCTCATCGTCGGTGCCGCAGCCGCACACGCCTACAGTCCCCGCCCGATGAAGAGCTCCGTGCTGCGCTGGAACGGATGCGCCTTCACGACGAGGACGCTCGGAAGCCTGCTTCGGGTGTGTGGCTGTCCGGTATCCCGGCATCCTCCGGGGTGGTCTCCGCGCCGGCGTTCGTGGCGACGAGGACTTCTGATTTCCGCCGCATCCCCGAGGGGGCGGTGCTGGTGACCACGATGCCACGTCCGGAGCTGACGCCTTCGCTATCTCATGTGGCCGCAATCGTCGCTGAGCGCGGTGGGACGCTCAGCCATGCCGCCATCGTCGCCCGGGACGTGCGCATCCCCTGCGTGGTGGGTGCTACAGGTGCCATGTGCGGTTGACGCCGTCTCAGCGCGCGCGCTCCCACTGGATGAGCTCTAGCCACGCGCGATACGTTGCGACGTTGGCACGAAGCTGCGCTGCAATCTCGCACGTTGCGTGGTCGCATTTGATCTGGCCCTCTCCGGCGGCGAAGTCGTACATGCAGGTGTCACAGGTGACCTTCAACTGGCTCGGCAGACCGGGACAGTCGTAGTAGCTGCACGGCCGTGCATCCTCCTCCGTCACGCTGTCAGGCGTACAACCCGGACACTTGGGGCGAAACTCATGAACGGCCCGTGGCAGGGCAGTGGCAACTACGTTGGCCATGACACCTCCTTCGGGGACACGACGGTCGCATGCCTGCATCATCAGGGCCGATATCGAGCGTTGGTAGAGGCATTCGGCCCCGATCAGGGGGTTTGGGGGCGGGCTGAAGCCGCTGGGATTCGACCCTTTGCAAGCCGATGGACACGTTCGGCCCAGCGTTGACGCCGACGTGGCCGCCGGAATCGAGATGGCGGCCATTGGGCCGCTCCACTTGGCGGCGAGCGCTGCTCGACGACCAGCCGTTGGCGCAGGCGCGGAATCAGCCGATCTTCATCGGGCCGACGAAGCCCACTCCGCTGGCCGTGTAGTTGCCACTCCACTTGCTGTGATGGCCCACGAACGATGCATCGAAGGGCCCGTTCGGATCGACCCACACGACATAGCCGTCAGCCCGTGCGTGCACCCCGAGCAGGGCGCTGCCGCGATCGACACCCCACATCAGGCCCGGTCCTTCACATTTCGTGACCACTCCGTCGACGATTTCGAGGTCCTCGACGTCGTGGATTCTCCAGGTATCGGCGAAGAGAACGCCGTCTCCCGCGGGAATGAGTGGTCCGGCAGGCTCGAAGCTGATCCCGTAGGTCACACCGCCCAGGTCAACCGTGCCGACCCACGCCACATGCGGGCACGGAGTGTCTGCGTCACCGAGCCCCTGATAGTTCAACTGCAGTTCC
>JBFISM010000117.1:0-12030 GCA_041608535.1 Acidimicrobiia bacterium
AACATGTCCTGAAGTCCGGAGAAGGCGAAGCCGTAGCCCTCGGTGGCGAGTCGCGGGATGTAGCTCGGGTCCAGATTGACGTCGCCGGTTGCGCTCACCACCAGCCGCTCTCGCGGCGGTGTTGTCGAGGTGGTCGTTGCTGTGGTCGATGGCGGCAGAGATGAGAGCGACGCCAGGGTTGTCATGCTGGCCGTTGTGTCCGCAGTGCTTTCCGATTCGGCAGTCGCGGAATCGGCCGCAGCATCGGTCGCGGCGACGGTTGTCTGGGCTGCAGCGGTCGACGCCGCCGGCACCGCAGCTGCCCGAGGTTCGGCGTCACCGCTGCATGCGGCAGCCAGCGCCACAGCGGCGAGCGAAGCGGCAATTCTCCGGGCGATGGACACCGGGGGAATGTACTGCGAGCGCCGGTCTCTGCGGCGTTATCCGCCCCCAAAGACACCAGCAGTGCTCGCCTCCTCGCAGCAGCGTGCCGTCGGATCAGACCGACACGGGTGTGCCCCGGCGGGCGTTGAGCGCAGCTGCGATGTCGCGCACGGCGCCGGCCGCAGGGTCGTCCGGTTGTGCGCTCACGAGCGGTAGTCCCTTGGCATAGGCAAACATGAAACCCTCGCCCGCCGGGATCAGTCCGAGCAAGTCGCATTCGAGATGCGCCCGCACCTCCTCCATGTTGGTGCTGACACCGAGTCGCGCTCGGTTGACGAGCACAGCCGAGACGCGGCTTCGTGGCACCCCGAGCGACCGCATCGAGTCGAGGTGCGCCGCTGCAGACCACACCGCACCCGGCTCGCGCTCGACGACGAGCATGATGTCATCACAGCTCCCAAGTGCGGCGCACGTGGCGGCTGTGAGCGGGTACGGCAGGTCGAGGAACACATGGGAGCCCAGCGACGCCAAGCGATCGACGACTGCTGCCGCAAGCTCCGCAGACAGCTCCTCGACGACCTCGCCGGGTTGCGGCGCGTAGAGCACGTTGAAGCCTGCAGGATGGGCCATGAGCTTGCCGGCGACCTCCTTGCTGCCCACGTCGAGCGGTTGCAGGGTGGTCAGCTCGGCGAACGACGCATCTGGGATCTGACCGAGCTGCCTGGCCGCAGTGCCCACATGGTCGCGCAGCTCGCACACGATCACCCCGTCACCTTGCTCGGCGAACGTTGCGGCCAGATTGAGGGCCAGCGTGGTCGTCCCCACTCCGCCCTTGGCGCCGATGATTCCGACGACCCGTCCCTTCTCGGTTTGGTGGTCACGCTGCAAGCGGCGGGTGCGTTGCAGCAATGCGGTGACTCTGGCGACCATCTCTTCCGGGAGAACCGGTTTTGCGAGGTACTCGTCGGCACCGGCTTCCAGCCCTTCGATCTTGTCGGAGACCTGGCCGCGCGCGCTCAAGATGATGATCGGCATGTTCTCGGTTGCGGGGTTCGCCCGAATGCGCTGACACACCTCGAGACCCGTCATGTCGGGCATCATCACGTCCAGGATGAGGAGATCCGGATCGTGCTGCTCGACGGCGGCGATGGCTTCGACACCGGTGGTCGCCACGAGCGTCTCGTATCCCTCCTGTTGGAGGGCGTATTCGACGAGACGCAAGAGGTTGGGCTCGTCGTCGACGATGAGAACTCTGTCGCCGCTCATGAGATCAACTCGGCGACCGGTTCGGTCAGCTCGATGGCTGGAATGCTGAAATAGAACATGCTGCCGTTACCTTCATTGCTGGAGAAGCCAATGGTGCCGCCATGGGCTTCGACGATTTGTTTGCAGATGTAGAGGCCGAGGCCGGTCCCACGCCCGGCTCGCTTGTGGGGACCCTCGACCTGGAAGAATTTTTCGAACACGCTGGACGTGGAGTGGGCCGGTATTCCCGGACCTCGGTCGGCCACGGTGACCACGGCGTCGGACTCGGATGTGGTGGTGGCGACGTTGATCGATCCACCCTCCGGCGAGAACTTGATGGCGTTCTCGATCAAGTTGATCAGGACTTGTTGCAGCCAGTGCTCGTCCGCCTTGACGACCAGCGCCGTGTCCGGTGCGCTGTGGAGCAGTGCGATGTTCCGTTCCGCTGCGAGCGGTTCGAGCAGCTCGTTGGTGGCATCGACGAGCGCACCGAGGTCGACCCGCCCTGAATCGAGCTGGAATCTCGGGCTCTCCAGCCGGGACATCTTCAGCAGGTCGTCGGTGAGGGCGGCAAGGCGCGCCGCATCCTCCGATGCTCGGGTGAGGAACTCGCGACGCACCGCCGGGTCGTCGACTTTGCCGTCCATCAGCAGATTCAAGAATCCCTGTAACGAGTGAACCGGTGTACGCAGCTGGTGCGACACGTTGGCTACGAAATCTTCCTTCATGCGAGCGAGTTCGCTCGCCGCAAGACGGAGCTGCTGGCGCTCGATGGCATAGCGCAGCGCTCGCCCCAACAAGCCCGGCGTCAGCTCGTCTTTGACCAGGTAGTCCTGTGCCCCGCTCTGCACTGCGTGCAGCGCCAGCGAATGATCGTCGAGGCCGGTCAGCACGACGGTCGGAACCGCGGGAGCTTCTGCCTGAACCCGCTCGAACGTCTCGATGCCGCGGCTGTCGGGCAGGGACAGGTCGAGCAACACCGCATCTACCTGACTCTTGGCGAGATGGGTGAGACCGTCGGCGAGCCGGTCGACCGATCGCACCTCGTACTCCCGACCGTGTGCATCTCGCAGGTACTCACGGATCAGGAGGACGTCGCCAGGGTTGTCCTCGATGAGGAGCACATGGAGTGGTGGGTCGCTCATGGTTGCTGGTTGTCTTCTTCGGTGGCGTTCGGCTACGAGGCGCGTCCCGGTGTCTGCGATGGCAGCTCCACGATCGTGAACCAGAAGCTCTTGATCGATTGCACGACGACGATGAACTGGTCGAGGTCGACGGGTTTGGTGATGTAGCAGTTGGCGTGCAACTCGTAGGACTCGACGATGTCTCGCTCGGCATCCGACGTCGTGAGCACGACGACGGGAATCCGCCGCAGCTCCGGATCGGCTTTGATGGCAGACAGCACTTCGCGTCCGTCCACCTTGGGCAGGTTCAGGTCGAGCAGGATCAGGTCGGGCCGGGTCGCGCCGGCATGCACACCCTCTCTGCGGAGGAAGGCGAGAGCATCGACGCCGTCGTGTGCCACGTGCAGGTTGTTGTGCACCTTGCCTTCGGCCAGGGCCTCTTTGGTGAGACGCACGTCGCCCGGATTGTCCTCAACGAGCAATATCTCGACCGGCCGGCCAAGCGCTCCGTTCATCACCATGGGGTCCTCATTTCGATTTGGAATGTTCAGCCGACGGTCACCGGCGCTGGAGCGTGATCGCTCGAATCGGCCGCATCACGTGCCTCGATGTCCGGGCAATTTCTCTTGGCGGGGAGGTGGGCGTACGGCAGCGTGAACGCAAAGGTGGCGCCGTACCCGGGGCTCGACTCCACCCAGATCCGGCCGCCGTGGCGCTGGACGATCTTCTTGCAGATGGCGAGACCGATTCCGGTCCCCGCGTACTCGTCGTTCGTGTGGAGTCTCTCGAAGACATCGAAGATGCGATCGGCGTACTGCTCGTCGATGCCGATCCCGTTGTCGGCGATCGTGAAGACCCACTCGGTGCCGCTGCGTTCGACGCCGATGTGAACCTGCGGCTCGTGCTCGGCGCGAAACTTCACGGCGTTGCCCACGATGTTCTGGAACAGCTGGGCCAGCTGCACGGCGTCGGCCATCACCATTGGCAACGGGTCGGCAGTCACAACGACGCCGCCTTCTTCGATGGCCAGCCGCAGGTTGTCGAGAACGCCGCGGAGGACCGAGCAGGCGTCGGTGGGCTCCAACGGGTTTCCTCTCGTGCCGACTCGGGAGTATTCGAGCAGGGCATTGATGAGAAGCTTCATACGATGGGCCCCGTCCACCGCATAGCGGATGAACTCCTCGGCGTCGTCGTCCAGCTTGTCCCCGTACCGCTTCGACAAGAGCTGTAGGTAGCTCGACACCATGCGCAGCGGTTCCTGGAGATCGTGGGAAGCGACATAGGCGAACTGCCGGAGCTCTTCGTTGGATCGCGCCAGCTCGTCCTCCCGCTTCTTCCGCTCCGTGATGTCTTGGAGGAACGCGGCGAAGATGTAGCCATTGGGGAGCAGGATCGGGGTCACACTGACCTCGAGTGGGAATTCGTATCCGTCGCGATGCAGGGCCGGAATCTCGACGAGGGTGTTCACGGGAGCCTCGCCCGTCTCGAGGAAACCGGCGCGCGCAGCGTGCATCCCCGGGCGAATCCGCTCCGGGAGAATCAGGTCGTCGATCAGCCTGCCGACCGCCTCTTCTTTGGACCAGCCGAACGTCGCCTCGGCGTGCCGGTTCCAGTCGATGATGAGACCGGCGGCATCGGTGGAGAGAAAGGCTTGATGCGACACATCGATGATCAGCTCGGCTCGCTCTTCGGTGAGCCGGAGCGCCTGCTCCGCCCGCTGCCGGTGCTCCGTCTCGAGCTTGAGGTCGTCGTAGGCCTTGGCGAGATCTCGGGCGCGGATCGCGGCGCGGCGTCCCAGATGAACCGCCAGCGATAGGAGCACCGTGAGCACAGAACCGGTGACGAAGGTGGTCTCGGGCAGCGCTGACTCGCCTCCGAGCGCATCTGAAAGACCCAACCACAAGAGCAACGAGGTGATCAGCCCCCCGAAGAGGAGGAGCAGCTCGTAGTGACCGAGCCTGGCCGCATGGTCTCCGAGATCTTGGTACCACCGGACGAGCATCCCCAGACCGAGGATTGTCAGGCCGGCGGCGGTCTGTGGTGCCATGCCCGTGAGATCGCTCCACCGGAACAACGGTTCGATGTTGGCCGCATAGCCAATCACCGACACACCGCCGATCACCAGGGTGAGCACGGTCACGATCCCAACGATCCAGAGCCGCCGTTTCAGTTGTGTCAGGCGGCCGAGGATCATCAGATTCATGCCACACAGGATGAGGCCCAGTGCGGTGTTGGGTGCCATGCGTGCCGTCGTCCCCACCGATGCGGCAATGTGGTTCTCTACGAAGAGGTCGTTGATACCGAGGTCGACGTTGGCCACGTATTCCGTCAATACGGCAGCGCCGAATACCACGACAGCGGCTCCGAGAACCGCTCCGAGTCGACGCCGGCGTTCGCTCCCGATCAGGAACAGTCCGACGCCGCATGCGGCCACTGCGAGCGCAGTGTTGAATTGCATGGGCACGGCATCCGGTCTCAGCCGAACGATGGTGGGGTCACCGAGCAACCATCCAACCATCACGACCGCGCCCAACGCGGTGGCAATGACTCCCGCAGCTGCGGCACTCCACCGGGTGACGCGCTCGCGAAAGCCTGGAACCCTCAAGAGCATGAGACCAGTATCGCCGTCACGGGCGGTGCTGTCGCTGCATCGAACGACCTATTTGGGATGCTCCCGCTCAGCCGTTTTCCAGGTGATTGCAGTGCTCGGATCGGCGATGAATCAGCCGTATCCCCGGTGTCAAGCTCGTTGTCTCGTCAGAAGCTCTTTGGGGTGATACCGATGATGTCGTCCGGTCGAATCGGTACCCGGGCGATCCGTCTTTCGATCGCATTTGAGATCGCGGCGGCTACGGCGGCGGTAGAGCTGATCGCAGGCGGCTCGCCGGCGCCTTTGGCGCCAAAGGGGCCGAAGATGCTCGGTTCTTCGATGAACCGGGCGTGTACCTCGGGGGCGTCGGCGAATGTGGGCAGGAGGTAGTCGGTGAAGTTGGGGTTCTTGATGATCCCGTCTTCGATGATCAGCTCCTCCATCATCCCCAGACCGACACCTTGCATGACCCCACCTTCGACCTGCCCCACCAGGGCCGCCGGGTTGAGCACCTTTCCGACGTCCTGCACCGTGTCGATACGCACGACTCTCACCAAACCCAGCTCGCGATCTACATCCACCGTCGCCCGATGCCCGGCGACGGCGAAGTCGACGTGGAGTCTGCCCTGGCCGTTCTCGTCGGCGGTCTCCGTGGGTGGATGGCGGAAGCGGATGTGGCGCTCGTTGGGCCCGTGATCGGCGATGTGCTCGAGGGAGGCGACGAGCTCTCCGTTGTGCCAGGCACCCGCGTCGTCGAGGCGATCGGCGCGGTAGGCGTCGAGGATGTCGGCGAGCAGCGCTCGGGACGCCGCCTCCACGGCACCCCCGGTCATCTGGGTCTGCCGGGATGCGGATGTGGAACCGGCCGAGCCGATCAGCGAGGTGTCGTCGAAGCGCACGACGATGTTCTCGATACCGAGCACGGTGCGGGCGATCTGCTGGCACAGGGTGACCAGACCCTGACCCACCTCGGCTGCGGCAGTGTGCACTTCCACTCCGGCGGCGTCGATCACCACGCGCACTTCGGTGTAGTCGTCGAAACCTTCGGAGAACGCCAGGTTCTTGATGCTGATTGCATATCCGACACCACGGGTGATGTGGGCCGGGTCGGTGGTGAGCCCGGTGCCCCCGGGCAGATGCAGGGGGTGCTCGGCGCTGAGCTCCGGGGCGCCCGGCATCGCACGCAGCTCGTCGATCATGCGGGCGGTCGGCAACGGCGTTTCCACGAGCTGACCGGTCGTCGGCATGTGGTCGCCGGTGCCGAGAGCATTGCGCTGCCGCAGGTCGAGCGGGTCCATACCCAGCGCCGCCGCCAGCTTGTCCATCTGCGATTCGTGGCCGAAGCACGCCTGGACCGCGCCAAAGCCGCGCATCGCACCACACGGCGGGTTGTTGGTGCGCACCATGATTCCGTCCACGGAGACGTTGTCGCAGCGGTACGGGCCGACGGCGAAGTACGTGGCGTTGCCGATCACAGCCGGGCTCGACGAGGTGTATGCCCCGCCGTCGAAGAGCAGCCGGGCGGTCACCTTCACCAGATCGCCGTCCTCGGTCGCCTCGTGGCGGTACCACAGCTTCGCCGGGTGACGGTGGACGTGCCCGACAAAGCTCTCGGACCGGTCGTACACCATCTTCACCGGTCGGCCGGTGCGCAACGCCAGGAGACACAGGTGGATCTGGAGGCTCACGTCCTCCCGTGCGCCGAAGGCGCCACCGATTCCGGAGAGATGCACCCGCACCTCGTCCGGGCTCTTGTCCAGGCTGGCGATGATCTGGGCGTGATCGGTGTGCGACCACTGCGTGGCGACGTAGAGATCGACCCCACCCTGGTCGTCGGGTATCGCCAGACCCGATTCGGGACCCAGCGGCGCCTGGTCCTGCATCCCCACCACGTACTCGCCCTCGACCACCACGGCACCCGCGACGTCGCGGTCGCCGCGGCGGACGGTGATGGTGCGGAAGGTCTCGCCGGCAGCCGCTGCTTCCTCGGCATCGGTGAGCGGCTCGAGCTCGTCGTACTCGACGACGATCGCAGCGAGCGCGGCCCTGGCGTCCTCGGGGGTCTCGGCGGCCGCGATGGCGACCGGCTCGCCCCAGTAACACACCCGCCCGTCGGACAGCACCGGCTGGTCGGCGACCTCGAGACCGTACGTCTTCCGGCCTGGAACGTCCTCCCAGGTCATCACCGCGGCGACACCCGGAACGGCGAGTGCCGGCGCGGTATCGAGCTTGGTGATCTCGGCGTGCGGGTACGGGCTGCGCAGGGTCGCACCCCACAGCATCCCGGTGGCGCTGAGGTCGCTGGAGAAGGCGAAGTTGCCCGTCACCTTGGGCACCCCGTCGGGCCGACGTACGGATTCGCCGATACCGTGTCGGATGGTCGTCTGCGGCGGTGCGGTCGTGGTCATGGCTCGCCTCCGTGACGGTTGGCTTCCGCCAGTGCGCTGAGACCGCGCAGGATCGAGCCGTAGCCGGTGCAACGGCACACATTGCCGGCCAGGGCTTCCATGATGTCGTCGTCACTCGGTGTCGGGTCTGCAGCGAACAGATGAGCGGCGGCGACGACGAAGCCCGGTGTGCAGAAGCCGCACTGCACACCTCCGGCGTCGAGCATCACTTCCTGCACGGGATGGAGGTGGTCTCCGTCGGTGAGACCTTCGACCGTCGTGACCGTCGAACTGTCGGCATCGACTGCCATGACCAGACACGAGCACACCAGCTCCCCGTCGAGCACGACGGAACACGAGCCGCATTCGCCCTGTTCACAGGCGTTCTTCGAGCCGGGGAGCGCCAGACGATCACGCAACACGTCGAGCAAGCTCTCGGCGCCGTGGACGTCCGTCGAACGCTCCTCCCCGTTCACCTGGAAGGTGATCCTCATGCCGCCAGCACCCTTTCCAGCAACCGCTTCGCCAGTACACCGGAGGCGTGCCGGCGGTACGTCTCCGTGCCGCGATGGTCGGTGATCGGGCGGACCTCCTCGGTGACCAGCCTGGCGAACTCCTCGACGGCTGCCGGGCTCGGGCTCTGTTCGGCGGCGATCATCGCTTCTGCCCGGCGTGCCCGGATCGGCGCCGGTCCCACTGCCCCGAGGGCGATGGTGGTGCGACCGTCGTCCCAGCGCATGACGCACGCCGACACCATCGAGATCACCATGGCGTTGCGCACCCCGATCTTGGCAAACTCCTGACGCGGCGGCAGGTCTTCGGGGAGGACTGCGGCGGTGATGATCTCGTCGGGCCGGCGAGTCGTGCGTTTCACACCGGTGATGAACTCGTCCCAGCGCGGGGACCTGGTACCGGTTGCCGAGCGGAGTTCGACTGCGGCATCGAGCGCCGCAAGGACGGGAAGCGTGTCCCCGGCCGGGCTCGCCGTGCCCAAATTGCCTCCGATCGTGCCGGCATTGCGAATCTGCGGGCTGCCTACGGTGCGCGCGGCCTGAGCCAATGCTCGTACCGCTCCCTGTTCCATCGTCGTGTACGTCACCCCAGCGCCGATACGGGGTCCGTTCCATTCCACCAGCTCTGCAATGCGGCGCAACCCTATGACGTGGGATGGATTCCGCCGGCTGAAATTCAATTCCACCATGAGGTCGGTGCCACCGGCGAGCAGCTCGGCCTCGGGCGAATCCGCAACCAACTGGAGGGCGGTGTCGAGATCGGTCGGCCTGTCGAACTCCACGGGTCCCTCCTATGTCACGGCCACATCGTGGATTCCGGCGACCCGGTCCACTTCGGCGATGTGCATCTCACAGGCAGCTTCGCTGAGGAAGGACGATCGGAACGAGCTGCGGGCGATGTGGGTGAGCGTGCGATCGTCGAGCCCCATCTCTTGCGCCGCACGTTCGTAGTTGCGACCCACGTAACCACCGAAGTAGGCAGGATCGTCGGAGTTGATCGACACCACCAGCCCGGCGTCCACCATGCGTGGCAGCGGGTGGCGGGTCAGGTCCGGTGTCACCTGGAGCTTGCGGTTTGACAGCGGGCACACCGTGAGCGGGATGCGATCGGCGACCAGGCGCGCCACCAGAGTCTCGTCCTCGATGGCGCGTACCCCGTGGTCGATCCGTTCGACACCGAGAACGTCGAGCGCCTCCCAGATGTACTGCGGCGGCCCCTCCTCACCGGCGTGCGCCACCAGCCGCAGCCCGGCGTCGCCGGCGGCGGCGAATACATTGGCGAACTTGGTCGGTGGGTTGCCCAGCTCCGACGAGTCGAGCCCGACACCGACGATCGGCGCCCGCATGGTGAGTGCCTCGTCGAGCGTCGCCATCGCCGCAGCCTCGTCCAGATGGCGGAGAAAGCACATGATGAGCTCGACCGTCATGGCCGACCTGCTGGTCGCCGTGTCGATTCCGGCGCCCAGCCCGTCGACCACCACCGAGAAGGGAACGCCGCGATCGGTGTGCGTTTGCGGATCGAAGAACAGCTCGACGTGACGAACGTTGTCCGCAGCCGCCCGGTCGAGGTAGGCGGCCACCAGATCGGCGAAATCAGCCTCGGTCTGGAGCACGGCGGCGCCCTGGTAGTAGAGGTCGAGAAATGACTGCAGATCGGAGAAGTCGTAGGCACGGCGGACTGCGGCGACGTCGTCGTGAGGGAGCCGCACCCCGTTGCGAGCGGCCAGCTCGAACATCATCTCGGGCTCGAGGGTGCCCTCGACGTGGATGTGCAGCTCGGCCTTGGGAAGCGCATAGGCAAGGGGGCTGCCACCGCCATCGAAGCGCACATCGGTCCTCGGGTCCATACGCCATCGTACGCGCTCGGGCGGCGGGGCAACATCGCGTAGCGAGCGACGGGTCGTATCCTGGCTCGCTGCCGCATGATCCGATCGACTCTGCACACGATTCGCCGCAGGCGCCGTCTCCTCCCGGTCGTCCTTCTCGTGGTGACCGCGTGCGGCGGGGGCGGTGGTGGCGCCGCAACCGATTCTGCTCTCACCGTCGCTATGAACGAGTTCGCCTTCGAGCCCTCCCGATGGAGCGTTGCCGCCGGCACCGATGTGACGGTGACGGCGAGCAACACCGGGTCGATCCGCCACGAATGGGTGGTCCTCCAGGAAGGTGTCCGCCTCGACGACGAGGCGGACAAACCGGACGACGAGGCCGTCTTCCAGCGCGACTTCGTGTTCTTCCAGCTCGACGCCGAGCCCGGTGCCGAGCAGACCGCGACGTTTGCCGTGCCGGCCAATCCGGGCACATACCAGGTGGTTTGCGCCATTCCCGGTCACCTCGGCGCCGGCATGGTCGGCGAGCTGCGAGTACTCGGTTCGTAGCGGGCGAGAGCGGGGACGTCGCAAGGGAACCGAGGCGGCGGAGTAGGGTCCCCCGGGATGCAGCTGGGTACACCGTCCGTCGACCCGTCGGCCTTCGTCGCCACGTCGGCTCAGATTCACGGTGACGTGCGGGTCGGGGCCTCGGCCGTCGTGATGTTCGGTGCCGTGCTCCGTGCCGAGGTCGAGCACATCGCGATAGGTGAGCAATCCAACGTGCAGGACAATGCGGTGTTCCACAGCGACGAGGATTTCCCGGTGATTCTCGGCAAACGGGTGACCGTCGGCCATGCCGCCGTGGTTCACGGCGCCGTGGTCGGAGATCACTGCCTCGTCGGTATCGGTGCGCTGGCTCTCAACGGATCGGTGATGGGCGAGGGCTCGTGGCTCGCCGCCGGTGCCGTGCTCGCCGAGGGGCGCACCATCGATCCGTGGACCATCGCCGCCGGTGTCCCCGCCAAGCCCATCCGCAAGCTCCGTCCCGACGAGATCGAACGCGCGTCCACCGGCGTCGACCACTACCTCCGAATCCCCGACCTCTACAGGTAGCGGCTAGGTCTGTTTGGGCACAGTCCCGGCCATGGATGACTGGGTCATGGTGCGGGCATCCGGGTGTGATCGCCGTGCCCCCCTACCCCGTCTTCGCTGCTGCGCAGCTCTCGCCGGGGTTCCTTCCCCTCGACGGGGGGACAGATACCTCGGTCCGCTACGTGGGACACGTTGCAGGTTGCGGCTCAGGCGTTGTTCTTCCAGATCACCCACGGGGCCTGGCCGCGGGTGTAGAGGTCGTCGAGGCGCTGTTTGTCCTTGAAGGTGTCCATCGGCGCCCAGAAGCCGGTATAGCGCTCCGAGCTGAGGAGGCGTTTCTCGATGAGGCGCTCGAAGACCTTGCCCGGGATGTCATCGCCGGCCTCCATGTAGTCGAAGAACTCGGAGCGCATGGCGAAATAGCCGCCGTTGATCCACAGGTCCGATCCGGCGATCGGCTCGACGTGCGTCACCAGCCCGTTCTCGTCGTTCTCGACGCGGTGGTACGTCAGGGGCGGCTGCACCAGCAGCATCTTGGCGATGGAATCCGAGCGGCGAAAGTCCTCGATGTACGAATCGAGCGGGAGATTGGTGACGCCGTCGGAGTAGTTGGAGAGGAAGATCTCGTCGTCACCGAGGTACTTGCGCACCGCCAACAACCGGTCGCCGATGCTCGAGTGGATGCCGGTGTCGGCGAAGGTGATGGTCCAATCGTCGATGTCGGTGGTGATGTAGTCGATCTGGCGACCGCCGAACGACATCACGAAGTCGTTCGATCCGGCCTCGTCGTAATTGAGGAAGAAGTTCTTGATGACGTCGGCCTTGTACCCCAGCGCCAGGATGAAGTCGGTGTGCCCGTAGTGGGCGTAGTACTTCATCACGTGCCAGATGATGGGTCGGGACCCCACC
>JBFISM010000118.1:0-11790 GCA_041608535.1 Acidimicrobiia bacterium
TCTTCAGGGAGGACGACACCCTGGTCATCCGCGCCGAGCTGCCCGGCATCGAGGCCGACGACATCGAGGTCGATGTCGAGGGCTCGGTTCTCCATGTCAAGGGCGAAAAGAAGGTGGAGCACGAGATCGAGGAAGACGACCGGTTCCTGCGTGAATGCCGGTACGGAGCCTTCCGCCGCGATGTCATGCTGCCGGACGGCGTGGATCCCAAGCTCGTCGAAGCCACGTTCGAGAACGGCGTGCTCATGATCCGGGTGCCCATTCCCATGGAACCCGAAGAGCCCGTCGCCATGCAGATCGAGGTCAAGCCGCTCGAGGTGGCCAAGACCTGACGCTCAATCACCTGGGCCTGGCCCTCGCCGGGCCCAGGTAGGCCCTCGGTCAGCCGTGGGGTCCTGGTTTCGCGTCCGCCATGCCTGCTGGGCCTCGAGTCAGGAGCGAGCCTGGGTCTAAGGTGACGTCCGCTGCACCGGTATCGAGGGTGACCGATTCGCCCGGTCCGTGGCGGCCCTGTTCGACGAACACCCCGTCCACCAGTCCGTACACGATCACCACCGCTCCGGACGGATCGATGATCCAGTACCGCTGGAACCCCGCCGCCGCATACTTCGCCGCCTTGCGGATCATGTCGGCCGCCGGGTCCGAGGACAGGATCTCGACCACGAGGTGGGGGTCGGCGGTGAGGCGCAGTGGCGCATCCGTGGCGTCGTACACCATGACGTCCGGCACGAATTGGTCGGGTCCCGGCTTCCATCCCCAGCCCTCGATGACCTCGACCCCGTCGGGCATTGCCTCTTCGATGAGATTGGCCAGGCGGCGCGAGCGATCTTCCGATGCGGCTGGGTGGGGGCCGGCGCCATCACCAGCTCGCCATCGATGTACTCCCCCCGAACGTCCGGCGGGAGCGCTTCGCACTCCTCCCACGACATCGGGATCCGATCTCCCGGCTGCATTGTCGTAGTCATGTCATGGACCGTACACCTGCAGGGCTCACCACTCTGCCCTGTGGCCAGCGTGCCAGCCCGGTGTGACAGATCTCGCTGTCGGGAGGTCACGGTCGTCGCCGGGCACGCTTGGCGCGGTAGCGTCGCCGGATGGAGACGCAGACGCCGCGGCGGGTTGCCCTGGGTGCGCTGGGGCTGTTTGCCATCGGCTTCGTGGGGTGGGGGCTGATCGGGTGGGGGACGCCGGCGGCGAACGAGCAGGCGATCGGCGAGATCTCTCGCTGGTGTGAGCGAGTGGGCGGCGGCCTGCTGCGGGAGCCGATCAACACGTTGGGCAATCTCGGGTTCGTCGTCGCCGGGCTGGCGATGTTCGCGATGCTGGCTCGGGACGTGGCCACCGGCCGCCGGCCGCTGAACCGGTTCATCGGTCACAGCCCGACGGCCCTGCTCTACGCCTCCGCCGCGGTGTTCCTCGGTCCCGGCTCGATGGTGATGCACGGGAGCCACACGTTCTTCGGTGCCTGGATCGACAACGTTTCGATGGTCTCCTACATCCTCATCCCCTGGCTGGTGAACCTGGCGGCGCTGGGGCGGTGGCGCGAGCGCACGATGTTCACGGTCTACGCCGCCATCCTTGCCGCCTACGCCGCCGGTTTTTGGTTTCTCGGGCCGGACCTGGGCATCGGGCTCGATCTGTTTGGTGTGTCGATCGGCATCTGGGTGATCTCCGAGGTGCTGTACCGCTGGTGGTCACCGCTGCTGCGCCCGTTGTCGGGTTTCGTCGGCTTCGGTGTCGCCGCGGTGTTCGGTATCACCCCCGCCGTGATGCTGGAAGCGCCCGGGGAGTACTGGTGGGTGGTGCTCTTCTGGGTGCCCGCTCTCGTCGCCCGCCACCCGGCAAAGGGTCGCCGGCGCTACGTGCCGTGGTTCTGGCTCGGCATCGCCTCGTTCCTGGTCGCCTATGCCATCTGGCTCACCGGCACCGCCGACCACGAGCTGTGCCGTCCCGATTCGCTCGTCCAGGCGCACGCCATATGGCACCTGCTCACTGCCTTCGCCACCTGGTCCTTCTTCCAGTACTTCCGCACCGAGCGTCCGGTGCGCGTCGCAGTGGAGGACCAGGCGGCAGAGGTCGTTCGTCGGTAGAGGCGGCTCTCGAGCCGGACTCGCCTGAGCTCAGCGCATGCAGCGCCGAACCGACGCTGCGAGCGCTAGCCCAACAGGTCGGAAATGAGCTTCTGATCCTCGGGAACGATCCAGATGTCGGTGATCTTGTCGCCGGACGTGTGATAGATGATTGCGTTGTTCACCCGGATGTCGCGACCGTTCGGGTCGATGTGCCAGGAGTTGAGGACGACGGCGTGGTCATCGCTGACCAGCAGGTCGTGCTCCTCGACGTCGAGGCTGCCAAAGGCATCCATGACCTGGCCGAGCATGGACTGATACTCGTCCTTGCCGTGCGCCGTCCCCCACCCCGACATGTGCAATGTGACGTCGTCACTGAAGTAGTCCATCGAGCCGGCGTAATCCCCGGCGACGACCAGATCGAGGTAGGCACGCATCATGTCATAGCTCGCCATGTCCACTCCTCCATTAGCGATTCTGAACAAAAGCTACCGAACGCGACTCGCCGACGGGCGTTGCTGCATGCCGAGCTGTGTCGCTCGTGACAGACTCACCCAACGGCGCCACGCCTCAGCCCTCCCTCCCGCGGGTATGAGCGGGATGCGCACCCGGATCGTGCCAGCCACGGACGGAATCCGACCGGAATGGTGAGCTCCGTGGTGTCGTCCGCCATGGAGGAGTTCACGGTGCTCGACTCTGCGGCGGTCGACTGGATCGATCAGCGCCTGGGTTGCGTGCACCTCGCAGCGCCGCAAGAACCCGAGCCCGTCGACGGGTATCGGGTCGTCATCGAGACGGCTGTGGCACAGTTGAAGAACCCGAGCTCCACGAGTACCGGTTCGGTCCGCCACTCGGCCGAAGGTCGCCGCCGTTACGTGCCGTGGTTCTGGTTGGGCATAGCCTCGTTCACTGTGGCCTATGCGACCTGGCTCACCGGCACTGCCGACCATGAGCTGTGCCGCCCCGATCTGCTGATCCCGACGCACGCCATCCGGTACCTGCTCACCGCCTTCGCCACATGGAGCTTTTTCATGTACTTCCGCACCGAGCGCCCGGTGCGAGTGACGGTGGAGGACAACCTGTCGATGGTGACACACATCCTCATCTTCTAGCTGGTGAACCTGGCGCCGCCAGAGCGTTGGCGGAGCTGCCGAGACGTGAGCCGGGGCCAACTCGAACGTAATTTGTGCGTTTCCAGAGTGAACGCCACAGAACAAGGCGCTATTGGGGGGAGACGAAGCTCTGATCGAGTGCATGATCTCGTAGATCTGCTGTGCCCGAAATCCGCTGCCTGCGTCCATCCACTCAGTCTGCACGCGAAGCAGGCTCGAGATTCCGGAGTGAAGGCACCCTCGCCGGACCGTCGCTGGTGATCGCCACGAGGAGCGGCGGTAGAACGATCAGGGTCGCAAAGAGCGCCATAGCGATCATGATTGCGGTGAGGAAGCCGTACACGGCGAACATCGGCATCGGAGCAAAGGCCATGATGGCGAATCCGACGATCGACGAGATCGCGGACGCCGCCAGGGCTGCCCCGGTGCCCGTGCCGGCAGCTCGAAGCGCCTGGAGGCGAACATGGAGTCGGTTCAGCTCCTCGCGATAGCGCATGACGAAGTGGATGGCGAAGTCGATGCCAATACCGATTGACACGGCCCCGATGGTGGCGGTGACCACATTGATTCCATACCCCGCCAGGTGCATGTAGGCGTACAGCCACGACACCACGACCAGGATCGGTGCGATGCTCACCAACGCAAATCGAACCGACTTCATGAACAGCGCTGCCACGATGAAGCAGGCCACCACCGACAACGGCAGCGCAACAGCAAGTGCTCGAACGATGGCAAGCAGCTGCTCATCCCTGACGATTGCCGACCCGGAGAGGGTCGCCTGCGCATCCGGGTCGGTTTCCTGCAGCTCGCTTTCGAGGTCCGCTACGAGCGGATCGAGATCCGCACGGGCGGCGGCGATGTTCTCTTGTGCCCTGCTACCTACGACGAACGCAGACAGGATCGTCGCGTGGCGATCGGTATCGGGGTCGAGCCACAGATTCGTGTTGACGCCGTCGGGCGTGCGGATGAGACGCTCGGGATCTAGTGGTACGCCGGCCGCGCTGGTGAATTCGTACACGGCGGTCACCTGGTCGGCGGTGTCCGGATACCCGTCGCCATCGGTGTCGGTGATGGCGACTCCGGTGGTGGTCTCGACCGCTCCGAGGGCGAACGGGCTCTCCATCGCGTCGGAGACGACGTCGAGCACCCCCCCTGTGACGAGAGTCACGCCGTCCTCGTCGACGGCGAGATGCTCGTTGTCGACGGTGGCCACGCGCTGCGCAAACCTATCGAGGGCTGCGAGTGCGGTGGGTTGGGTGAGGTCAGCTTCGACGTAGACGGTCGCCGGCTCACCTCCCTGCTGCCCGACGTATTCGTCCAGTTTGTCGAGCGAGACCACAACGTCGGAATCGGAGGCAAAGAAGTCTTTCACGTCGAACCGGGCGTCGATTCGGACCGCCACCACGACAGCAGCTGCACTGACCGCCACCATGATCGGCAGGACTATCCATCGCCCCTGGCCCATGACCTCTACCAGGCGACCGAGCCGGGGGGCCAACACCGGTCGCCCGCTGCCGCCACTGACGTCACGTCCTGTGCGTCGGCGTGTGAACCAAAAGGGCCCGGCGATGAAAGCCAGGACGTAGACGACCAACAGCCCGACGCCGATGGCCGGGGCGATATAGACGAGGAAGAGAACGACCGCCATCGCTCCGGTCGCCGCGGCACCGGAGGCGGCGGATCGACCGACACCTCGGAGCCTGGTGGCTGGTGGGCTGCCGAGGGTCTCATCGACCACCATCACGACGAGGGGGGTGACGAGCCCCAGCATGAAGAATGCTGCGACGAGCGCCAAGGCTGCTCCGATACCGAACTGGATGATCGACTCGATGCGTGCCGACAGGTTCGAAAGGAATGCCACGGAATCGGACACGAGCGCGAGCACAAGCGCGCCGAACACGCCTCCCAGTCCGACGACGAACGCAACCCGGGGCCGGTAGCCGTGGAAAGCTTCTTCGCGGTAACGGCCGATGGCGTGAAAGGCGAAGTCGATCCCGAACGAGATCATCGCCACCGGGACGATGAAGCTGAGTATCTGACCGGTTTCCAGCCCGACGAGATTGGACAGGCCCTTGAGCCAGATCATCAGCGCCGAGAGCGCAGCGCCGGCGATTGCGACCGCCCAGTAGGAGCGAAGAACGATTCCGGTGACCACCAGCACCGCAAGGATGGTGAACCCGATGAACGGCCCGGCTGCCTGAGCCTGCTCGCCTGCGGTGAGGTTGACATCGATGGCGATCCCCCAGGCACCGATGAAATCCTCGTCACCGCGGAGGGCGGCTTGCACGTCTCGAGCGAACTCTTCTTTCGTCGTGTCGTCGCTCCCCAAGGTGATCTCTTGCCCGCCGCCGCCCAGCGCAACATTGTCCGCGGCCACTCCGAAGATGAAGGCTGGCGACTCCCATTGCCCGGTATCGGCGCTGAAGGTGGTTCCGACCGCCGCCAAACCCCACTGAGACGGACCGGTTTCGGCGAGCAGCGTGGAGACGGCCGAGGTGACCTGCTGCTCGGTGGCCCCTTCGAGGCCGCCGAATCCGGCCGCTTCGAGTCGTGCGTCGAGCTCATCGGCGATGGTGTACACGCCCTGAACATCGGCGCCGGTCTCGGGGTCGAAGTACGAGACGAGCTTGGGTCCCAGATCGGCGTCCGCCCGGAGTGCCTGCGAGTTCTCATAGAGCTCGAGTAGCGGCTCGCGGCTGAGGACGTTGCCTTCGCTCGACTCGACGATGTACCCGGCTCCGTACACGTCGGATGCGAACCGTTCGCTGACGAGATCCTGGGCTTCGATGATCTCACCCGAGGGGTCTTGTGAGGCCGCCGAATCCGGCGCCATTGTCAGCATCGGTACCGCCAAGGCGGCGGTTGCCACCATCGACCCAACGATCACGATCTTGGTGTGATCCGAAATCCACTCGGCAACGCGCAAACCCGATCTGCGCGGATGCCGATCGAGATCCATGGCGGTCCGCCTCTCGACGGGTCCTATGAGCATCGAACACGCTGCGATGAGCGGACAGAGGCGAAGGTCATGACCTCCCACGTGGTCAGCCGCGTCGACCGCCTCGTCGTGGAAGCTGACGTCTCTGGTGCCGACGTCCCCGAGGTCGTCTGGATGTCGAGGGTGCGATCGACGACATTCCTTCGGCGCCGACGACCGCCTCATCGCTGCTGACAGCCAGATCGTTGAAGTCGACTCCCGCGGGCATTCCACCGGCCGGTTTGCATCATGACGTGGCTGAGCATGGAGCACCAGCAACCTCTTGCGTACCGATGCGGCCCGACCAGCGCTGCGTCGAGTAGGTTCGCGGTGTGAGTATGGAGGACTCCGGCCGGGACCAACCCGTCACCGTCGAGCGCCTTGTCGGCATGTTCGCCGAGGACCCACGCAAAGCGGCCCTTGGCGCTTTCGCCCGTGCGTACTTACAGCGGCTGCCCGCGACCTACGTCAATGCCCGCCCCATCGAGGAGACTGCGGCCCACGTGCGCAGCGTGTTCGAGTTTGCCGACGAACGCCGCGGCAACGCAATCTCGGTGAGAGTGTTCAATCCGACACGCTCGTCCCACGGCTACGAGGCGCCGGTATCGGTGCTCGAGGTGGCGTCGTCCGACATGGCGTTCCTGGTCGACTCGATCACGAACGAAATCCAAGCGCAGGGCCACACCATCGTGCAGTTGATCCACCCGGTGGTGGGGACAGTGCGGGACGGCAGCGGCAGGATTTCGGCAGTCGTGCCGGCGAGGACGGCGCCATCGACGGAGTCGATCCAGCACTTTGAGCTCTCCAGGTTGCTCGATGACGACGAGGCCCGGCGACTCCAGCAGGGAGTCGAGCGTGCCCTTCTCGACGTGCGGCGGGCGGTGAGCGATTTCGAGCCGATGCAAGGTGCGATCTACCGCATGATCCAGATCGCCCGCGCCGGAATCGGCCGGTACGGCAAGGACGACGTCGACGAGGCGGTCTCGTTTCTCGAGTGGCTGCTCGATCTCAACTTCGTCTTCCTCGGATACCGGGAGTACGAGATCACCCAGGACGAAGCGGAGCCGATGCTGTCCGTCGTGATGCATTCCGGGCTCGGCATCTTGCGCGACGACGCACAATCGGCCTACGCGGAGCCTGTGGCGTTTTCGAGCCTCCGCCCGTCGTTGCGTGCCCGCTACGAGCGGGGCGAGCTGCTCGTGATCACGAAGACCAATTCGACTTCACGTGTCCACCGCCGGGCCAGGATGGATTACATCGGCGTGCGCCACATCGGTCCCGATGGGTCAGTCGTCGGTGAAGTACGACTGCTCGGTCTCTTCACGTCGAAGGCGTACATGGCGCCGGCCGACTCGATCCCGGTGTTGCGGCGCAAATTACGGCACATCATCGAGACGGAGGACCTGATCGAAGGCAGCCACTCGTACAAAGAGGTGGTACAGCTCTTCAACAGCTTCCCGACGGATGAGCTCTTCGCCACCCCGACCGACGCCGTGCGAGAGAGCATCGTCGGCCTCATCGAAGTCGAGGAACGTCAGCAGATCAAGCTGTTCATGCGGCGCGACCTGCTGCAGCGCAATGTGTCGTTGCTCGTCGTGATGCCAAGAGACCGCTTCAACGCGGAGCTCCGCGTGACGCTCCAACAGCTGTTCGTGGAGCGCTTCGGAGGGAACGCGGTCGACTACCGGTTGGCGTTGGGGGAGACCGACACGGCGCGGCTCCACTTCACCTTGTGGGCGCCGTCAGGACAGCTTGCGGATGTCTCACCCGGGGCGCTCGAGGCCGAGGTCGTCGCCGCCGCCCAAACATGGGAGGAACGGCTTGCGGAGAAGCTGACGGAGCGTTTCGGCCTCGACCGGGGAAATGCCCTTCTCGAAGAATGGGCTCGCCAGTTCCCGTCGTACTACCGGGCGTCGACGCCTCTCGAGGTGACCGTCGGTGACATCGAGAAGCTGCATGAGATGGTGCAACTCCCGGACCAACGGCTCGTCGTTGGACTCCAACTCGAGCGCTCTGACGGTGAGGAGCTGACGCGCCTTGCGGTCTACAGAGCTGGGGGCAAGCTCGAGCTGTCCTCGATCATGCCGACGCTCGAGGCGCTCGGTCTCCGGGTCGTCGAGGAGGTTCCGACTCGGCTCTCCGGCGGGGCCGGCGAGGTCTTCATCCACGACTTCGGCGTGCTCGACGGCGACGGTAAGACGCTCGAGCTCGAAGACACCGGAGGGCGGGTGGCGGACACGATCGTGGCGGTTCTGTCGGGCCGCGCCGAATCCGACTCGCTCAACCGGCTCGTTGTGTCGTCAGGCCTGGACCATGAGCAGGTGCGGATATTGCGCGCCTACCGCACGTACTGGCGGCGGGTCAGCCCCGGCTTCACCGTCGAGTACATCAACGACGCGTTCTCACGTCACCCCGAGATCGCCGCGGACCTCGTCGACGTCTTCCAGACTCGATTCGATCCCGGTGCCGCCGACGCCGACATGGCACCCATCGTGGAGCGGATACACGCCAGACTCGATCGTGTGGCGAGCCTCGACGAGGATCGCATCCTGCGTGGCTTCCTCGGCCTCATCCTCGCCACGCAGAGAACCAACGCCTATAGCGGTCCGGCCGAGCGGCTGGCGTTCAAGTTCAGGTCGGTCGAGGTGCCGGCCATGCCACGGCCCGCACCCTTGTACGAGATTTTCGTCTACGCCACGGACGTCGAAGGTATCCATCTGCGTAGCGGCATGGTGGCGCGAGGCGGGATTCGCTGGTCGACACGCAAGGAGGATTACCGCACCGAGGTACTCGGCCTGATGAAGGCGCAGGTTACGAAGAATGCCGTCATCGTCCCGACCGGCGCCAAGGGCGGCTTCGTGCTGCGGCACCCCCCCGGTGACGAGTCGGGACTCGGCGACGCGGTGCGCAGCGGATACGAGACGTTCATCCGGGGGTTGCTAGACCTCACCGACAACCTCATCGAGGGGAAGGTCGTTCCGCCGGAGCGGGTCAGGGTTCACGATGGCGACGACCCGTACCTCGTCGTCGCCGCCGACAAGGGAACGGCGACATTCTCAGACGTCGCCAACGAACTGGCGGCCGAGTATGGATTCTGGCTTGGCGATGCCTTCGCCAGCGGAGGTTCAGCCGGTTATGACCACAAGGCGCTCGGCATCACGGCCAGGGGTGCTTGGGAATCCGTCAAATGGCACTTCCGTGAGCTTGGAATCGAGATCATGGACACTCCGTTCACCGTTGTCGGCATCGGGGACATGTCCGGCGACGTTTTCGGCAACGGCATGCTGCTGTCGAAGACGATCCGACTGGTCGCGGCGTTCGACCACCGCCACATCTTCATAGATCCGGATCCTGATCCTGCAATCTCGTTCGAAGAGCGGCAGCGCCTCTTCACGTTGCCACGATCCAGTTGGGGCGACTACGACAAATCGCTGCTCTCTCCGGGCGGAGGGGTGTATCCGCGAACCGCAAAACGCGTCGATCTGACGAAAGCGGCTCGGAGAGCGATCGGTCTCGGCAACCAAGAGGTCACGCCCGACGAGGTGATCAAGGCGATCTTGCGTGCACCGGTGGATCTGCTGTGGAACGGTGGCATCGGCACCTACGTCAAGGCGGAGCACGAGACCAACCAGGAGGTCGGTGATCGGGTCAACGACTCCGTTCGCATCGACGGCCGCGAACTGCGCTGCAAGGTGATCGGCGAGGGCGGCAACCTGGGGCTCACCCAATCTGCGCGCATCGAGTACGCGCTCGGTGGTGGCCGGGTCAACACGGACTTCATAGACAACGCTGCGGGAGTTCATTGTTCCGACCGGGAGGTCAACCTGAAGGTGCTGCTCGGCCTCGCCGAATCGCACGGTGCGCTCACGAGAGAAGAGCGCAACCGGTTGGTCGGTGATGTCGCAGACGATGTCGTCGACGCGATCCTGTACGACGACTTCCTCCAGGCTCAGATCCTCGCCCAAGATGTCGAGAGGTCGGCGCTTCACATGGACGCGTACGAGGAGCTCATGGCGTTGCTCGAGAGTGAAGGCACTCTCGATCGAACGATCGAGTACCTGCCGGTCACCGATGAGATGAACGAACGTGCCAGATCGGGCCTCGGCATGACCGCACCGGAGATGTCTGTGCTGCTTGCGTATGCGAAGCGCAGCCTGCGTTCCTGGCTTCTCGAGTCGGATCTCCCTGACTGGCCGGACTTCGCTCAGGTGATCCACGAGTACTTCCCTGCAGCGGTCGTCGAGCGATTCGGGCACCTGATCCCCGACCACCCCCTGCGGCGCCAACTAATCGCCACGATCATCGCCAACCGAGTCGTGAATTCCGGAGGCGTCACATTCGTGACGAGGCTGATGAACGAAACGGGCGCTACGGCCGACCTGGTGGTCCGGGCCTATCACATCGCCCGCGCCGTGGTCGACGCCACTGAGCGCTGGCGGGCGGTTGAGTCCCTGATCGGGCAGATCCCGACGGACCTGGCACGACAGCTGATGCGCGGCATCGACGATCTCGTCGAGTCTGTGGCCCGGTGGTATCTCACCAACCCGGGAACCGACGTGACAGGCGTCGTCATCGAGAAGGCCAAGCCGGCCTTTGAGGAGCTCACGGCGACGATCGCCGAGATCGGGCCGCCCCAGTGGATCGCGGAGCGAGAAGATCGGGTCGCTGGCTGGATTTCCCAGGGGGTTCCTGCCGCCGTCGCACATCGCCATGTGTATCAGGAGGAGTTGATCCACGGAACCGACATCATCGAGGTGGCGCAACACACGTCCCGTCCCGTGAGAGACGTGGCCGAGGTGTTTCTGCTCGTCGGTTGGGCGTTCGAGATCGAATGGATCGAGACCCAGGTCGCCAATCTGCCGATCGGCACGCGGTGGCAGCGCTTGGCGCGGCAGGCCGTCGAGGACGACCTCGTGTTGTTGCGTCGCCAGGTGGCCGAATGTGTCCTGGCTGCAGCCGGGGACAACGAACCGCAGACCGCGCTCCGCGACTATCTGGCGGCACGAAGGCGCGAGATCAGCCGCCTCGATGTTTTCCTGCGATCGCTGGCCGGTGATGGAGTGACCGACGTCGGCACCGTCATCGTGGCCATCCGCCAAATCCGCAACCTGGCTACTTGATCGCCGTAGGGCGGCCTCGTTCGCTGAAGTCCTGCCTGTTGAGTTCGAGCGGTGGCCGTCACGGTGCCGATCGATGCGGGGAAGGGTCGATCAGGGAGGCGCACGCCCGGTGTATGCGTGCCGAAGCGGAGTGAGGTGCAGGCCCTGCGGGCGTCACGAGCTGTGTTCGCTCACCAGTCCAACGTCGGTGTCGCCGAGAACCTCGCGGTGGCCGATGCCGAGCGTCTTGATCCAGCGCTGCTGGCCGCTGGTCAGCGCAATGAAGAACCCGAGCTCCACGAGTTCCGGTTCGGTGAAGTGTTCGTGGAGCGCCTCCCACAACGCTTCGTCGGCGATGCTCGAATCCCACAGGATCGAGCTCGTGTAGCGCAGCGCCGTCTTCTCCCGCTCGGTGTACCTGTCGGAGTCCTCGAACTGCAGGAGGTCGTCGTAGTCCGCTTCGCTGAGCCCATCCCGTCCAGCCTGGACGGATCGCTGGACTCCTCAGTAGTCACACTCGATGGACTTCGACA
>JBFISM010000119.1:0-11750 GCA_041608535.1 Acidimicrobiia bacterium
CGGGAGTGACCGAGCAGTGCCGCAAAGAAGAACCACGTGAAGTGGAGCGCCATCTGGAATCCGAGATTGCTCAGCAGGAAGAACGTGAGTGCCAGCGGGACGGCCAAGACCCGAATCGTCTTGGACGCACGTGCGGTACGCGTCGGCGAGGACTTGCCAAAGGCGATGATGAAGGTGATCAAGTACAACAGGAGTGGCACGATCCACAGCAGCGGGAACGAGGCGACGTCGGTGGCCACGTGGCGCGTGACACCCAGCATCAGCGCCGATGGCACGAACGCCCAGAGAATCCAACGCCAGCGGCGAGCCGGTTCGATGACCTCGTTGTCGTGGTCGGCGGCGGCATGGTCAGCCGTCACCGCACTCTTGCCTCGAACCAGCAATGCAGCCAGCGCCGAAGAGGCGACAAAGGCAATGTAGATGCCCGTCCACAGGGCAGCTTGCTGGGAGACCGTGAGGAACGGTTCGATCACGAAAGGATATGCCAGGAGCGCAAGCACACTGCCCACGTTTCCTGCCGCATAGAGAAAGTAAGGGTCGTTGGCTGTGCGGTGGCCGGAGGCGGCGAACCAGCGCTGCAAGGTCGGGCTCGACGTCGAAAGTACGAAGAAAGGAAGACCCACCGTGAGGGCGAGCACGCCGAGCACCCACAGCGACTGGGGGGCGTCGGGTGGCAGTCGCCAGTCGGGATTGACGGCGACGGGGAGCACGAGCAGCGGGAGACCGAGCAGCACGACTTGCATCACGGGGTGGATGCGCATCCCGAGACGACGGGTGCTGAGGTGGGCAAAGGCATAGCCACCGAGCAGTACTGCCTGGAAGAAGACCATCGACGTGTTCCACAGGCTCGGGCTGCCCCCGACGAGAGGAAGCAGGAGACGAGCCACCATCGGCTGGATCAAGAAGAGCAGCGCCGACCCGAGAAAGCTCGCCAGAACGAACGCCGCAACGGTGAGATGTTGGCGACTCGTGCTGTGATGTTCGGTGGCGGCCGGCCAATCGCTGACGCGTTCGGGGTGGATCCTGGCCTCGGTCGAGGTCTCCAGGCTTGGTGGACCTGAGTCGGTGTGGGTCTCAGAAGCCATGTCTCACTCTTCGGTTTGTGGGGAATGACGCGCTGTCGTGCGAGGCTGACCTGCCCGTGCCGGCGTATGGCACCACACGGGTTGGGGTGGGGCATCCTCGATATTGATGAAAGCCACAGAAAGGGGTCGGCCGCCTCAAGCAAGACGCGTCATGCGTCCCCGGCGGCGATCTCGTAGGCTCGACACGCAGCACACAGGGAGAGAGACGTGGTCACATATGCAGTGAAGACACCCCCCCAGCACGGCAGCTGGTCTGACTACCTCGATGTATGGCGGAGGGCAGACGACATCGACACCTACACGGTGGCCTGGAACTTCGACCACTTCTACCCACTGACCGATCCCATCGATGGTCCCTGTCTCGAGGCGTGGACGACGTTGGCCGCCCTGGCGAGGGAGACGAAGCGTCTTCGGATCGGCACGATGGTCACCGGCATGCACTACCGGCACCCGGCGGTGACCGCAAACATGGCTGTGTCGCTCGATCACATCTCGGACGGTCGGTTCATCCTCGGTCTCGGCGCCGGTTGGTACATCCCCGAATCGGAGGCATACGGCATCACGCTCGGCACGATCAAGGAGCGGATGGATCGATTCGACGAAGGCGTCGAAGTGATCATCAGCCTGTTGACGAAGCCGTCGACCACGTTCTCCGGCGAGTTCTACGACCTCGACGACGCCTTCTGCGAGCCGAAGCCGGTGCAGCAGCCCCGGATGCCCATCGTCATAGGCGGTCGGGGCGAGAAGCGAACCCTCCGCACCGTGGCCAAGCACGCCGAGATGTGGGATGCGCTGATGACTCCGGTGGACGAGTACCAGCGGCTCCGCGGCGTGCTCGCCGAGCATTGCGATGCGGTCGGACGGGACGTCACCGAGATCAGCACGTCGGTGCATCTGCCGTGGGGTGCCGATGCCGACCCGGCGGAGCTGGCTGCCAAGACGGTCCCCTACGCCGACGCCGGCTGCGACATGATCGTGTTCTCCATGCGAGGGCCCTACCTGTCATCGATGTTGGAGCCGCTCGCCAACGAGCTGGAGAAGCTGTGACAAGCGACGGGGAGAGCGGCGGACGCTCTCCCCGTCGGTCGCCTGTGGCGAGCCGTGCCTCACATGTCCAGGGCTTCGCGCACCCCGACCTTGCCGCCCGCAGACAGGTGCGGGGATGCCTTGGCGAACGCAACGGCATCATCGATCGAATCGGCGTCGATGAGGCTGTAGCCGGTGAGGTCGTCGGCGCCGTCGCTGACCGCACCGTCCGAACCGATGATCCTGGTCTGACCCGTCGGGTTGCCTCCATCGACGAGCTTGTCGCCGGCCGATCCGAGCCACTCGCTCCACGCCTGCATGATGGCGGCCGCCTCTTCCTCCGACTCAGGATATGAGCCACCGTGATAGGTGAGCAGATACTTCGCCATGTCTCCTCCTTGCAGCGGGGAACCCGCTGTTCCCTCACACACCTGTGCGACGTTCACGCCGCCGCCTTTTCGACACGTTGTTTTGGTCGCTGAGATCCGCGTTGCATGAACGCTGAGGGGTGGTGGGGCGGATCAGCTCCCGGGGCTACCGCCGGACTTCGGGGTGGGACAATCGCCGCACCCGTTCGGGTGCGTGCGAATGTGGCGCCCGTGTCGTTGGGTCCGCTCGCTGACGCGTTCTGTCCCCCCCGGAGGGGGGACAGACCACCATGCCCGCAGTTTGCGAGCGAACTGCATCGCCTCGGCGGAGGCGAGGCGCCCCCATACCAAAGCTCCGCAGCTGTGCTGCTCCCGCTCTGGATCCTTCCCCCCTCCCGGGGGACAGATCGCTGTTCAGATCGGCTGCTTGGTCTCAGACGAGGAGGGCGTCGGTGCGGATGACCACGATCGAGGGCCCCTCGTAGGCGAGGCCGGCGCTGAGCGCTTCGTCGAGCTCGCCGACGTGCTCCACCATGGCGCCGAACCCGCCGCACAACCTGGCGAACTCGGCGAAGTCGGGGTTGTGCAGCGAGGTTTGCCACACGGCCAGTTCCGCAGTGCGCTGCTCCTTGGAGATCTTGCCCAGCTCGGCGTTGTCGAGCAGGACATGGGTGATGTTCATCCCATACTTCACGGCAGTGGTGAACTCCATGGCGTACTGACCGAACCCACCGTCACCACTGATGCTCACCACCTGGCGCTGTCCCCGGACCGCGGCCCAGGCACCCATCGCCGCCGGGAAAGCGAAACCGATCGAACCGAGATATCCGGACATCAACACGTCGTGGTCGTAGACCTCGAAGTACCGGCCGAACGAGTAGGTGTTGTTGCCGACGTCGACGCACAGCACGGCGTCGTCGTCGACGAGCCGATCCATCGCTCCGAACACCGACAACGCGTTCAATCCGTCGCCCTCGTCGTGCCAGCGTGATTCCTTCTCCGCCCGCCAGATCGCCCAGCGCTCGGCCACCTCGGGGCGGTGGTCCTTGCAGACGACGTCGTCACCCACCGCTTCAGCCAGGGCCCGGGCCGTGACGCCGACGTCACCTTGTACCGGGACCGTCACCGGATGGAACCGCCCCAGTGCCATCGGGTCACGATCGACCTGGATGGTCGGTTTGTACTCGGCGATCCCGGTGTGGTTGGAGAACGATGCACCGAAGACGACGAGCAGGTCCGACTCGTTCATGAACCAGCTGGCGATGGGTGTGCCGGAGCGACCGAGTACACCACAACCCAGGGCGTGGCGATCTGAGATCGCCCCTTTCGCCTTGAAGGTGGTCACCACCGGGGCTCCGATCTGCTCGGCCAGAGCCAGCACATCGGCTCGCTCCGGGCGGGCGCCCTGACCCATGACGATGATCGGCCGCGCGGCGTGTTTGACGAGGTCGACCGCCTCGGCGAGGGCGGAGGCGGGCGGAGCGATGGTGCGCAGCCCGACCCGTCCGCGCGGACCCGATGCCTGCTCTCCGTCAGCCGCTTCTTGCACCTGGACCTCGTCGGGAAAGATGAGGTGAGCGACGTCCCGTTCGACGAGCGCGGTCTTGCATGCCAGCGTCATCAACTCGGCGTGATCGGAGGCAGGCAGGACGGTCTGGCTGAATCTGGCCACATCGGAGAAAGCGTGCGGAAGATCGAGATCTTGGAACGCGCCGCGCCCCAGGACCTTCGAGGGCACTTGGCCGGACAGCGCCAACACCGGCGCCCGATCGACCTTGGCGTCGTACAGACCGGTGAGGAGGTTGGTGGATCCGGGGCCGGCGATCCCGAAGCAGGCCGCCAGACCGCCGGTGAGCTTGCCGAATGCGGTGGCGGCGAAGGAGGCGGCTCCCTCGTGACGTATGCCGATGAAGTGGAGGTCGCCGCGCCGCTCTGCTTCCCGCATCGCATCGGCGAACCCGAGGTTGGAGTGGCCCACCATGCCGAAGACGTGGGTCACCCCCCAGTTCACCATCGTCGCGACCATCACATCGCTGACCGTGCGCACCCGGGGCGCCTCTGGGGGCAGCTCGACGTACACGCCGTCACTGCGCAGCTCGGTGCGAAAGCACGGCGGGGCGTCGTCGAACCCCTCCGGTGGCGAGCCGTCGAGCGGGTTGTAGTCGTATCCGTGCCACGGGCAACGCAGCCACCCCTTCTCGATGGAGCCCTCGCCGAGCGGACCGCCCTGATGGGGACAACGGTTGTCGAGTGCGCCGTAGGCGCCCTGGTAGTGGGTGAGTGCCAAGCTGCGATTCCCCACGTGTACGGTCTTGACCCTGCCTTCCGGCAGCTCGTCGAGGTCGGCAACCCTGTGCCAGTTGATCTCTCGGTTGCGGTCCGTCATCAGCGGGCTCCTCGCGATTGATGGTGATCAGCGGACGGTGCGGAACTCTCCCCCGTGGAACACCAGTGGATGGAAGCCGGAGTCATCACGCATGGCGGTGATCCGCCCGAGGACGTAGTCGTGGTCACCGGCTTGCTGGATCGACTGGACGTCGATGGCCAGGCTGGCGGCGGTACCGGCGAGTTCGGGTGCGCCATTGCTGCCGCGCTCCCATACGATGCCATCGAATCGCTCCTCCGCATCCCGCATGAAAGCACTGCACACGTCGCTCTGGTCTTCGGCGAGTACGTTGATCACCAGTTGCTCCGCTTCCTGCATCGCGGTCCACGAGCGTGACGAGCGGCCAACGAAGAAAGCGACGAGAGGTGGATCGAGGGAGACGCTGACGAAGCTGCCGATGACCATGCCGGACGGGCCGGTTGCGCTGTCCGCGGTGACAACGGTCACACACGTGGGGATCCTTCCCATGACTCTGCGGAACTCGGCGGGGTCGATGTCGGGCATTGCGCTCGCGTCAGCGGGGTGTCGGCGTGATCCGCAACATAGCGACATCGTGGGCGGCGACCCTCGCCTCGGCTGCATTGGTGAGGACGCCGACGTCGTCGTGCGCCCACAGATCGCGCACCAGACAGGGCTGATCGGGAGGGAGACCGATCGATTCCCACGAGACTTGGATCAGCCGATCGTCGCTGCTGCCGAGGTTGAACATGCCAACTGCGATGTCACCGTGCGCCAGCGGCTTGGCCCACACTTCGGCTCGCTCCTCGGCATGATACGTGGCCCCGAGCCGCCAGCCCTGCCGTCCCAACGGATCCTGGTCGACTGCGATCGCCTCGGTGTTGAGCAGGATGTCGCGAGTCGCTGCGCTGAGTGATCGCACATCACAGCCGATCATGAGAGGTGCTGCGAGGAGACACCACAACGAGAAATGCGATCGGTATTCGGCATCGGTGCACCCGCCCCGACCGACGTTGCCCTGGCCGTACATGCCGACAACGAGCATGTCGGGGTCGTTCCATCGCCCCGGGCCTGCGTATGGGTGCAACGGAGCCTGCCGGGTGAATCCGATGTCGACGATCGAGTCCCAGACGTCGAAGATGTCGGGCGTGGTGCGCCACATGTGTGCGCCGACCGCGCCGCCCCACAGCCAAGGTTCGTGCACACCCCACTCACACACCGAGAACACGATGTCGCGCCCGGTGCTGCGGAGGGCCTGGCCCATCTTGCGGTAGAGCGCCGGACCGGATGCACCGGGCGGGACATGGCAGAAGTCGTACTTCAGGAAGTCGACTTCCCAGCTCGCAAACATCGCGGCGTCTCGGGCCTCGTGACCGAACGAGGCCGGAAGCTCCGCACATGTGTGCGTCCCCGCACAGGAGTAGATCCCGAGCTTGAGTTCCAGGTCGTGGACGGTGGCCGCGATCGGCCGGATTCCGCCCCCGAACCGGTCGGGATCGGGGGGTAGCGCCCCCGCCGCATCCCGCTGCGGAGCCTGCCACACGTCATCGATGACGACGTACTCGTAGCCTGCGGCATGCAGCCCCGTCTCCCGCATGGCATGTGCCGTCTCGACGATCAGGGTCTCGTCGATGTTGTGCCCAAACGTGTTCCAGGTGTTCCAGCCCATTGGTGGCGTGCGTGCCAGCACGTGACCTCCTACGACTTGCGGATCGTCGAGTCGGCCCAAGCTAGCAACGGTCGGACGGGCGACAATATGCCTTCCCGTCGGCGCCCCGAATGAGTTTTACTCTGCCCGTGTATTCGTCTCGAGCGGCGCCGGTGCCGGTATCCACAGAAACCACGATCGCCCGCGCCGCCCGGCGTCTGGTGTGGGGTCTGCCGGCGGTGATCACGGTGCTGTGGCTCGTGTATGCGGTGGTGTCAAACCAGTGGGACCGCATCCTCGACCACTGGCGCTCCTCGGTGACGATGATCTTCGGCAGCTTCGTCGCCGGGGCGACACCGCAGGGAGGTGGAGCGGTGGCGTTTCCCGTGTTCACCAAAGTGATCGGAACACCCGCGGCGGTGGCCCGAACCTTCTCACTCAACATCCAGGCCGTGGGCATGGTGACGGCAGGTTTGTCCATCATCTTGTCGCGCAAGCCGATCGAAGGGCGAGCGGTGCTCGCCGGCGGTGGCGCCGGGATCATCGGATTCCTTGCGGGTGCGGCGCTGCTCACCGACCAAACCACACCGTTTTGGGACTCGTACATTCCCGACCCGTATGTGAAGGTCACCTTCACGGTGGTCCTCGCCGCGCTCGCCTACATCGTGTATCTGGTGCTCGAGGAAGGTGACTGTGGCCGGCCCCGACTCACGGTGTGGAACTGGCAGATGTGGTTCGGCGTGACCAGCGCCGGCGCCATCGGCGGTGCGACCAGTGCCCTGATCGGCTCCGGTGCGGACGTCTTCGTGTTCCTCTTCATCGTGGTGGTCGCCGGGCTCCACCCCCGGGTCGGAGTCCCCTCCAGCGTTCTGGCGATGGCGATGGTGTCGATGACGGGTGCGATCGTGCTCGGCGTTATCGATGGTCAGCTGCACACCACCGTTGTCGCCGACCACGTCGTGGCGGTGGGAGGGCAACCGGTCGATCCGCTACCGATGATGCAGTTCGACCTCTTCGGCATGTGGATCGCCGCCGTGCCGATCGTCGTGTGGGGCGCACCGCTGGGCACGGTGTTCATCCATTTCCTCCGGGAGAAGCGACTCATCTCTTTCGTTGCGGGTATGGCTCTGCTCGAGGTGCTGTCCACGGCGATCTTCCTCGATGCGCTGCGCAGCGATCTGTGGCTCACCGGCTACGCGGTGATCGGGCTGTGCTGTGCCATCGTCACCGTGCGCTGGCTGCATTTTCATCGCACGGCGTTGCTTGGTGCCGCGGGTCCGGATCTCGAGCCAATGAGTGTCCTCGACGCCTGAGACCGCGATCCGCAGGCGTACGGTGGTCCCTTCGGCGACAATGCTTCGCCGTAGTGGCAATAGGAGGTTTGGTGGAGACCGTCGTCTACATCCATGGCGTCGTCGGGGAGCGCACCCGCCGCCGCAGCCATCGATCCCAATATTGGGCGATGCACCAAGGGCTGGCTGACCACGGTGTAGTCCTTCCCCCATTCGAGGAGGCGGTCGAGGTGGAGTGGGGCTGGGACACCGAGACCGCAGGCAGCACCGCCACGTTGGAGACGGCGCAACGTTCGATCCACGATCGGATCGACGAGGCGACACCGCGCGATCGGACCTCGATCTCGTCTCTCCTGTTCGCCCCGGCGATCGATCCGGTTCGGATGCTGCTCACCTTGGGGTGGTCGGACCTCATCTATTACGTGGGGGAGAAGGGCAAGCTGCGCACCAGGGAAGTGGCGTGGGGCGAGATATTCCGTCGCATCGGCGTCGACTGGTCGACAGATCTCACCATCATCGCCCACTCCGCCGGATCGGTCATCGCACTCGATTTCCTGTTCTGGCTCTTCAGTGGGAAGAGGGACGCCGCCATGCTGGCACTGGATGAGCTGCCCGACGAGGTCTCGCTCACCAAGGCGAGGGAGAACTGGCGGATCCGGAGATTCGTCACGTTTGGCTCGCCGATCGCACCGCTGCTGGTGCGCAGTGCCGAGGTCGTGGACATCCTGGCCGGGCCGGGTCGGCCGGCGCTGTCGGTGGAGCCGCTCGGCATGACCCGGCTGGGGCACGACGGCCGCGAGCCACTGTGGCTGAATGTGTGGGATCGCCACGACGTGCTGTCGTATCCGGTGGAGCCGTTCTACACCGGTGGCAAGGTCGTCGACCTGTATCCCGATCCCAGCGACTCGCTGCTCGGCGCCCACGATGCTTATTTCGAGGCCCGTGCGGTGCACGCCATGCTGGCTGAACACTGGGACGACTGAGCGTCTGCCGGGCACGACCCCCGTGATCCTGTCACCGCCGGACGGTATGTTGCCCACATGGGTAAGAGATACTTCACTCCACAACTGTTCGCCTTTCTCCGCGATCTCGATGAGAACAACGATCGACCGTGGTTCAAGGCTCACGAAGATCTGTACGAGAAGCACGTGAGGGAGCCGGCCCTCGAATTCATCAACGACTTCGCCGCACCGCTCGGCAAGATTTCCGAGTATCTCGTTGCGGATTCCCGCAAGGTCGGAGGCTCGCTGTTCCGGATCCAGCGCGATACCCGGTTCGCCAAGGACAAGACTCCATACAAGACGAACACGGGCATGCATTTCCGCCATCTCATGGCCAAGGACGTCCACGCACCGGGTTTCTACATGCACCTCGAACCAAAAGGGTGCTTTGTCGGCGTCGGGATCTGGCACCCGGATACGGCGACCGCCTACAAGATCCGGGATCGGATCGCCGAGGAGCCTGCCGAATGGAAGAAGGCGACGCGCGGCAAGCGATTCTCCGACGTCTTCCAACTCGATGGGGATCGATTGCAGCGGGTGCCCAAGAGCTACGACCCCGACCACCCATTTGCGGATGATCTCCGGTTCAAGGACTTCACCGCAGTGACCAGGGTCACTCAGAAGCAGGTGACCAGCGATCGGTTCATGGAGGACTTCACCGACATGTGCAAGCGAAGCTCGCCGTTCGTGCGCTTTCTGTGCGATGCGATAGAGGTTCCGTTCTGAGCTCGGTCGGCTCAGGCAGCACGGGAGCCGCGGCTCAGCAGCACGTTGGCGACAACGAAAAGGACGATGCTGCCCGCACCCAGCGTGACGACCGTGCGCAGGTCGATGCCACCGCCGCGGAACATGACGTCGCGCAGCGAGTCGATCGCATGGGTGATCGGCAGCGTCCAGGAAACGGCTCTCACCCAGTCGATGATGCGGTCGAGGCTCAGGAAGAAGCCTGAGAAGAAAACGCTCAGCAGCAGCATGATCATCGACAGGTTCACGGCCTGGGTGTCGCTCGTCGCGAACGACGAGATCACGAACCCGATGCCGAGCGACACCAGCGCCAGCAGCGCCAGCACGAGCGCGTAGTCGCTCATGCTGCCGGCCAGGGGCACACCAAAGACGCCAAACATGAGCACGCTGAGAGCCACGGCCACGACGGCGATCGCCCCCAGGTAACCGAGGTATTTCCCGGCGAGGATCTGGGCCGGGTATATCGGCGAGACCCGGAACATTTCCGGGGTTCCCAGCGCGCGTTCCCTGACCAGCGACAGCCCGGCGAACGTGATACCGATGTGCTGGATGAGCAGCGCAATCACTCCGGGTGCGTAGAACGAGGTGATGTCGAGGTCAGGAGCACCGACGACTTCGGTATCGACCCCGAACGGGCTGACGAGAACACTCGGCGGGACGCTGCGGAAGTCGGCCAGGTTCGCCTCGAAGAACTCCAGGCGCTCCTCGATGCGCCGCGCGGTCTCGATCTCCTCGTCGAGCGACTCGCCATCCGAGAAGTCGACGCTCTCCAGATCGGCGGCCACCTGACCGACCTGCGAGACCTCGTCGTCGGCGGCGGTCGCCGATTCGAACTCGTCCCAGATGTTGTCGAAGAGAATCTCGGTCGAACCGGACTGGGTATTGATGAGTTCCAGCTCATCGGCGAGCCGGCTGCGGTAGGCCTCGGCCGCGGGCGTGTCTCCGGCCTCGAGTGCGATTCGCATGGCTGTGGCGTTGTCCCGCGCTTGTGGGAGCAGCGTCTCCAGATCCGCCGTCTCCGTTTGTCCGGATTGTATGAGCTGTTCCAGGATGCGACGGTTGACGAGGTCGACGGTTCCCCTGGCGACCAGCGAGATCGTGGCTTGCTCGAACGGGTCGAGCTGATCGTGCAGGACGAGGAACGTCGACCGTTCTCCGGCGCGAATCGTCTCGATCGGATTCTCGGGGACGACGACCGCAACGTCGGCGTCCCCGCTGCGGAGCCAGCGAGCTGCCTCGGCGGTGTCCGACACGGTTCCCAGCAAGACGATGTCGTCGTCGAACTCGGCGGCACGCTCCTCGAGCTGGCGGGCGAACTCCCCCTCTCCCGTCGTGACGAAGATCGTCGCCAGCGGCTCGCTCTGCTGGCGGTAGCCGAGACCGAACAGCGCAAGGATGAGGAACGGTCCGAGAATCATCGTCAGCAGCAGCCGAGGCTGGCGGAGCACGCTCTGGATCTCTTTGCGGGCGAATGCGGCGATCGCCGTGATGCCGTTGCGCACGTCGGTGATGAGTGGGCGGAGGTCAGGCATGGCTCGTCACCAGCTCTTGCGTAACCGGTTCGTCGTTGCGATAGCGGTTGACGAGATCGACGAAGACGTCGTCGAACGGCGGCACCAACTCCTCGGCCTCTCGGATCGGGATGTTGCGCTCGCTGAGCCAGGCGCTGAGTGCAGGCAGGGCCACCGCGGCCTCGTCTACCACCAGCCGCAGACCGTTGGCGCCGCGGTAATCACATTGCATGGCCGATGTGACCTCGGTCACCTGGGCCACCAGGTTCTCGTCGGGGCGACGTTCGAACTCCACGGTGAGGATGTCGCCCCCGTATGCGGTTCGCCGCAGACCGTCCGGGGTCTGCACGGTGAGCAGCTCGCCATCGGCAAGCACCGCAACCAAGTCACAATGGGCAGCCTCGCCGACGTACTGCGTCGTGACGATGAGGGTACGCCCCTGCTCCTTGAGCGTGGTGAAGCGATCCCAGAACTTGCGCCGCAGCAGCGGGTCGATGCCGGCGGTGGGCTCATCGAGGAACAACAGGTCCGGTTGGTGGATGAGGGTCGCGGCCAGCGCCAGGCGCCGCTGCATCCCGCCGGAGATGTCCTCCGCCCGCTTCGACTCATGACCGTCGAGCTCAACGAACTCCAGCGCACGGGCGATCACGTCGTCATGTGCCCAGTGCCTGCCATACAGCGATGCGAAGAAGCGGAGGTTCTCCTCCACGGACAAACTCGGATAGAGGAGC
>JBFISM010000120.1:0-11573 GCA_041608535.1 Acidimicrobiia bacterium
ACGACCCCCGCAGAGCCGCCAGGCTCGTTCGATACGATGAGTGGACGGTCAGAGGAGGTGTCGTGGTACACAATCCGGACGTCGACGCCTGGTTCGCCGCCAAGGAGCATCCCCTGGAGGAGGCCATGCAGGCGGTACGGGAGATCGCACTGGCGGATCCTCGGGTCAGCGAATCCATCAAGTGGCAGACGCCGACATACTCGTACAAGGGCAACATCTTCAGCTTCAACCCGGCGAAGAAGCTGGTGAGCTTGCTGTGGCATCGTGGCGCCGAAATCCCCGGTGACCACCCCAAGCTGGAGGGTGACGGCAAACTGGCGCGCACCATGCGGTTCGCCGACACCGCCGACGTCGCGACCAACGGCAACGCCCTGGCCGCCGCCGTGCAAGCGTGGTGCGACTGGAAGGACGAAACCGGCTGACGACCGTCCCGTCGACCCGTCTACGATCCAGCCGATGCGTGCCCGCTTCCCCGCCGGTTTCACCTGGGGCGTCTCCACGTCGGCGTATCAGATCGAAGGGGGGAAACACCAAGGTGGCAAAGGCGAGTCGATCTGGGACCGCTTCGCCGCCGAGACCTCGATGCCCGATTCCGGCGACGTTGCCTGCGATCACTACAACCGCTGGCCCGAGGACATTGCGCTACTTGCCGACCTCGGGGTCAACGCCTACCGCTTCTCGATCGCATGGACCCGCATCTTGCCCCAGGGCGTCGGTACGGTGAATCCGGAAGGCATCGAGTTCTACAGCAACCTCGTCGATGCGCTGCTGGATCAGGGCATCATGCCGTGGCCCACCCTCTACCACTGGGACCTCCCCCAGGCATTGCAGGACGGTGGGGGATGGACAGAGCGATCCACCGTCACCGCCTTTGCCGAATACGCCGGCGTGATCGCGGCGGCGTTGGGCGACAGGGTCATGCACTGGATCACCCACAACGAACCTTGGGTGGCAGCCTTTCTCGGCCATGTCGACGGTGTATTCGCCCCGGGGATCACCGACTGGCCCGCCGGTCTGACGGCCGCCCACCACATCCTTCTGTCGCACGGCGAGGCGGTGCGCGTCATCCGCGAGACCGTGCCTGATGCAGTAGTTGGTATTGCCATCGACTGCCGGCCCAGTCGGCCCGCCAGCGACGATGCTGCTGACGTGGCTGCCGCCCAGCACTTCGACGGCTATCGCAACCGCTGGTTCTTCGATCCGGTGTTTGGCAGGGGCTATCCCAACGACATGGTCCACGCCTACCACCAGCGAGGTCGTCTCGACGAACCGATGCTGCCGTTCGTCGAGCCCGGCGACATGGACACCATTGCGGAGCCCGTCGATTTCCTCGGGCTCAACTACTACACGAGCATCGAGATTTCAGCCGGGGCCGACGAAACCGAGGAAACCGGGCAGCCACCGAGCCCCGATCCACCCGAGGGCGTCACCGAGATGGGCTGGCCCATCACGCCCCGCTCACTGACCGCCTATCTCACCCATCTCCGCGAGACCTACCGACCACCGGCCATCGTGATCACGGAGAACGGGGCCAGCTACTCGGATGCTCCCGACGCCTCAGGTGTGATCGATGACCAGAGGCGTATCGAGTATCTGGAGAGCCATCTCGACGCATGCGCTCGCGCCCTCGAGGCTGGTGTCCCTCTCACCGGCTACTTCGTGTGGAGTCTGCTCGACAACTTGGAATGGGTCTTGGGGTTCTCCCAGCGGTTTGGCCTCGTGTGGGTGGACCACGCCACCTGCGATCGCATTCCCAAGGCGAGCTATCACTGGTATCGGGATTTCATCACGAACCGCTGAGACAATCGGTCAGCGAGCGGATGCGGTGTCGCCCGTGGTTTGCTGCTCGATGGCCTGGACGGCGGCGATCACGGCGATGTCGACGATGTCGTCGGTCGAGCAACCCCGGGACAGATCATGGACCGGGGCCCGGAACCCCTGCAGCAGCGGACCGAGCGCCGTTGCTCCACCGATGCGCTCGGCGATCTTGTAGCCGATGTTGCCGGCGTTGAGATCGGGGAAGACGAACACGTTGGCGTCGCCGGCGAGCGGCGACTCGGGCGTCTTGGCGGCAGCAACCGCCGGCACGAATGCCGCATCGAATTGCAGCTCACCGTCGACAACGAGATCAGGCGTCTGTTCCCGCAGCAGCTCAGTGGCCCGACGCACGGTGTCGACGGACTCGTGGGAGCCACTGCCTTTGGTGGAAAACGACAACATCGCAACCCGCGGCTCGTTGCCGGTGAGCTGGCGGTGGGTCTCGGCCGACGACACGGCAATGGCAGCCAGCTTGCGGGCATCCGGCGCCACCACGACCCCACAGTCGGCGAACTGCACGGTGCGGCCATCGGGCAGCAACATCAAGAAGCTGCTGCTGATCACCTTCACCCCGGAAGCCCGTCCCACGTAACGCGCCGCAGCACGCAAGACGTCGGGCGTGGGGACGGCCACCCCTCCGACGAACCCGGCGGCTTCTCCGCTCGCCACGAGCCGCATACCCGCGGCCAGGGGGTCCTCCTCGCCCGGATCGACGGACACCGGACGGCACCAGCCCTGCTCGATGAGCACGGCGGCGGCAGCAGCAGCCCGGGGATCGTCGCCATCGCCGATGACGATGCGTTGGGGACGGGTCTGCGCCTGGGTGCGCCACCGAGTGCGCAGCGCGGCGTGCGGATCCAGCTCCTCGGCGACGCTCAGGAGCTCAAGGCGGTAGTGAGCCGGTCGAGCACCTGGTCGACACCGTCGACCAGCTCATCCAGCTCGGCGGTGCGGGCGATCAGCGGTGGCGACAGCATCAGCTTCGCCTGGCCGCGGGCATCCGCCCGGATGAGCAGGCCGGCGTCCCTGATCGCACTCGGCAGCACATCACCGACCATGTGCTTCGTGACCTCCGCAGACATGGGCTCGCCGCTCGCTTCCTGCAGCTCCACCGCATAGAAGTACCCCGCACCGCGGATCTCCGATACGACGGCGTGAGCCTCGGCGAGCTGCTCGAGGCGTCCCCGGAAGTAATGCTCGTGCTCGGCGGCGTTCTCGACCACCTTCTCGTCGCGCATCGCGATGATGTTGGCAATGGCGGCGGCCATCGCCACCGGATGCCCACCCCACGTCGCCCCGTGGGTGAACGTCCCTACCTCGGATTCCATCAGCTCATCCGGCAGGTGGCGCCGCAAGATGAGGCCACCGATGGGTGCGTAGCCCGATGTCGACCCCTTGGCGAAGGTGATCATGTCGGGCACGACACCGAGCAGATCGGAACCGAACCAGCGGCCGAGGCGACCGAAGCTGTTGATCACCTCGTCGGCGCAGAGCAGCACGTCGTAACGGTCGCAGATCCGGCGCAGCTCCTCCCAGTATCCGGGAGGGGGCACCAGGGCGCCACCACCGTTCTGCACCGGTTCGGCGAGGACCAGCCCAATGGTGTCCGGTCCGTGCTCGACGATCGCATCCTCGAACACCTTGGCGGCGGCCACCCCGTCGGTGGCGTCGTGGGTGTTTGGGACGTGGTGGAAGCCGGGGAGCAGCGGCAGGAAAGGCTCCCGGATCTCCTCGAGGCCGGTAGCCGACAGCGCCCCCATCGTGGTGCCGTGATAAGAGTTGTGGCGGCTGATCACGCCTGTCTTCCTCGGGTTGCCCCGGCTGGCGTGATACTGCCTGGCGAACTTGATTGCCGACTCCACCGCCTCCGACCCGGACGTCACGAAGAACACTGCATCGAGATCGCCCGGAGCGAGACCGGCGATGAGCTTGGCGCAGTCGACCGCCGAGGTGTGGGTGGCAGCCCACGATGGTGTGTACGCCAGTGTCTCCATCTGCTTGGACACCGCATTGGCGATGTCGGAGCGGCCGTGGCCGATCTGGACGACGAACAACCCGGCCAGCCCATCGAGATAGCGCCGGCCTTGCTCGTCCCAGATGTGGCATCCCTCGCCACGGACGTAGATGGGCACGGTGGCGTCACGCCACGCCGCACCCTTGGTGAAATGCAGAACCAGATGCGGCAGATCCGCTGCCCGTGAACGGTCCACGTCGGCCTCCCTGTGCGAACGCCGCAAATGTACCGGTATTGCGGCACGTTGCGAAAGCCGGACCGGCGGGGGTGGCAGCTGTGCCAGCATCCCCGCATGCGATACGAACGAGTCACCTTTCCCAACGGCCGGGGCCAACAGCTGGCCGGACGCATCGATCTCCCCGTGACCGGCGATCCCATCGGCTACGCCGTGTACGCCCACTGCTTCACATGCAGCAAGAACCTGCGCGCTATCGGGAGGATCACCGAGACCCTGGCGCTGCATGGGATCGCCACCCTACGGTTCGATTTCACCGGTCTCGGCGGCAGCGAGGGGGAGTTCGCCGACACCAACTTCTCGACGAATATCGACGATCTGCTCGCCGCCGCGCAGTTCCTCGCGGACGGCTACGACGCCCCCGAGATCGCCATCGGCCATTCTCTGGGGGGTGCGGTGGTCCTGGCTGCGACGGATCGTCTCCCCAGCGTGCGCGCCATCGCCACCATCGCCGCTCCCGCCGACCCGGAGCACATCAAGCGGCACATCGCCGACGACCTCGACGAGATCGAGGCTCGGGGCGAGGCCGAGGTGCGGCTCGCCGGGCGTCCCTTCGTGATCCGGGAGCAGCTTCTCACCGATGTGGAAGCACACGATCTCGCCGAACCGATACGCTCACTGAGTCGCCCGCTGCTCGTGCTGCACTCCCCGATCGACAACACCGTCGGTGTCGAAAACGCAGCTGCAATCTTCGACCACGCCCGGCATCCGAAGAGCTTCGTGTCGCTGGACCCGGCGGACCATCTCATCAGTGACGACGCGGACGCCGAGTACGCCGCGGAGGTGATCGCCTCGTGGGCAAGCCGCTACATCAGCGGAGATCTCACCTCGCATGCCCAGCCCGACTTCGTGCTCGACGCTCCGGAGAGCGTGACCGCAGTCCGCACCGAGGACGGCTTCCGCACGGACGTCATCTCCAACGGATTTCCGCTCGTTGCCGACGAGCCGCTGTCGGTGGGCGGCACCAACAACGGCCCCACGCCATACGACTACCTGCTCACCGCACTCGGGTCATGCACGTCGATGACGCTGCGGATGTACGCGGACAAGAAGGAGTGGCCGCTCGACTCGGTGACGGTGACCCTGACCCATCGCAAGGTGCATGCTCGCGACTGTGCCGAGTGTGAGTCACCCGCGGGCTTTGTCGACGTGATCAACCGCACCGTCGAGCTGCGCGGCGATCTCGACGAGACGCAACGCACCCGGTTGCTCGAGATCGCCGATCGCTGCCCGGTCCACAAAACCCTCCACGGCGAGGTGTCGATCAACACACAACTGGCCTGAGCCCGATCGGTTGGCGACACCTCCCTGATTGTGGGAGTACGGTTGGACAACCGACCCTGGGAAGAAACGGTGAAGCGTGCGGTACTCACCATCAGCTTCGTGTTCGTGCTGACCGGTCTCGTCTTCATTCCATGGGTGCTGGCGCAGACCGATCCGCGGTGCGAAAAACGTCCAGAGCATCCGGCATGCTCGGGAACGACCACGACAACCGCGGGCACGACCACCACCACGGGCACCACCACCACCGTGGCACCGCCGAACCCGGGAGGCGAGGTCACCATCGCCATGGTCGGCGACGTCGGCAGCTGGGACCACTCTGCCGATACCCTCGCCACCGCCATCGGCACGGACGGTCTGTTCGTCATCGGGGATCTCAGCTACGGCGGTTCCGCCCCCGAGCAGGAGTGGTGCGACTTCGTCAGGGGCGTCGTGGGCGAGGATCTACCCGTCGAAGTGCTGGTGGGCAATCACGAGGACCAGTGGGGCGACAGCGGTGACATCTTGGTCTACGCAGAGTGCCTCCCCGACAAGCTGGGTGCGGTAGGACTCTACGGCGTGCAGTACTACGTCGACCTCGGTCCGGCCACCTTCATCGGCATCGCGGCCAAGCTGAACGTCGCCGGGGTGGGCTATGGCTACGACCCGGGGACCGAGGAACGCAGCTGGTTGGAGTCCGAGATCGCCGCCGCCAAAGCTCGTGGCGATTGGGTGATCGTCGGCGTCCACAAGCTGTGTATCACTGCCGGTGGCAAGTCGTGCCAGCTCGGCGAGGAGCTGTCCAACTACCTCATCGCCAACGCCGACGTGATCGTCTCCGGCCACGAGCACACCTACCTACGCACCCACCCCCTGACCTGCGTCGTCGAGAACTTCTTCGACGAGAACTGTCTTGCCGAAACCGGCGAGCGTGGTGCCATCTGGGTCATCAACGGAAGCGGCGGCCGCAACTTCGGTGTCAGCGCCGATGACGAGGAGGCTGGATACTTTGCGGCGATGATGGGTAATTCCCGCTGGTCGCCGTGGGGATACGGCACATCCCGATTCACGATCAGCGACACGGTGATCGAGGGGACGTACGTCTGCGGTGGGGACTGCGAGTACACCGACAGCTTCACGATCACTCGCTGACGATCCACCGAACGGCCAAGCGGAGTCTCAGCGACCCCCCTCGGGGTGGTACGGCTACGTGTCGATGACACGGGTCTCCTCGTGGACGCAGCCACCGCCGATACGCGCTGCGTCCTGGGTCCACGTCAGGTCGATCCGGGAGGGGGAACCCATCTCCTCACCCTGGTGGATGACGATCGACCCGGTCGCCTCGCCCGCGGCCACCAGCGCAGTTGCGTAGGCCACGGCGGCACTACCTGTGGCCGCATCCTCGAAGACACCGGCGTCGGGGGCGAAGAACCGCACCCGGGTGACGTCGGCGCCCGGCGCCACCAGCATCGTGCCGAACCACTCCTTCATCACCTCGTGATCCGGATCGGCCGAAGCGACGTCGGCAACGTCGTCGTAGACAAGGATGGCGTAGTCCTTGGGGAGCTTCACCAGCCAGCTCGCCGCAGGAGCGGTCAGCCCGGCGCGGGACGCATACTCATACAGATCGATCCTGGCCGCATTCAGGGCGTCGAGCGGCGCTCGGATCCAGGCCGTGTCGCCGTCGGCGCCGATGGCCACCTCGCCGATCCCACACCGCACGGTGTCGATCCCACCCGGACCCATCTGCAGGAGGGTCCAGGCGGTACCCACGAGCGGGTGACCGGCGAAGGGCAGCTCTTGACCAGGAGTGAAGATCCGGACATACGGATCGCCGCCGCTGCTCCAGTCGACGAACACCGTCTCGGCGAACCCGAGCTCGGCAGCGATCTCCTGCATGGTCTCGGTGTCCAGGTCGGTGATGTCGTTGATCACCCCGAGATGGTTGCCTCCCTGCCCATCCCTCGTGAACACCCGCAACACATGCGCAACCCGCGATGGCATCCCCGGAGTGTATCGAGCGGAGGTGGCGCGGTAGATTCGCCGTCGGCGCGGGGACGAGGGCTGTCGTGGACATAACGGAGTTGTTGGGGCTCGACGATCTCTTGAGCCAGTTCATCCTCGCGGTGGGGGCCGCCCTGGTGCTGGGGAACGGGTACGCCATTTATCAGCACTCCCGGGGCAAGACGCCGGCGGGAGCTCAGGGTGCGTTCCGGGCGGGCCGGGCGTGGTGGTTGTTCGGTGTCGGTGTGCTCATCGCGGTGTGGGGAGTGGCCAGCCTCGTCACCTCGTGATGGCCCGATTCCGGGGTCGAATCGCGCAGTATCATGCCGCGGTCCGGCCAAGGACACAGCTGCGGGTGTAGTTCAATGGCAGAACACAAGCTTCCCAAGCTTGGAATGGGGGTTCGATTCCCCTCACCCGCTCGAGATGATCTTCTCCGATCGCACCATCAAGGAGTCCGTGGCGACGGGCCGGATCATCATCGATCCGTATGACGAGGCAATGGTGCAGCCATCGAGTGTTGATCTGCGGTGTGGTGCGGTGTTCCGGGTCTTCGAGAACCACAAGTACCCCGTCATCGATCCGAAGGCGCCACAAGAGGACCTGACCACCGCGATCGAGTCCACACCGGATGAGCCCTTCATCCTCCACCCGGGTGAGTTCGTCCTCGGTTCGACGCTCGAGGTGATCGGTTTGGCCGACGACATCGTCGCCCGGCTCGAGGGCAAATCCAGCCTGGGTCGCCTCGGTCTGCTGATCCACTCAACGGCCGGATTCATCGATCCCGGCTTCAAGGGTCAGGTCACGCTGGAGCTGTCGAATGTGGCCAATCTCCCGATTGCCATCTATCCCGAGATGAAGATCGGTCAGGTCTCCTTCTACGAGCTGTCCACACCGGCCGAGCACCCGTACGGGTCCTCTGGTGCGGGCTCGAAGTACCAAGGCCAGAGCGGACCGACGCCGAGCCGGATCCACCAGGATTTTTAACCCTGCTCTAACGCCCACCTAGGTGCCTGCTGACCATCGTGTGCCAGCCTGACGGCAGGAGGACACCACACGAGGGAGGCACCATGGCGGGGGCGCTGGTCGCTCAGGCCACGACCGGGGGACCGATCTCTCAGCTCGTCGGGTTTCACGTGGACCCGCTGTACACCAGCTTGGCGGCCGTCGTCGTCGGAGCCGTGCTCGTCTATCGCGTCAACTCACAGGATCTCTGGCGACGGCGACACTGACCCCATCGATCGTGGCGAGTGCGCCGCTTCGTGTCAGATCGCAGCCGGGACATGCACCACTTCGTCTGCTGTGGCAGTGGACGAGAGAATGCCACCGGTCAGCACCAGACCGATGCCGACCCAGGCGAGGAGATCGGGCCGCTCGCCGAGAAACACCAGCGCCCACACGATCGCCGACGCCGGTTCGAGGTACATCAGCACGGCGACCCCTGCGATGGGTAGCTGGCGCATGGCCTGCCAGTAGATGACGGCGGCGACTCCGGTCAGCAGAACGCCGAGGATCACCAGCTCCATCCAGAACTCGGACGACTCGACTACCGCCTGGATGGCCCACGGCGTCATCACGATCGAGGCGACACTCAGCTCGCTTGCGGCCATGGTGAGCGCCCCCAGCCGCTGCACCGCCGGCTTGGCCACCAGCATGAGGGTGGCCAGGCTGACAGCGCTGAAGATCGCCGCCGCCAAGCCCAGTGCTGTAATCTCACCACCCGGCCTGACCACGAGCAGCACCCCGGCGAGGGCGATTCCGAGTCCCGAGTACACGCGGCGATGCGCAGATTCGCCCAACAACCTCGGAGCGAGGACCGAGGCCAGCACCGGACCCAAGTAGAGGATCGCCAGGGCGATGGCGACCGTGGTCTCCGTAATGGCGAGAAAGAAACTCGCCCAATGCGCCGCCAGCAGCGATCCCGAGATCGCAACCCGCCCCCGATCGGTCGACGGGACCGTGAGCCTGCCGCGAATAGCGAGAAACCCGATCACGGTGAGCGCACCGAGCCAGACCCGGGCAGCGACCAGCTGCTGCCACGGCACGTCGCCTCGCACTATCAGGGGGATGGCACCCCAGGAGATCGCGAGGAGCGCCAGCAGTGCAGCGGCCCAGTGGCGAGAACCCATCGCTCAAGGCTAATGGGGATCGACCGGTTCGCCTTCTTTGGGCGAGGATGGTTCCAGAGCCGCTGGCGGGAGCGGCGATCTGCGCCGGGGACGTTGGGCATCGCCGGCTTCCCCGCCTAGCCTGATCTGGGGATGAAGGGACAAAACCGCCGCGTGTGGTGGCGAACGGCGTCTGCGATCGCAATGGTGACGGTCCTGCTCGGCGCCGCGACGAGTGCAGCACCGGCACCGGCACCGGCAACGGCGGCGGTCGCCGGCGGCGACTGCTCCAACACGTCGACCGGCGCCACCCCGATCAGCGATCTCGGGGCTGACGGCGCTCTGTACTTCGATTCCAACACCATGCCTGCCGCTCACTCCGCTGCGGCACAGGCGGTGCTCCCGATCGAAGGCACGATCGGGATGGCGTCGATTGGGATGTCCAATGCAGTACTCGAATGGGAGCGCTTCCGGGAGGGGCTGGCGGGCACGGCCGGCGTATCTCCGGCGATCAAGGTGGCGAACGGCGCTCTTGGCGGGACACCGATGGCCGATTGGGCCAACCCGGAGCATGAAGCGTGGTCTCTCTCCTTGCAGCGGTTGGCGGACGACGGCATGGCGCCGCACGAGGTGCAGGTGTTGTGGGTGAAGATGGGTTCTCAGCTCGGTCAGCTCTTCGGTGACGACTTCGACACCCGGGTGGAGAAGGAGCGTGCCTGGCTGAACGAAGTGCTGGTAAACGCGGCGGCGACGTTCCCGAATTTGAAGCGGGCCTACTTCTCGTCGCGGATCTACGCAGGGTATGGCGACAACCCCAACCACTCGGAACCGGAGACCGGCTACGACAACGGGTTTGCGGTGCGGGCCGTTGTCGATGATTCCGTCCAGGGCATCGCCCCGGTGTGGGCGGCGTGGGGCCCGTATCTGTGGGCAGACGGACTCGTGCCACGCAACGATGGGTTCTTCTGGGAGTGTGCTGATTTCGCCGCAGACGGCATCCACCCATCCGGCGCCGGACAGGACAAAATCGCCGAGATGTTGCACGGGTTCTTCTCCACAGACCCAACGACCTGTGGTTGGTACTTGGAGGACCCGTCGGGCTGCGGCGCCGCCGATCCCCTCGACCTCGGACCCTTCGCCGATGTGCCGCACGACGACACCTTCGTGGACGACATCGCCTGGCTGGCGGAGAGTGGCATCACCTTCGGGTGCAACCCTCCCGTCAACACCCTGTTCTGCCCAGACGACGACGTGACCCGAGAGCAGATGGCGGCATTCCTGGTGCGAGCGTTGCACCTGCCATCCGGTGAGGAGACATTCGTCGACGACGACGGTTCGCTCTTCGAGGCGGAGATCGAAGCGCTCGCCGCCGCCGAGATCACCCTGGGCTGCAACCCACCGAGCAACGACATGTTCTGCCCAGACGACTTCATCACCCGAGGTCAGATGGCCGCGTTCTTGGTGCGGGCATTGGCGCTCCCCGAAGGTACCGAACGCTTCACCGACGACAACGGCTCGCTCTTCGAGGCGGAGATCGAAGCGCTCGCCGCCGCCGAGATCACCCTGGGCTGCAACCCACCGAGCAACGACATGTTCTGCCCGGACGACTTCGTCACCCGCAAAGAGATGGCTGCCTTCCTTCACCGAGCTGCCGCCTTCTTCCCCTAGGCGCAACGTGAAGAAGCTGTGTTGCCTTCGCGGTCGCGCACCGGTTCCCAGGTGCGCTCACCACACGGAACCCGCGCTGTGCGGGGGGTTTGTCCAGACACTCGACCAAGCAGCCGTGATTACAACAGTGTAATTAATCTGTATAGGTTGAACCACAGTGTTGTAATTAGTTCTATATGGCTGCCGAGAACCTCGCTGGGCCGATGGGCTCAACTTCCAGCATTTTGAATTTTGAGTCAAAAAGCAAAGCCGTTGTGGCACAGCCGTTTTGAGCCATTCTTGTTTATTTCGACATTGTGTCTAAACAAACGGCTTGCGGTGTTCTGGATGCCGTATACGGTATGCCGTGCTCCAGTCCTTTCCCCCTACTGGAACGAGCGAAAGCAGTGACAGGGCTCAAAACAACCAAGCGACGCGTCCTCACGATGGTGGCCGTGATGACAATCGCTTTGCCCGTACGCCCGGC
>JBFISM010000121.1:0-11420 GCA_041608535.1 Acidimicrobiia bacterium
AGGTGGCAGCGATGACCCCGACAACCTCACCACCTTGTGCTGGTTCCACCACCACGTCGTTGTCCACCAACGCGGCTACCAGATCGACCCCCACTCGCCACCCGGCAGACGCCGCTTCACCCCACCCACCCGAGCACCACCCCCCACCTGACCCCCAGCCGGCTCCGAAACCACCGGTTGCGTAACGCCGCAGCCGGCTGGCCGACACCTGCCTACTCTCCCAAGCATGCAGCTGGGAATGATCGGCCTCGGAAAGATGGGGGCCAACATGACGCAACGTCTTGTCGCAGCCGGGCACGACGTCGTGGGCTTCGATCTCAACCAGGAGTCGATCGACGCTGTCGTGACCAAGGGAGCTCGAGGAGCCGCAGACCTCGCCGATCTCGTGACCAAGCTCGACCCACCTCGGGTGGTGTGGATGATGGTGCCGCACGGGAAACCTGTGGATGCAACCATCGAGAGCCTGCGGCCTCTGCTCGACGACGGTGACATCCTCGTCGATGGGGGCAACTCGTACTACAAGGAGACGTTGCGCCGCAGCGAGGAGTGCGCCGCCGCCGGCCACAGCCTCGTCGATTGCGGAACCAGCGGCGGTGTCTGGGGGCTCACCGAGGGTTACTCGATGATGATCGGCGGCGACGAGGAGATCGTTGGGCGGCTCCGTCCGATCTTCGAGGCGTTGGCGCCGGCGCCTGACGCGGGTTGGGGCCGGGTGGGCCCATCGGGTGCCGGCCACTACGTGAAGATGATCCACAACGGCATCGAGTACGGGCTGATGCAGGCCTACGCCGAAGGGTTCGCCATCCTCCACGCCAAAGAAGATTTCGGCTTCGATTTGAGACAAGTCGCCGAGATCTGGCAGCACGGCAGCGTCATCCGGTCCTGGCTCCTCGAACTCACGAGCAACGCCCTCGAACAGAATCCCGGGCTCGACGGGATCGCTCCCTACGTACCGGATTCGGGCGAGGGACGGTGGACCGTGTTCGAGTCGATTGATCTCAACGTGGCCGCGCCGATCATCGGATTGTCACTTCTCCGCAGGATCGGCTCACGCGACGAGTTCGAGTACTCGGACCGACTGCTGGCGGCCATGCGCAATCAGTTCGGCGGCCACGTCTTCAAGACCATCGAGTGACCGCCACGATGTCCACCACACAACCCCATCTGTTCGTCATATTCGGTGGCACCGGTGACCTCACGAAGCGCAAGCTGCTCCCCTCGCTCTACCGCATCACCATGGAGAACGGCGTCGGTGAGGACCTGAACATCCTCGGCGTCTCCCGCACCGATCATGGAGATGACGAGTATCGGGGCTGGGCACGGGACGCACTTGTCGCTGCCGGGGTGGACGCCGCCGCAGCGACCGAGTGGGTGCAACGCATGTTCTACACCAGGGTGGCGGCCGATGAGGGCGATCTGGCGGCGGTTCGGGACGAGATCGAGACGATCGAGCAGAAACGCGGATTGCCCGGCAACCGTGCCCTCTACCTGGCGCTCCCGCCGCCCTCCTTCCCCGACACGATCTCCATGCTCGGCGAAGCGGGACTCAACACCTCGCCCGGGTGGACCCGGTTGGTGATCGAGAAGCCGTTTGGGAGCGATTTCGAGACCGCCGAGCAGCTCAACGCAGTGGTCCACGACCATTTCACCGAAGATCAGATCTATCGAATCGACCACTACCTGGGTAAGGAGACGGTCCAGAACGTCCTGGCCTTTCGCTTCTCCAACTTGTTGTTCGAATCGGCGTGGAGCCGGGACCGCATCCACAAAGTGGAGATCACGGTGGCGGAGGAGATCGGCATCGAAGGGCGCAGCGGCTACTACGAGCGAGCCGGCGTGATGCGCGACATGGTGCAGAACCATCTCACCCAACTCCTGACCCTGGTGGCGATGGAGGCACCTCATTCGTTCAACGCCGATGCGATCCGCACCGAGAAGGTCCAAGCGCTGCAAGCGGTGACCGTCGACCCCGATCACGTGGTCTTCGGGCAGTACACGGAAGGCGTCGTCGACGGCGAGGAGATCCCCGGCTATCTCGACGAGGAAGGCGTGGCTGTGGACTCGACCACCGCGACGTTCGTTGCGCTGCGCCTGGCGGTGAATTCGTGGCGGTGGCAAGGCGTGCCGTTCTACCTGCGCACCGGGAAGCGGATGCCGCGCAAGACCACGCAGATCGTCGTCACGTTCCAGCGACCACCCGTCTGCCTGTTTCACGGCGTCGAGGACGAATGCGAGATGCACAGCAACGTCCTGATCCTCACGCTTCAACCAGACGAAGGTTTCGAGCTGCGGTTCGACGTCAAGGCGCCCGGCGAGCCACTGCATCTCGTGGCGAAACCACTGCACTTCGACTACGAGGAAGCGTTCGAGTCGATTCCCGACGCCTACCAGACCTTGCTCTACGACGTGATCAGCGGTGACCAAACGCTCTTCGTGCGCTCCGACGAGGTCGAGACATCGTGGCAGCTGTGGGACGAGCTGATCGACATGCCGGCCACGGTGCATGCCTATGCGGCCGGGACCTGGGGCCCGGAACAGACCGACATCGCCCTCGGTCGACCGGGCGAATCGTGGACGCTCAGCGACTGACCGGATCGAGCCTCGGCGTCACGACAGAACCGATCTTGACGAGATCTCGTATATCAGTTGAGATGGGTGCCGGCCCCCTATTCGTAGAGGAACGCTTGACCGCCGATCACGATGTCGTGCGTCGATTCATGGCAGGAGACCAGGGAGCGGTGCGCGAGCTCTACCGTGAGTTCGCCCGCCCCATGTTCGCAGTGGCATTCAACACGCTGCGCAACCCCGGCCTCGCCGAAGAAGCCGTGCAGCAAGCTTTCCTGCAGGCGTGGCGCGCCGCAGCCAGCTTCGACCCACGTCGGTCCATCGCACCCTGGCTGTACACGATCACCCGGAGAGTGGCAATCGACATCTATCGCAGAGAGCGTCGCCACGCCAACCACGACGGTCTCGAGCACGATGTTGCAGAGCTGCCACCGGGATTCGAAACAGCGTGGACGGTGTGGGAGGTGCGCAAAGCCCTCGATGAGATGCCGAGCGATGAGCGTGCGGTGCTAGAGGCGACCCACTTCCTCGGGTTGACCCACGATCAGGCTGCGGAGCGTCTCGGAGTTCCGGTGGGCACCATCAAGTCGCGATCCCATCGTGCGCACCGTCGGATGGCGAGCTTGCTCGCCCATCTGGAGGAGGCGTGGCTGTGAACTGCGGCGACTTCCAGGGACGGCTGCTGGCCGGCGAGGACAGCAGCGAGCTGCAAGCCCATCTGCGCAGCTGTGCCAGCTGTCGCGAGGTGGCACCGACCCTTGCTGCAGGCTCGGAGTTGCTACGCGGGGAAGCGCTGTGGCTCGAGCCCGGCACCGACCTGGAGCAGCGAATCATCGACATGCTGGTGAGCGACGGCGCTGCCGGTTCCGATGAAGCGATTCCAGTCCGCGAGGCCCCGCTGCCCCCGACCCTGCGAGCGGTGGGCGACCCGGTTCCCACGGGGCCCCTCATCCGTCGCCGTCCCAACGTGTGGGCGCTCCTCACAGTTGCTGCCGTCGCCGTTGTGGCGCTCGTGGTGGTGGCGAACGTGCGCGGCGAGCCCGATTGGGAGGTCGAGGTGGCGGCGGGCCCGGCCGCACCCGAAGCTTCAGCCATCGCATCGGGATGGAACACGCCGGCAGGGACTCGAATCCGGCTCGACATGTCCAACTTGGGTCCGGCGCCAGAAGGATTCTTGTACGAACTGTGGCTCAGCGAGGGCCCGATTCACATTTCTGGCGGCACGTTCTCCGACACGACCGATGTGGAGCTGTTGGTGGGAGTGGCCCGGCGCGACTATCCACGAATCTGGGTCACCCTCGAACCGATCGATGAGAACGAGTCTCCATCGACTGAGGTGGTCCTCGATACCGGTTCCTGACATTCAACCGGTGCTTGCGGGGAGCCAGGCGCTGATGGCCTCGGCGATGTCTTCGGCAGAGTCCTCCTGAACGAAGTGACTCCCGCGCACCGACACCTCGGTCTGGTTGGGGAACGTGCGGCAGAAGTCGGCCTGCACAGGCGACAGAAAGCCGGGGGCGACGTTGATGAACAACTTGGGCACGGTGCACTCCTGCAACCACGCGCCATACGCGGCGACGATCTCGGCCACGTCGGCCGGTTCACCGTCGAGCGGGATCTCACGGGGCCAGTTGAGCATCGGTCTGCGGCTTTCGCCGGGCTCGCGGAAGGGGGCCCGGTAGACGTCCATGACAACGTCGGGAACGGGGTCCAGCAGCGAAGCAGGGAGGATGCGCTCCACGAAGACGTTCTTCTCCAGCACCAACTCCTCACCCGCCTCCGAGCGCATACCCTCGAAGATGCGTCGTGACGCTTCCGGCCATTCCGCCCAGCCCATCGGTCGCACGATCGCCTCCATGTACACGATGCCCCTCACAGCACCGCGGTGGCGGTTGGCCCAATCGAAACCGAGCCCCGATCCCCAATCGTGGGTCACGAGAACGACTCCGTCGTCCACACCCAACTGTTCGAGCAGGGCATCGAGATAGCGCCGGTGTTCGACGAACCGGTAACTTCCCGGACCCGAATCCGGCAGCTTGTCCGAGTCGCCCATACCGATCAGATCCGGGGCAACGCAGCGAGCCGATGAGCTGAGCTGCGGCAGGATGTTGCGCCACAGATACGACGACGTCGGGTTGCCGTGCAGGAAGACGATGGGCTCCCCGGTACCCTCATCGACATAGGCCATCGTCCGGCCGAGGACGGTTGCGGTCTTCTTCTCCATCGTCTCTCCGGATCCAGCGCAAACCTGCCCGTCGGCGGCACCATACGCAAGCGATCTTCCAGGAGCCACCAGTACTCTCTCGACATCCAGGGTCATCCACCGGTCGACATGGGTCGCTCGCAGGCGGCACTTCGCCCGGTGCGGCTGCCGGACTCTCCACGGTACGGGGCAGCCGCACCGGGCATCATGTCGATCACCTGCTACGCAGATCTCACCAGCGAGGCCCGGAAACGCCACGAGGCAGCGGCTATCAGCACGATGGCGAACACGCCGAGTGCGGCCAGCTCGGGGAGGATGTCGGCCATCGACCCGTCACGACGCACCAGCTCGGCGAAACCGTCGAGAGCCCATGCGTGCGGCGTCACGTGAGCGATTGTGCGCATCGTGTCGCTGAACAGCTCAACGGGCAGCATCGACCCACCGAGAGCGCCGATCCCGATCCCCGCAACGACCCCGAGCCCTCCGGCCTGCTGGTCGTTGTCGGCTATCGCTCCAACGAGCATCGCAGCTCCGGTCGACACTGCAGCAAACAGCACCACGATGGCTGCGGCTCCGGCAGGGTCGCCCCAGTTCACCCCGAAGATGACGAGCGTGGTGAAGATGATGTAGAGCCCCTGAAAGAGCACCACCGCAAAGCGACCGAGCGCTTCGCCAACCACGATGGTCCGCACCGGCGTCGCCGTCGACAGCATCCGGCGGGAGACGCCGTAATTCCGGGTCTGGATCAGCGCCGACGCCCCCACGAGTCCGGTGAGGAACATGAAGAGGATCATCTGACTCGACGCCCCGAGATCGAACTCACCCAGCGTGTCGGGGAAGAGCGCTTCTCCAACCGCAGTCACCGTCACGTCGATGGGCGAGACCGTTTCGCCGACGGCTCCGGCGAGCTGTTCCGCCGTGTCCGCCGATGCGCCGTTGGCGACCGCAAAGCGCACGGCTCGAATGACTTCGGACTGCTCGGCGATCGCTGCGGCGATCGTGTTGCGCAGCTCGAGACCGGTGTTGTCAGCACGGGTGACATACCCGACCGTCACGTTGTCACCGGCGGCCAGCTGGGCGTCGTAGCCGGCGGGGATCACGACGCCGGCGGTGAGATTCCCCCGCTCGACGTCGCCGACAACGGCGGCGACATCCGGGTAACGCTCCACCTCGATGCCGTCGCTCTCCGTGATCGCCGTCACGAGTGCTGCGGCCCGAGGCCCCTCGGTCTCGACGACGACGCCCACCTGCGGCTCGTCCGAGCCGCCGAACAGCGATCCGATGATGAGGATGATGCCGAGCGGCAGGATGAGCACGAAGAAGATGTTGGAGCGGTCGCGGAACAGCCGGACCAGGTTCACCCAGGCGATGCTCAGCGCCTTCATGCGACGACCGCCTTCTTCAGGCGCGGTGCGGCAACCAGCACCGCGACGACCCCCACGGCAACGAGGGCCGCAGCGTGCAGCAGGATGTCTTGCGTGTCGCCACCCGCCAGCTCGGAAAGCCCGGTGACGAACCATCGGTGAGGACTGATGTAGGCGAGCCGGGCGAACAGCCCGTCCCCGAGATTGGCAGGAAAGAACACCCCGCCCAGCATCCCGAGCCCCACGGCGATTATTGCCTGCAGGTTGCCCGCCTGCTCTGCCGTCTTGGCAAAGGCGGCAACGACAGCCATCAGACCCATCGCCGAGATCACGGCAGCAACGATGAGCACCGTCACGCCGACCGGGTCACCCCAGTCGGCACCCATGATCAGCGTGCTGGCCACAACCAGCACCGCCATGCTGACGATGCCGAGCACACCGCTCACGATCGCCTTGCCGGCGAGGATCGCCCACCGGCTCACCGGCGCCGCAGCCAAACGCGCCATCGTCCCCTCGGTACGCTCCTCGAGCAGGCTGGTGACTCCGAAAGCCACCGTGAAGAACAGGAAGAAGATCGCCATCCCAACGATGAAGAAGGTCGCGAGATCGAGCTGACGGGTCGCAGCCTCCACCTCGCCCAGCGCAATGGGCTCGCCGGCTGTGGCGGCGGTGGCGGCGAGCGCAGTGGGGTCCTCGGTTGAACCGGTCGCCATGGCCGTCGCCACGGAGAGCTGCACGGCGCGGACGTTGGCGGAGAACCCTCGGGCGATGGCGGCGGCGATGGCCGTGCTCGTTGGTGCATCCACGCTGCCCACGACTTCGAGGGTCGCCGGCGTGCCCGATGTGACGGCTTCCGTGAAACCGTCCGGGATCACGAACATCGCCGCTAGCTCGCCGGCCTCCACCCGTTGCTCGATGTCGGTCCGGCTGCCGCTCTCCAGCATGAACACACCCTCAGCCTCGATCTGCTCCAACCCGGCGACGAGCTGGGTGGCAACCGCACCGCCGTCCTCGTCGACGACCGCATACCGCAGGTCGAACGAGTCGACGTCGAGATCGCCCATGATCAGATTGAAGATGAGCGCCAGGGCCAGCGGGGCGACCACACCGAGCACGATGAAGGAGCGATCTCGGATGCGCTGCCGCAAGTCCTTGGCTGCGATCGTGAGCGCGGCGCGCAGGTTGCTCATCAGTCGCGCAGCGCCTTCCCGGTGAGTTGGAGGAACACCGCTTCCAGGTTGGGCTCGACCACACCCACCGCCGAGATGGAGGCGCCGGCGCCGGTCATCGCCGCCAGCAGCTCGGGCAGCACCGCACCCGCATCGTCGACGATGAGATCGACGGCGTGATCGCTCACCGTGGCCTGGACGACCCCGGCAACCGTCAACGCAGCTTGGGCCGCTTCTTCGAGGGCTCGGGACGCATCGATCCGCACTTTGTCCTTCTGGCCGACCAGCTGCACGAGCTCGCGGCGCGTCCCCTCGGCTTCGATGCGGCCTTCGTCGATGATGGCGACCCGGTCGCACAACCGCTCGGCCTCTTCCATGTAATGGGTGGTGTACAGCACCGCCATGCCCGCCGTGGAGAGCTGCTCGACGCTTTCCAAGATGGCGTTGCGAGACTGTGGATCGACCCCCACGGTGGGCTCGTCGAGGATGAGCAGGTGGGGACGGTGCAGAAGCCCGATCCCGATGTTGAGCCGGCGCTTCATACCGCCGGAGTACTCCTTGGCCAGGTCGTCGGCGCGGTCGGCCAGGCCGATGACCTCGAGAACCTCGTCGACCCGGGTCTTCAGCTCGCGACCTCGCAGCTCGTACAGCCTGCCGAAGAACACGAGGTTCTCCCGGGCCGTGAGATCCGGGTAGACCGCCAGCTCCTGGGGAACCAACCCGATGTGACGGCGCGCCTCCACGGAGCTGGTGTCCATCGGCTCGCCTTCGAGAAGCACCGAGCCCTCATCCTTGTCGAGCAGACCGGCGATCATCGAGATGGCGGTCGTCTTGCCGGCGCCGTTGGGACCGAGCAGACCGAAAGTCTCGCCACGGTTGATGTGGAAGGTCACCGAGGCCACGGCTTGGAGATCGCCGAAGCGTTTGCTGATTCCCTCGACGCGGAGCACGGTGTCGCTCACCGCGGTCTCCCCGACGCCGACCGAGTACGTGTCGAGCATCTCCCTCTCCTGGAGCGACAACACGTACAACACTACGCAGCTCACGAGGTGCGGCTAGGGGCTTTCTGCCCTCGTCCCACTACGCCCGCCGGCGGCCCCTACCCGAGCACAGCCGATCAGGCTCGCTAGGTGAAGATGGCGTAGACGATGCCACTCAAGATCACGGTGATGACCCAACCGGCGACCACGGTGATCACCGCCGGACCGGTGCCGAAATCTTGGCCTTCCCGGACCGCCACGATCGTTGCGATGAGCGTCCAGATCCACGCAATCCACCCGAGGAAAGGAACGATGCCGATGGCGCGAGGCGCTTGGGCATAGCCGAGCACCCGTTGCATCTGACCGAAGTCTGATTCGCCGTTGAAGAACGTGCGACCGATCCAATCCATCACCCACGCTGCGATCACCCAGCCGATCAAGCCGGCCACCACAGCACCGATGGCCTGGCCGAAGAACGAGCCGCGCACGAATCCGTTGCCGATCCCCGAGAGCAAGCTCACGATGGCGACCAAGATGGCTGCCTGGCCGGTGAGTGTTGTGTCTTTCTCGACCGTGTTGTAGAAGTCCAGGTCGAGTTTGGCGGCTCGAATGGCGTTCTCGATCATCGTCCCTCACTTCCTGCCTCGGGTCGAGGCTACTCAGCGAGTCCTGCCCTCGGCCACTCCATCTGCCTCTGCAGCTGCATCCGAATCGCGACTGCGTCCGCGGGTACGCTGCCGAGATGACAGCGCCATCGAACCATGACCTGGCAACGAAGGTCGACGAGCTCTTCCCCGAGATCCAGCATGACCTCGAGACTCTCGTACGCATCCCATCGGTGAGCCTCTCCGGCCACGACGCCGAAGTGCGCCGCTCCGCCGAGGTGACCGCCAACCTGCTCGCCACTGCGGGTCTACGCGATGTGCGGCTACTCGAGCTCGGCGACGCCCACCCGGCCGTATTCGGCGAGATCCCTGCTCCGCAAGGTGGTCCCACCGTGCTGCTGTATGCCCACCACGATGTCCAGCCTCCCGGACCACGGGACTCGTGGACATCCGATCCCTTCGAGCCGGTGGTGCGCAACGGCAGGATCTATGGGAGAGGCACCTCAGACGACAAGGCCGGTATCGCCGTCCATCTCGGTGCGATCCGCGCCCACGAGGGTCGCCCGCCCGTCGGGGTCAAGATCTTCGTCGAGGGCGAGGAAGAGACCGGATCAGCCCACCTCGCTGCGTTCATCGAGGAGTATCGCGACCTCCTGGCGGCCGATGTCATCGTCATCGCAGACTCGGGAAACTGGCGGGTCGGTGCACCATCGCTGACGACCTCGTTGCGTGGCCTCGTCGATCTGATCGTCGAGGTGCGCACCTTGGAGAAGGGTGTGCACTCCGGGATGTTCGGCGGTGCCCTCCCGGATGCGCTCACGGTGTTGTGTCGCACCCTGGCCACCCTGCACAACCCGGACGGATCGGTTGCGGTCGCCGGTCTGGTGAGCAGCGACGCCGACCCGCTCGACCTCACGGCAGACGAGTTGCGCAACCAGGCGGGTGCGCTTCCTGGTACCCAGCTGATCGGACGGGGATCGCTCACTGCGCGCACCTGGACGCAACCGGCGATCTCGGTACTCGCCATCGACACGACGCCGATCGACCAGGCGATCAATCAGCTCATACCGCACGCCCGGGCGAAAGTGAGCATGCGGATCGCTCCGGGACAGGATCCGCGGCAGGCGATGGATGCGCTTGTCACGCACATCGAGGCGAACGTGCCCTGGGGCGCTGAGGTCTCGATCGTTCGTGGTTCCGCCGGTGACGCCATCGCCCTCGACAGCTCCGGCACTGCGTATGACGCGTTTCGCGCTGCGTTCCGCGACGCATGGGGCGCGGCAACCCTCGAGATCGGAGTCGGGGGCTCGATCCCGTTCGTTGCGGCATTTCGCGACGCATACCCGGATGCTGCGATCCTGCTGACCGGTGTCGGAGACCCGATGAGTCGCCCCCATGGACCCGACGAGTCACAAGATCTCGACGAACTTCGTCGCGGCATCCTCGCCGAAGCGATCGCACTTCGACTGCTCGCCCCCTGAGTCAGCTCGCCCCGGCCTGGTCGGCGAAGAGACGATCCAGCAGGGCATCCACGTTTGGCACGGACTTCATGTACCAGATCGCCCGCAACCGCATCCGGTCGGTCGCATCGAGATCACCGTGCCCACCGAGCCGCTCGACTCGCTGCTGTCGAGCCTGGTAGAGGCAGATACCCACGGCTACCGAGATGTTGAAGGAGTGAATCATCCCGCCGATCGGAATGGCGACCACTGCGTCGGCAGTCTCGAGCATGTCATCCGACAATCCGGCCAACTCGTTTCCGAAGACGAGCGCGGTCGGCTGAGCGAAATCCCATGCATCGATGTCGATGGCATCGGGAGCCACGTGGGCAGCAACCACTGTGCGCCCGGCGCTGCGCAGCCAATCGACGCAGGCGGACACCGAGCGCCAGCGTAAGCGGTCGAGCCACTTCTCGGCTCCCTGGCTGGTGCGTCGCGAGTGTTTGTAGGTGGATGCCGTATCGACCACGTGGATCTCCTGCACCCCGAAGCCGTCGGCCGTGCGCATCACGGCTGCGATGTTTCCGGTGTCGACCATGCCTTCGACCACGATGCCGAGGTTGCGTGTGCGGTGGCCGAGCGCATCTTCGATACGCAGCTTGCGGGCATCCGTGAGCATCGGATCCAACACGTCGATGATCTCCTGCGGGGTGCGTCGCCGGCCAGCCCGGTCGAACCAGGAATCGTCGTAGGAGGTGCGCCGGCTCTGCGTCAGGCGCGCCATCTCCCGGGCGGCGAACACCGGATCGTTCGGCATGGGGCCACGGTACCCGGCGAACCGGCCGGTACCCTGCCCCGGTGCAACTCGGTGTCTGCTACTACCCGGAACATTGGCCGGAGGAACGGTGGGAGCTCGATGCAGAACTGATGGCTCAGATCGGGCTCACCCACGTCCGCATCGGCGAGTTCGCCTGGGCGGCGTACGAGCCGGCGCGTGGTCGTTTCGATTGGGCTTGGCTCGATCGAGCCATCGACGTGCTGGCTGGAGCCGGTCTGCGTGTGGTCTTGGGAACGCCCACGGCAACCCCACCCATC
>JBFISM010000122.1:0-11383 GCA_041608535.1 Acidimicrobiia bacterium
GCTCACCTGGTCGGCGTGTACGTGCCCAAGGACGCCAAGGTCGTCGATCAGGCCATCAAGGACATCGCGATTCCCAGCGAGTGCGTGGTCGCGGCCGTGGTCCGTGGCAAGAAGTTCGTCGTGCCCCGCGGCCCCACCGTCATCGAGCCGGATGATCATGTCATCTTCGTGGGGCCGGCTTCGGCCATCAAGGACGCCCAGGACCTGTTCCGGGAGAAGGCGTAGCCGCTTCGGCTCACGCCGCCGGACCGGCCGGTCCGGGATGGGGATGGGGATGGGGATGGGGATCATGGCCTCGCCCGGCTGCGCCGGTCGAGGCCTTGGCACGGGAACCGCCTTGGCACGGGGACCGACTTGGCACGGGGACCGACTTGGCACGGGAACCCGACTTGGCACGGGAACCGACTTGGCACGGGGACCGCCATGGTGCGGGAAGCCCTAGCGACGTGATTCGGGTTCCGTGCCACGATCTTGCCGCAGGCAAGGCCGTGATGGCACCATGTCCGACGACGAGCCCGACGAGTCAAGGGTCGTCTGGAGCTTCACGATCGACGCGCCCGCCCTGTTCGGAATGCGGGCTCGCCACCGCTCTGTTGCCTGCGCGGTCTCTGCCTCGGGGTGTGTCTGATGCGGGGACCTCGGCGTGTGTCCCAACCACGGGCGCCACGGCGCCATCGGAGTCGCCGGCGGCATCTGCGGCGATGAGGGCGATGAGGGGGATCCGCTCGGCCAACACCCTCGGATCCGACCTCGTCAGGTCGATCCCGAGCATACGCCCAATCAGGTAGGCGGCCCACGGATGCTCCCGCACATACTCTGCGTGGACCGCGGCCGCATGGTCGATGTCGACCACCTTGGCAACGACCCGATGCCGGTCCCGGCCCACCGTGATCTCGGCGTTGGGGTTCTGGTTCAGGTTGCGATACCAGTCAGACCGTTCCCCCCACGCTGCCGCCACATACCACACCGGGGGATCGTGCTCGTGGCCGACCACCTCGACAACCGCGGCCCGCTCTCGTCCGCTACGGCGACCGACGTGTGACAACAGCAACAACCGACGCCCAAACAACCACCCCAACCGCAGACGAAACAGGACTACCGGCGCCTGCAATACCGCCGTCAGCCACGGCGGCGGGCGACCATCGACAAGCCGGAACACATCGGCAAGACTAAGTCACATGGACGCCGCCCCACACCGGCCGGCGGGCGGCGCAACCCGATGAGGATGACGTCTCTGGCTCGAGCCCGATCAACATGGGGTTCCAATCCATGAGGTGAGCTCGGGCGATTCGTCGGTGTCTCGTTCGCGCAGTGTTCGAGCGCTGCTTTCATGACCACGTGTCGAGTATCTCGCTCCCTCCGCCAGATCCGCACGTACCTGAGCTGATCACGCTGCTCGGGGAGGATGCGCACGACCTGATCGGCGCCATCGTCGCCGCAGGGGGCCGCACGCTCCGCAAGCTGCAGACCACCCAGGTCCGGTACGTGCCGGGAACATCGGTGACGGTGCAGTACCGAGCGGAGGTCGAGGTCGGCGGCGGCCGCCGTGCAGTCGACACCTATGTCGCCGCAGCCGGAATATCTGTCCCCGAGCAGGTTCCCGTCCTGGAGAGCGACGGTATGCGCATTGCGGTCTGGCGCTTTCCCGACGACCCGTTCCTCCCCGGGTTGGCAGTGGCCTCGGATGCTGAGCGGGTCGCGGCATTGCTGCAGCAGCTGGGCGCGCGGACCGGCGTGCCGCGCCTGCGCACCCGGGCCTACCGACCGGGCCGGAGAGCGGTGGTGGAAGCCACCACTGGAGCGGAGCGGATCTTCATCAAGGTCCTGCGGCCTGACAAAGTGCCTGCGCTGCAGGACAAGCACGTAGCTCTCGCCGGAACCGTGCCGGTTCCGCACAGCCATGGCTGGTCGGCCGAGTACGGTCTCGTCGCACTCCAGGCGATGCCCGGGAAGACTCTGCGCAAGGTCATCGAGGGAGGCACCCGGCGCATCCCCGGTGCGACCGCGCTTGTCGGGTTACTCGACCGCTTCCCCCGTCCGGACGACGCCACGAGCCCGGTGTCCGGCCCCTTGCAGCGGGTCGAGCATCATGCGGCGACGCTGGCCGCCGTGCTACCCGAGGCCAGGTCTCGGCTCGAGGCGCTGGTTGCGGGGCTCGAGACCGGCGGAACCGGCACCACCGATGCGGTGCACGGCGACTTCCACGCATCTCAGGTGCTGGTTCGCGGCGACAGCATCGTGGGACTCGTCGACGTCGACACCGCAGGCACGGGCGAACGGATCGATGATCTGGCGAACTTCACGGGTCACCTGGCCACTCTGGCGCTGGTCGCACCGGCCAAAGGGCGGATCGGTTCCTACCGCGACGAGGTCCTCGGCGGTTTCGATGCGGTTGCCGATCCGAACGAGCTCCGCCGGCGCGTGGCGGCGGTGATCGTAGGCCTCGCCACCGGCCCTTTCCGCGTGCAGGAGGACGCCTGGCCCCAGAAGACGATGGCTCGTATCGAGCTGGCCGAACGCTGGCTGGCCACGACGCCCGGGTGAACGGCATGGTTTTCGACGACGTTTGGCGGTGGCTTAGCGTGCGATTAAGCGGCCGTCCGGCATGGTGATGCTCTAAAGACTCTCAGGAAGGCCACCATGCCGATCTCGAACAAATGGAAGCTGGTGAGCGGATCGCTCGCCACAGCCGCCCTGATGACCGCAGGCGTTGCGGCCGCCGAGCCCGGATCGGCTCCAGACGATGTGGCGCTCGATGATGTCGTTTCCCTGCAAGAAGTCACCAGCACCACGGCGACTCCGACAACGCTGGCGGTGACCAACACCACCCTCGACGGCGTGACGGCGACCACTCTCGATGGGGTGACCTCGACCACCTTGGTCGACGACGCCGATGACTCGCCCGCATCCGTGGAGAGTGCCGAATCGGTGGACAGTCCGGAGTCCGTTGACAGCCCGGAGTCGCCGGATAGTCCCGAGTCGCCGGACAGCCCGGACTCGCCGGACAGCCCAGACTCACCGGACAGCCCGGAGTCGCCGGAGTCGGTCGACACCCCGCCGTCCCCCGACTCTCCGGACAGCCCCGAATCGGTCGACAGCCCCGAGTCGGTCGACAGCCCCGAGTCCACGGACACCCCGTAGCGGTCAGTCCTCCGACCGGGTAGCCCCGGACAGGACGAGCGACCAGAGACGGATCCCGTACCACAAGCTGTCGATGGTGAGATTCTCGTTCGGACCGTGCTGGTTGTTGTCGTAGTTGGCCATTGGCAGCAACAGCACCGGCACATCCAGTATCTCGTTGAAGTGGTGCAAGGGCACCGAGCCGCCGAACGTCGGCACCCGCACGACGCCACCGCTACCCGCCGCGCCCGCAGCCGCAACGATCGGAGCCGCCTCGGCAGTCTCCACGGACGCCCGGGCAGCCGGGTAGTCGATCTCGGGTGTGAAGCGGCACAGATGGCGATGCGTGCGGCGCTCTGCGTCTGTCGGTTCTCGACCGAGCACGACGTAGCCCTGGGCGATGATGTGATCGCGTACGAGGTCCACCATTGCGGCCGGGTCGTTGCCTGCGGCGAGCCGCATGTCGACCGACGCGGTGGCATGGGCCGGGATGGCATTGCGAGCAGCATCCCCCACGTCGCCGGCGCGGAGGCCGCGAATGTTGAACGATGGCCGCAGCAAGGAGCCGGCGTACGATGCCGCTGCGGGTTCGGCTGCGGCAAAACCGAGATCGGTGCGGTACTGCTCCTCCACCGGCGGCAACGCAGCATTGGCCGCCAGATCGGCGGCTGTGACGGGTCTGGTGCTGGCGGAGAAGCCTGCGATCAGTACGTTGCCGGCGGCGTCCTTGCAGGTAGCGAGCAACTGGACCAGATCGAGTGCTGGGTTGGGCACCCAGTTGCCGAAATGTCCCGAGTGCAGCTCGCGCTCGGGGCCATACACGGTGAGCTCGAAGCCGCAGTAACCCCGCACCCCGAAAACCACCTGGGGCCGCCCTGACGGGTGGATTGGTCCGTCGCAGATGAGCCAGAGGTCGGTGCGAAGCTCGTCTCGCAACATCGCCATGTAGCGGGAGAGATCCGGTGACCCCGACTCCTCCTGGCCCTCGAAGAGGAACACGAGCTCGACGCTTCGCTCGATACCGGCGGCCCCGAGAGCCTGGATGGCGCCCAACAGCGCGGCGAAAGGGGCCTTGTCGTCGGCGGCCCCGCGTGCATAGATGCGACCGTGCCGAATCGTCGGAGTGAACGGAGGGGTCTCCCATCGCTCGGGATCCACTGGCTGGCCGTCATAGTGGACATACACACCGAGGCGCGGTGCGTTGTGCGGACCCGGGAGGCGCCCGACGACGACGGGTGCGGCGCCCGGCAATACCACGGTGCGCAGCTCGGCGCCGTGTTCGGTGAAGCGGCGGACCAACTCGGCTGCGTTGCGCTGCAGCGCCGGTAGGTCGCCGGTCACGTTGGGCAGCGCGAGCAAGTCGAGGAAGTCATCGACGACGACGTTGCCGTGTTTCTCCCGATGGTCGCGCACCGCGGTGAGCACGCTGCTGGCTGCTGTCACGTCGACCTCGTCCCTTCCATTGCACCGAGCCTAGGACCCGCCCGGGCACCAGGGTCATGCGGTGCTACCCGCCCGTCGCCACAGCACCGTCCGCGCAAAGATCACGCCGCGGCACCGTCGTACACTGGATGAACCGGTCGAGGAGTACTGATGTCACAAGCTGTGATCGTCGATGCCATCCGCACCCCCGGGGGGAAGCGAGGAGGCATGTTGTCGGGATGGCATCCGGTGGATCTGGCCGCCGAAGTGCTCGGCGAGATCGTCAAGCGAAACAACCTCGACCCGGCACTGGTCGACGACGTGATCATGGGCTGTGTTAGCCAGACGGGCGAGCAGGCGGCCAACATCGCTCGCAATGCCGTGCTCGCCGCCGGATTCCCCGAGAGTGTGCCGGGAACCACGGTGGACCGGCAGTGCGGCTCGAGCCAGCAGGCCGTGCATTTCGCCGCTCAGGGGGTCATGGCCGAGGTGTACGACGTCGTGATCGCCGCCGGTGTCGAAGCGATGTCTCGGGTGCCCATGGGAGTGACGATGCAGCAAGGGCCCGGCAAGCCCTTCGGACCCAAGGTGAAGGATCGCTACGACGGTGGTCTGGTTCCGCAGGGCATCTCGGCGGAGCTCATCGCCGAGCAGTGGGGCTTGAGCCGGGAGCAGCTCGACGGTTATGCATGTGACTCACACATGCGCGCTGCCCGCGCCGCCGAGGAGGGTCGCTTCGACAACGAGATCATCCCGATCGAGATCACCACCGACCTCGGGGAACGAGAGGTCATGACCCGGGACGAAGGGATTCGCCCCGACACGTCGCCGGAGGCTCTGGCACGTCTGCAGCCGGCGTTCCAAGAGGGCGGAGTCGTCACCGCGGGCAACAGCTCACAGATAACCGACGGAGCGGCGGCGATTCTCATTATGAGCCGCGAGAAAGCCCAGGAGCTGGGCCTGCGAGCTCGCGCTGCGTTCACCGCGTTTGCCCTTGCCGGGGTCGATCCGGTGACCATGCTCACCGGTCCCGCTCCGGCCACGGCGAAGGTGCTCGCCAAGTCCGGGCTCACCATCGACGATATCGACCGCTTCGAGGTCAACGAAGCCTTTGCCTCCGTGATCGGCATGTGGCTCGCCGAGACCAACGCGGCTTGGGAGAAGACCAACGTCAATGGTGGAGCGATGGCGCTGGGCCATCCCTTGGGCGCATCCGGGGCCAAGATCATGACCACCCTGCTCAACGAGTTGGAGCGCTGTGGCGGCCGCTACGGTCTGCAGGCGATGTGCGAGGGCGGAGGGCTCGCCAACGCCACGATCATCGAACGGCTGGACTGAGGGAGACGAGTGTGGTTCAGCTCGTCGTTGCAATCATCCTCGGTGTTGCCATCTTTGCGACGGCGCTGTGGATGATCCGCCTGCTCTCGATCCCGGCCCCGTCCGAGCCCGACCCCGAGGATGTCCACGACGTCGAGTTCGACTTCAAATGCACGGTGTGCGGCCTGCGCCTCACGGTGACTGCAGCGCAGGACGGCGAAATCGCCGCTCCGAAGCACTGCCGTGAGGAGATGGTTCTCAACTAGCCGATCGGGGAACCGATCCCGCTCACGCACACGGCACCAGGCTCGGGGGCATAGTCGGGCGATCCCTCGAACTCGTTGATGAATTGCACCACTCGCGGGTCGTCGACAGCGTCGACCTCGAGGAAGGCGCCCCATGCAGTGAGACGTAGCGGTGCCGCTTGCTCCGGCTCAGGGGAGACGATCATCTTCTGCCGGCGGGAAGCCACATCGCGCAGCGTTTCGACATCCGCATCGGTCAGACCCTGATACGTCACCCACACCGCAGCATGTTCGAGTGAGTGCACCGCGTTCTCGGACGGAACCGGCTCGTCGTAGATGCCGCAGTTGAGCCAGATCGAGTTGTGCGGGCCCCCGACCGGGTTGTCCCCGGGAGGATGGGGGATCTCCCCCTCCACATGCACACCTGATTCGACGGTGACGAACTCGGTGCCCTCGGGCACGCCTGCATTGGCAGTGCCCCCACCGCCGGTACCGATGAAGATCGCAAGCGCCAGCGCTGCCACGATGCCGGCGCCAACGCCGATTTGCCGCCACGGAAACTCGCGCTGCGGCCTGGTCGTGGCAGCGGTCTGGCTGACGGGACGTTTCTTGGTGGCAGTTTTCCGCTTCGGTGCGTTACCCACGCGCCGGCCTCCTCGAAGGTTGTCGCTTCCGGCCACATTAGAGGGTTGCGGAGCCGACGCATCGGGCACGGCCCCGGAGCCCGGAGAACCCATCGTGCCTGGGTCGTCCGGGCTCCGAAACTGAACGGCTCACGAACGAGCAACTGTGCAGTTGCGCGATCGCTGGCCGGTGTCCCTACTCATCGCCCGGGACGGTGAGCTCCTGACCGGACGAGAGGTCGCTTGGCTGTGTGGTGCCGCCGTCCGCCGCGGCACCGTCGACGCCAGTGAAAGCAAGCGCTAGGAGCAGGCCAACCGTCACCAGGAAGGCGATTCGAACTCGGGGCGCACTGGGCGCAGGAGGGAACAGTATGGGATGTACCATCTTCGTCCTACCTTGTCGTGCAACCGGCCCCGGAAGGCCGGTTTGGGTGCCTTGCACCCCCCGCCAGTCGAAGAGCCCTACCTCCGTCGATGACCAGCGCCACCGTTGGTGAAGCTAGCCGCAGACCGACATGTCGTCGAGCGGTTTTTGGTGATCCGCTCCAAATGAGGCTCTCGCCCCAAGCGGCCACATCTCGGCCCGCAGCGGGCCGGCGGAGACGTTGCGGCTGTTGGTGTGCCATGGCTTCCTTCGGTCGGGAAATCACATCCATGTAGTTCTCCCCAGGCTGGGGACAAGGCTGTGGACAAACGAGTGAGCTCCGTGCCGGCGGACGGGTGCGAGGACGGACCGCGCTCTCGGCTGCGGTCCGTCCTCGCTCTGGGGGGCGATGTGTGCCTACCGGGTCAGCGTCCGGGTCGTGGTGGTCTGGGGGGCAAGTCCCCATCACACGGACGCGGGCACGGCGCTGGTCCCGGATCCTCCGGCGGTGGTTCTGGGCGCGGTCCCGGTGGCGGAGCGGGAGGGGGCTCCGGTGTCGGGTCGGGGTCTGGAGCGGGATCGGGGTCCGGACCAGGACCGGGCACCGGTGCGCCACCTTCCAACGTGACATCCGGGTGCAGCGAGTCGTAGTACACCACGACCGCCGGTCTGAATCCCTCTCCGTCCTGACGATCGAAGTGCGCCATCACGGTCACCCGTTCGTACACCGTGCACAGGTCGTCGCAGGCGATGGTCGAATCCAGGCTCGGATCGTTGGCAGCGCTGAACGGCTTGGTGATCCGCTCGACCTCTTCGAATTTCAACTGCCCCGACTCGTACGCTCCGTAGGCCTCTCCGAACTTGTCGAGACCGGTGTTGGTGTACGAGCGATCCTCCAGCAACTGGCCATTCTCGACGTACTTCACGATCGGTCGCTCATCCGGTCCGTTGTACGTCTCGTAGTCGGCCGACGTCCTGGGCACCTCCTCCTGGCTCACCCAGTCGAGACCGCCGTCGAAGGCGCGGAAGCTTCCCTGCCCCTCGACCATGTACCGATCATTGACGATCACGTATGAACCAGTGCCGGAAACCCGGTGGAACGTGACGCGACCGACGATCTCACCGTCGCGCATGAGGTGCATGTAGGCGCCGCGGTAACCGGCACGATCGCCATCGACCCAGCCGACGCCCTCGGTGAAGGGGAGAGCATGCAGATAGGGGGCCTCCCACAGCTTGACCCCGTCGGCGCTCAAGATGATGTCGAAGCTGCAATCCTTGCCACTCTTGCCGATGCAGGCCGGATCGCCCACCGGGATATCGGGTGGCGTGGCTGCAGAGACAGCTTCGACGGTCGCGGACGCTGATTCAGTCGTCGCATCCGCGGACGAATCGGGAGCGGCCTCGGCAGGCGCCCGCAGCTCACCGACGAGATGCGATGGGCTGCTCTCGCTGGCGATGGCGCCGGGGAGACCTGCAAAGAACAGGCCGAGGACGAAAGCCAGCATGGTTGCGCGCCGCAGCGGGTGAGACGTCGCAAGCGCCGAGGCACGCGGACGGGAGGACGAAGGTAACACGATGGGACCTACCTTGTTTTGCTTGCCGGCCGGGGGGGACCGGTGGTGTCGGGTATCAACCCCGCACCGAGCATCTACCTCTCTCACGCAGATGGTCGGTGCCAATCGCAGGCGAACGTACCCCAGGTGCCGGAACCTGTCGAACGGATTTCCAGGTTCTACATCGTGGTGCAGCCGGCCCGTTCGTGCTAGCGGGCGCCGGGGCAGTGGGCACGGCACCGCTCGAGTGCATGTGCGTCAGACCTCGACGAGTGAGGTCAGCGGTAGTTGAGCGTCATCGAGAACCCGGCGGCGATACCGGCGAGCCCGATGAACAGATACGTGTTCGATGTCCCGCCCGGGAGGACGTCCATGTAGTTGATCAAGATGATCAGGGTGCCGACCGCCATCAGACCGAACATCAACGCGACGTACCACGTCGGGGAGGGTCCCTTCGTCTTGACAGGGTCGACCTTGGGCGGCGGCGCCGGACGTTTCTTGGCCTTTTTCCGGCCCTTGGACACTGGCATGGTTGGCATCGTAGCCGTCCGCCGCGGCCGCCCCTGCTCCGGCAGGTGTGGGGAGGCCCGGTTGGTCTCCGCCGAACAAGATGCTCGGTAGTGTGCACCCGGCACATCGAGGAGCCAGGAGCCACCCCCCGTGACCCAAGAAACGCTGCCGGGTGAGGTCGCAGCCAAGGAGATCATCGACGCGGGTCTCGGGCTGCGGATCGTCCGCGCCGTTGGCTGGACCCTCATCTGGCTGGGAGCGCTCACCCTCGGCTTTGTTGCTCACCAGCTGTGGATCACGAGCTTCTTTGCGGAACGGCAGCAGGAACAGCTCGCCGAGCAGCGGATCGAGAACTTCGCCGCCACGGAGATCACGGAACAGCCGTACATTCCCATCGGCTCCCCGGACGACGCTCCGGCCGATCGCCCCACCCTCTTGGTGGAGGCGCACCCGCGCGAAGGAGAGGCGTTCGCTCTCATCCGTATTCCGAAGATCGAGACGCTGCGGGACGGCTGGAACGTGGTCGAAGGCGTCACGTTGGCCGATCTGCGTACCGGCGCCGGACACATGCCCCAGACCGCGCTCCCCGGCCAACCGGGCAATGCCGTGATCAGCGGACACCGCACCACGTATGGAGCTCCCTTCCATGATCTCGACATCTTGGAGCCCGGCGATCGAATCGAGGTGGAGACGGCCCTCGGGGTTCACGTGTACACGGTGCGAGAGAGCTTCGTCGTCAAGCCAAGCGATGTTTGGGTCACCGAGCCGAAACCCGGCGCCTGGCTCACTCTGACCACGTGTCACCCCAAGTTCTCGGCGCGCGAGCGACTGATCATCTCCGCTGAGCTGATCGAGGGCCCCAACGCCGCAGTTATCCTCGGGACACAGTGATCCGACGCATCTACGGCGCCCTGCCGGGGCCGAAGCCCGTCAAGGTGATCCAGGCGATCCTTCTCATCGTGATCGCACTGCTGGTACTCAACGCCTTCTACAACTGGCTGGGCAACACCTATCTCGATCCGGGCGGGACCATCTCATGAGGGTCCTCGTAGTCGACAACTACGACTCGTTCGTCTACAACCTCGTCCAGTACATCGGGGAGCTCGGTGCCGAGCCCGTTGTCCATCGAAACGACGTCCCGGAGCTCGCCGAGATCGGCAGCGACGACGTCGAGCGCATCGTGATCTCGCCCGGTCCGGGTCGGCCCGAGGCGGCGGCGGGATCGATCGACGTCGTCAAGAATCTGTCTCAGCATGTCCCCATCCTCGGCGTGTGTCTCGGTCATCAGGTGATCGCCACCGTCTTCGGGGGCGTCGTCGAACGGGCGCCGGAGCCGCGCCACGGCAAGACGTCACCGATCACCCACGACGGGCTCGGGGTCTTCGCCGGCCTGAGCAACCCCTTCGAGGCCACCCGCTACCACTCCCTCGCCGTCACCGAGGTGCCCGACGAGCTCGAGGTCACGGCAACCAGCGAGGATGGCGTGATCCAGGGTTTGCGTCACCGCACGTTGCCGGTGGAGGGGGTGCAGTTCCATCCGGAAAGCGTGATGACCGGCGAGGGCATGCAGCTCCTGGCCAACTTCCTGGCCTGAAAGCGCCACACGTCCGTGAGCTCGCCTCAGCCGACGATCTCGTACACGGCATCCCGGCGGCGCCGTATCAGGTCGCCTGCGGTGAGCCCATCGACGGCTGCGGAGATCTGCTGCGGTGCGAGCCCCGTCGACGAGACGAGGTCGGCGAAGCCTTGGGGCTCGTCGATGAGCACACGCATCACCGCACCGCGAGCTTCCCGCACCGAGCCCGCAAACGGCGCCTGGCGTGGTGGTGGGCTGTAGACGCCTGGTCCGGCGCACCACGTGGTCACCGGGCACTCGTCGCATCGCGCTCGTCTCGGCAGGCACACCGTTGCCCCCAGATCCATAACCGCTTGATTCCACGTCACGGCGTCGGCGTCCATCACCGCGGCTGCGGTCTCCTCGAGGTGCGTGTCGTCGAGCACCTCTCCGTGCCAGCGGCTGAGCACCCGGCGTAGGTTCGTGTCGACCGCTGGTCGCTGAGCACCGAAGGCGAAACACGCAACGGCTGCAGCCGTGTACGGTCCCACGCCGGGCAAGCCCAACAAGCCGTCGTAGGTGGTCGGCCAACCGTTCACGACAATTTGCTTGGCGGCGAGATGGAGCCGCTTCGCTCGCGTGTTGTAGCCCAGCCCAGACCACGCGGCGGCGAC
>JBFISM010000123.1:0-11262 GCA_041608535.1 Acidimicrobiia bacterium
CCCCGCCATGGTCTCGGCGAGCAGGCGGGTGGTGTCGGTGCGGCTCGACATGATGAGCTGTTTGCGCTGCTCGGTCCATCGCTTGGCCCCGATGTTGGCGCCACCGAGGTTGACGACGGCGTCGGCACCCGTCAGCACCGCGGGGTCGAGCAGCCCGTCAGCCGGCGACCATTCCACCTCTTGGTCGTTGCGGGCGACACGCCGTACCAGACACACGACATCGTGCCCGGCATCGATGAGATGCTCCAAGAGCGCCGTGCCTATGAGCCCCGATGCGCCCCCGATCACTATTCGCATACAGCCTCGCTTTCCTCGTGGCGCCCCCGTTTCATCGAGGGTCTACGGATCTGCAGCCGACACCGTATCGGCTCGCCACGTGTGACCGTTCAGGCACCCGATCTCTCGATGGATCCGTCCACATTGCGTAAATGGGGACCGGCGATGGGATCATCGATCCACCACGGATCGAGCCGGTTGCCGATCACCTCCATCCACCGCTCGCTGACCGCCCCCAGCGGATCTTCGTGGTCGGCGTAGTCGAGCACATCGATCGGCTCCTCCACCCACACCCTGACGGCCGTCCGCCGGAACGCCGACTGCACGATCCCCAATGTCCCGTGGGTGCCGTGCATCGCCACCGGCACCAGTGGCACCCCTGCGGCCAGTGCGATCCACGCAGCTCCTGGCTGTGGCGTTCCCTCCCGCCAATACGGCACACGGCGTCCCTCGGGGAAGACCGCAACCGGTTTGCCGCCGGCGAGATCTTGGAGCGCCCCCCGAATCGCTGCGACCGGGACCCGATCCCGAGCAACGGGGCGGGCACCGAAGAAGCGAATGAAGCGCGAGAACATGAGAGACGGCTCGAAGATGCCCCCGGTGGCGAGATACCCGATGTTGCGGTGGGCAGCCAGCGTCACGATGACGGGGTCGATGAACGAGACGTGGTTCCCGGCGATCACATACCCCCCACTTGGAAGGTGCTCCCGACCGCTGATCTCGAGGTCGTACATGGCGCGCGCCGCCCACCCGACGGGGTGCTTGAGCACCTGCACGAGCTGCTCGACCAGGCGATCACTCATTCCACTCGTCCCCCGAGATCGGCAAACAGACTCGCAAATGCGAGTTGTGGCCGCTGATTCGCTTCGAGCGCCTCGACCGTCTCCAGCACCCGTTCGGCGTGGGCAACGGCGACCGCCGGTGGCAAGGACGTCAATGCCGTCGGTGCGATGTCCGGGTTGCGCACGGTGGCGCCGTACTGGGCAGCGGCAGCATCCCGATAGAAGCCGGCGAGGATCTCCAGACCTGCCGTGTACAGAGATGCAGTGGCTCGCTTCAGGTCACGCTCCTGTCGGTCCCGGAAGGCCCGCGTCGATGCGTGCTCCGTACCCGCGGCATTGCGCTCTTCGGCTTGGTGTTCCTGGAGGGCCGCCAGCAGCGGAGCGGTGGATGCGATCACCTCGTCGGCGATGCGATAGGCATCCCCGGGATGCTCGGAGAGTCGCGTCGGCACGGTCAGCCACGTGCGGCGAAACTCCGCAACCTCCGGCTGCGTGGCCAGGCGCAGCGCAAGGCCGGGACGGCCCCCGGAGATCCGGGTTGCCCGCACCGCCTGCTCCTCGTCCACCCCTCGGGCGATGAGCCCGGACACGATGTCCTCGTCGGCCACTCGCCCGAAGACGACGGTGCGGGCGCGGCTGGCAATCGTCATGGGGAGGTCGCCTTCGGCATCGGCCACGAGGATGAACAGACTCGATCGGCTCGGCTCCTCGAGCGTCTTGAGTAGGGCATTGGCTGCCCCCTCGTTCATCGTGGATGCCTCCGCTACGAGGAAGATCTTTCGTTCCGCCACCATCGGAGCCAGGCTCGCCTGGGACACGGTGCTTCGAGCCTGGTCGACGGTGATGCTCGTGCGACCTTCTGGTTCGATCGTGACGAGATCGGGATGCGCCCCGCTGCGGACCCGGCGGAGGGCTGTTTCATCTCCTCGTGCCAGCAAACCTGCCGCAAACTCGAGCGCCACAGTCGCCTTACCGATACCGGACGGACCGACAAACAGGTAGGCGTGGGCGGGACGGGCCAGCTCATCGCCGAGGAAGGCCACGACTGCGTGGTGCCCGATGATGGATGAGAACAGCCCCGTCATGCGACGCCCGCCGACTTCTGGAGCGCAGCCCACGCCGCCTGGACCACCTGCGGGAGGGGCTGGGAGGCGTCGATGACCACAAAGCGAGCGGGCTCCTCGCGGGCCAACTCGTCGAAGGCGGCGGCAACTGCCACGTGGAGCGCATCGGACTCACTTCCGATGCGGTCCGGTTGCGCCTGACGTGAAAGCCCGGTCGCAACGTCGACTCGGAGCAACACCACGATGTCGGGCCACACCCCTCCGAGGCCCAGCTCGTTGACCGCACGCACTGCTGCGATGCCGAGACCGCGGCCACCACCCTGGTAGGCCAGTGATGAGTACACCGACCGGTCGGAGATCACCCAGCCCCCGCGGTGCAGAGTGTCGCTGATCGGTCCGGCCGCAAGCTGACTGCGTGCGGCGGCGAACAGGAGCGCCTCGGTCCACGGCGCCACGGCCCCGTCGAAGTGCAGCAGCAGCTTACGGATCTCCTCGCCGGCGGGCGTTCCGCCGGGTTCACGTACCCTGAGCACCTCGTGGCCGAGCCGCTCTACTCGTGTCGCGATGTGCGCCGCCACCGTGGATTTTCCGGCGCCTTCGATTCCTTCGAACGCGATGTACATCGGCCGCTCAGCCGCCCTCGCCGGCGTCCGCATCGGGCGTGGCGGTCGAAGAGTCGTCGTGTTTGGTCGCAGTTGCTCGGCGCTGCCGGCCAAGCTGGGCGCGACGCGCCTCGCCGGCGCGGGCCAGGATCTCACGGCTGGCGGCGCCCAACTTCGGTGGTTCGAACAGCGCCCGCAGACTCCACAGCACGGAGATTCCGGATGCAATGATCACCAGGCCGCCGAGGAAGAGGACGAAGCGGCGCGGATCGCTGAGCCTGCCTATCCCGATCCCGCTGACCACTCCCACCAACGGGGCTGCGATCGCCATCGAGGCAAACAGCCCGATCCGCATCAATCCGAACAGCGTGGCAAAGACCCTACCCCGCAACTCGTCATCCACCTCCTCGTGGAGATGCGTGAGCCCCATGACGTACGCCGCCCCGGCGCCCAAGCCCATGAGGAAGACCCAGGAAGCCGCACCGGCAACCGTCGCAGTCACCGAAGCAGCCGCCAGCCCGAGCCCGGTCGCCATCAAGGAGAATGCAAAGACCAGGTCGCGGCGCATCAACCTCGCCTCGTAGAGCGATACGAGTGCGATCCCCAGCGCCGCCCCCGCTCCAACGGACGTGATGAGCGCGAAGAAACCCGTCTGATCGGCCTGCAATACGTCTTCGACGAACGAGTTGCCCAGCACCACGAGCGATCCGCCACCCACCAGAGCGGCCGTCATCCCCACGATCACACGCCGCACGGAACGCCGCTGCCAGAAGAACTTGGCGCCATCGATGAGATCCCCGAGCGCAGTGGGTTCCGTCTTGGTCTTGGGACGCTCCGCAGCGTGCCGTGCCTTCAGCTCGGGGAGCGAGGCGATGAGCGCCGCCGAGACGAAGAACGTCAGGGCATCCAAGAGGAACGCGGCCGTGAACTCGGCGCCGATCCCGGTGATGATGCCGCCAAAGGTGAGCGCGGGAAGCGCCGACACGACAAACAGCATCCCGGCCCCGATCGGGATGGTGCCGTAGGTGGCGCCGAGGATGAGGCTGTTGGCCGTCACGAGGTTCTCTTCCCTGACGAGACGGGGCATCATCGCGTTTCTGGGTGCTTGGCCGACCAACGAGAAGATCTCGAGACCGACATTGACGGCGACGAGGAAGGGGAGGTTGTCGGCGAAGACCAGCATGGGCACGAGCAGCCCGCGCCCCACGTCGGAGATGACGACCAGACGACGGCGGTCGACCCGATCGGAGATGACACCGACGGCGGCGCCCAACACCAGCCCGGGGAGGATGCGTGACACCAGGGCCACCAAGACCCCCGTCTCCCCGCCGATGGCATTGCCCAAGGCGATGGTGGCAAAGACGGTCATCCAGTCGCCGGTGCTGCCGACGACGCTCGCCCACCACAGGCGGGCGAACGCTCCTCGCCGCACCAGCGCATGAGCGGGAAGCGCCTGTCGATTGCTCTTCACAAAGCCAGGTTACGGCTATGCGCTGTTAGTGCGAGCTACCCGCCGAGGGAGCCTGGGGAAGGAGTCGCCTCAGCCTTCTGCCGGTTCGGCCCCGGACGCATCGGCGGCGGACGTCGCGGGTTGCTTCGCCGTATCGTGCTCCGCAGGCGATGGTGCGCCGGATTCCTTCGCTGCGGTCTTGCTCTTCGCCGGCGACTTCTTCTTCGTCGCGGTCTTCTTTGCCGCGGCCTTCTTGGATGCCGGCTTCTTGGCCGGCTTTTTCTCGGGAGCCTTGTCGCGACGGATCTGCAGCAGCTCGATCGCCCGCTCCAGCGTGATGGACTCCACCGTGTCCCCCTGACGGAGCGAAGCGTTGTACTCACCGTCCGTCACGTACGGCCCAAACCGACCGTCCTTGACGACGATGTCCTTGTCCGTCTCGGGTTCCTTGCCCAGCTCTTTGAGCGGTGGCGCCGCAGTCCGGCCGCGTCGCTTCTTCGGCTCGGCCAGCTTGGCGAGCGCCTCCTCGAGGGTGATGCTCATCAGCTCCTCTTCGGTCTCGAGCGACCGGGTCTCGCTGCCCCACTTGAGATAAGGCCCGAAGCGGCCGTTGAGCGCAACCACAGGCTCCCCGTTGTCGGGATGGGGCCCCAGCTCACGTGGGATCGTGAGGAGTTGCAGCGCCTCTCGCAAAGTGACGGCTTCGGGGGACATCGTCTTGAACAGCGATGCAGTGCGTGGCTTCTGCTTGGGTGTGGCGTCCGGATCGATCTCCCCGAGCTGGACGTACGGTCCGTACCTCCCGGTCTTGACGAGCACCGGCAATCCGGTGTCGGGGTCGGTACCCAGGGTGCGATCGCCGGACGGTGCGTTGAGCAGCTCGATTGCCTTCTCCACCGTCAGCTCGTCGGGGGCGATGTCCTCGGGAATGCTCGCGGTGTCCTCCCCCCGGGCCACGTACGGCCCGTACCGACCGGAGCGGGCGACGATGGGAACACCATGCTCGTCGACGCCGATCGGAGTCGAGTTGATCTCACGAGCGTCGATCTTGTCGAGATTGAGATCGACCATGTTCTTGAGTCCCGGATGGCCGTTGCCGAAGTAGAAGCGCGACAACCACGGAATCGCCTCCTCGTCACCGGTGGCGATGGCATCGAGATCGTTCTCCATCCGGGCGGTGAAGGCATAGTCGACGAGCGCATCGAAGTGCTGTTCCAACAACGAAATCGCAGAGAAGGCGGTGAACGTGGGCACCAGTGCGGTGCCCTTCTTGTACACGTAGCCGCGATCCTGGATCGTGGAGATGATCGACGCATAGGTGGACGGGCGTCCGATGCCGAGCTCCTCGAGCCGCTGCACCAAGGACGCCTCGGTGTATCGCCGTGGCGGTTTGGTCTCGTGCCCTCCGGGCTCCATCGCCTCGACATCGGTGGCTTGCCCCTCCCGCAGGACGGGAAGAGGCCGTTCCTGATCGTCGAGGGCCGCATCCGGGTCGTCCGATCCCTCGACATAGGCACGCAGGAAGCCGGGGAACAGTATCGACCGGCCGGTGGCGCCGAATTCGACTCGGCGCCCGCTGGTGGCGGCCGCGGCTCCGAGACGAACGACGAGAGACTCGCCCTTGGCATCTTTCATCTGCGAGGCGACGGTGCGCTTCCAGATGAGCTCATACACCCGCGCTTCGTCGGTGTTGGGGCCCAGCTGTCGCGCAACCGTATCCACGTCCGGAAAGGTGTCACCGGCGGGCCGGATGGCCTCGTGCGCCTCCTGGGCGTTCTTCACCGAGCTCTTGTACATCCTCGGCTTGTCGGGGAGAAAGTCCGCCCCGTACTTGCTGCGCACCAGATCTCGGGCAGTGGCGACCGCCGCGTCCGACAGGGTCGTGGAGTCGGTGCGCATGTACGTGATGAACCCGCCCTCGTACAGCCGCTGTGCCGCCGACATAGTCCGACGCGCCCCGAAGCGGAGCTTGCGGCCGGCTTCTTGTTGCAGCGTCGACGTACGAAACGGCGGATACGGCTTGCGCGTGTACGGCTTGGCCTCGACCGAGGTGACGGTGAAGCTCGACTGTTCGAGCTCATCGCCCAGCGTGGTGGCTGTATCCTGGTCGAGGACGATGCGATCGCTCGTCTTCAGGGCACCGTCGTCACCGAAGTCCTTGCCGGTGGCCACCTTGGTGCCGTCGATGGTGAGCAACTCGGCGTCGAACCGCTGCGGGTCGTCCGCAACGGCGAACGTTCCGGTGATGCCCCAGTAGACCGCCGGCACGAAGGCCATCCGTTCCCGCTCCCGCTCCACGATGATGCGCGTCGCCGGCGATTGCACCCGCCCGGCGGACAAGCCCTGCCGAACCTTCTTCCACAACACCGGAGAGACCTCGTAGCCGAACAGGCGGTCGAGGATGCGGCGCGCCTCCTGTGCATCGACGAGTCGCCGGTCGAGATCTCGCGGTGACTCCACCGCATGCTGGATCGCGGCTTCAGTGATCTCGTGGAACACCATCCGCCGCACCGGTTGCTTGGGATTCAGCACCTCGAGGAGATGCCAGGCGATCGATTCGCCCTCGCGATCCTCGTCTGTGGCGAGATAGAGCTCGTCGACATCCTTGAGCAGCTTCTTCAACTTCGTGATCTGCTGCTTCTTGTCGGAGGGGACGATGTACAGCGGCTTGAAGTCGTTCTCCACATCGACCCCGAGCCGCGCCCACGGCTCCCCCTTCAGGGATGGGGGCACATCTGCCGCCGAGCGCGGCAGATCGCGCACGTGCCCGATCGACGACTCGACGACGTAATCGTCCCCGAGATACTTGCCGATGGTGCGTGCTTTGGCTGGTGACTCGACGATGACGAGCTTCTTCGGCATCACCAAACTCTCGGCAGAGGGGCCTGGCCGGCCACATTCCTACGGGAGAACGCGCTATCTGTCAAGATCAGGACGGGCCGCTCCGCGGGCGGCGAAGCCGTCCCGAAACCGCTCAACAACTCTCCGCCAGGAGTATTCCTTCTCGACGAACGCCCGACCGTCCCGCCCCATCCGGCGGCACAGCTCCCGGTCGGCATCGAGGGTTCGCACGGCCTGCACGATGTCGTCGACGTTCTCGACGACGTACCCGGTGATGCCGGGGAGCAGGGTCTCCGGCGCCCCACCCGAGGGTCCCGCGAGCACGGGGAGACCGGACGCTGCAGCCTCCAAGAAGACGAGACCGAGACCCTCCACTTCGAGACCACCCCACCGACTACGACACGGCATACAGAACACGTCGAAGCTGCGGTAGATCTCGGGTAGCCGCTGCCACGGCACGTCGATGGCGAACTCGACGGGTACCCCCAGCCGGGACGACAGCCGTCGCAACATCGGCTCCTGCCGGCCTTTGCCAACGAGCACCACTCGGGACGCCACACCCTCGCGCTGCAGGCGGTGCGCCGCATGGATCAGCAGCTGCTGCCCCTTGCGGGGCACGAAGCGGGAGATACATCCGACGACCAATGGATCGGCGACGCGGGCGGACGCTCCCTCGTCCGGATGGAATGCCCCGAGGTCGACACCAGCGCCCACGAACCTGCACGACACCCCGGCGATGCTCTCCACCCGCGTGGCCGTGTAGCGGCTGACGGCGAACAGCACGTCGGCGCGGCGCAAGACCCTGGCAAGCCACTGCCGCAACCCGGGGACCGCTGCCGGGATCGTGACTTCCGCGCCGTGGGCGAGCACACCCACCGGCACGCCGAGGGCTCGACGCACCCTGGAGATGAGACCGGTGAGCGGGTGCGGGGCACCGAACAGCACGACGTCGGGTCCGAAGCTGTACAGCTGGTGCTCGACCCAGTCTGCAACGTCCGACGTCGGCCACAGGAAGTTGCGGGGCGGCCCGGGGTTCGGGCGGAACCGGCGCACCACTGCCTCCCCCCGGTTGGTAGCCGTAGCTGGAGCGTCATGTGGCGCCAGCACCCGGACGTCGTCAGGCCAGTGATCGACGAGGTTACCGAGATACTGCTGGATGCCCCCTGGTTGCGGTGGATAGTCGTTGGTGAGGAGGGCCAGCCTCACCCGAGACCCCGGACGTGATCGGCGACATTCCACTCGCCAACCATGGTTCCCCGATCACCAAAGACGAGCGTGCCATAACCGGTATTGTCCAACGTGAGCATGCGATGATGGTTGGGGAAGTTCACGCCGAGCAACCCGGACACGTAACTGCGGGTCGCACCTCCGTGCGACACGATGCCCACCCGGCCTGCCGGGTGACGCTGCACGATCTCTTCGATCGCTTCGGTCATCCTGCGGCGCACGTCGACGAAACGCTCACCGTGACGCCCGCGAGCGATGTCCTCGCCGCTGCGGAACCGGCGCCACCCGTCGGGATCGATGGCCATGATCTCGTCCCGCGTCCGGTTCTCCCACTCGCCAAACCCGATCTCTTTGAGACGGTCATCGACGAGCACTTCGAATCCCTGGGCGTCGGCGATGGCTTCAGCCGTCGCCAGCGCCCGCAGCAACGGTGACGAATAGAGCGCATCGAGCTGCGGAGCCTCCTTCGCGATGGCCGCCGCTTGCATCGCCCCGAGATCGTTGAGCGGCCAGTCACCGTGACCCTGCCACCGGCTCTCGTCGTTGGCCCGGGTGCGGCCGTGGCGAATCACGACCAGATGGGTCTCGCCGTCACGCTTGGCGAGCGGCTCACCGAGGTGCGGCGCCTCGTTGTAGCTGGCCAGGTGGTAGCCGTACTCGGAGACGATGATGGTGGCCAATGCCGTGTTGCGCAGCAGCTGCAGCCGGGCGGGGCGCGCCAGGTCCAACAATGCCGTGATGGCGGTCAGCAGCGCAATGCCATGGCTGACGACGATGGCGGACCCCCCGTCGGGGAGACGGTCGGCGAGCTCCTCGAGAGCGGGAACGGTGCGCTGCGCCACCTCGGACAGCCGCTCACCGCCTCCAAACGCCACGTCCTCCCCACGGGCCATGGCGGCAAACACCTCGGGATGCTGCTGCAGGGTGTCTTGGAACGTCCGACCCTCCCAGGTTCCGATGCTGCCCTCCCGCCAACGGGCATCGACTTCGAAGTCGAGCCCCAATGCGACCGCAGACTGGCGGGCCCGGGGAATGTCGGATGAGACAGCCACATCGAAGGAGTCGGGGTCGAGACGCGCCGCCAGCAGCTCGAGCTGGCGTACGCCGCGATCGCTCAGCGGGGTGTCGATCATTCCCTGCCACATGCCCGCAGCATTGGCTGTGGTCTCGGCGTGGCGCACCACGGTGATCGACTTACGCATCTGCCGACGTTACCCCTGATCTCTGCGCTGACGTACGCACCAGTGCTCGCGGCACGACGTGTGCCGATGATCTCGGACGCCGCCCGTACACTGCGGCCGGATGGCACTGATCGCGCAGACCACCGACGAGGCGGCGGTACCCACCGAGCCGGTATCGGTCATCGTGTGGCTCCTCGTACTGGGCGGTCTCCTGGCGTTGTATCTCATGGTGCGCCGGAGCCAGCGTCGCGCCAACGAGGCGTACTGGCGGCGGCAAGAAGCCGACGAGGAGTTGCGTCGCAACGACCCCGACCTCCGCGAGGACGACTGAGCTGGTCAGCTCGCCTGGGACGAGACCCGCCCTTCACGCGCTGCGTCATACATTCGTCGTGCTGTCGTAGTCGCACCCACCATCACCAAGCTGGGCGACGTGCGACGGATCACACGAACGCCGACGCAAAGATCAGGCTGACGATCGTCATCACCTTGATGACGATGTTCATCGCCGGTCCGGCGGTGTCCTTGAAAGGATCGCCTATGGTATCGCCCACCACCGCCGCCTTGTGCGCCTCCGACCCCTTGCCTCCAAAAGCGCCGCCTTCGATGAACTTCTTGGCGTTGTCCCACGCCCCCCCGGCGTTGGCCATGAAGATGGCGAGCAAGAACCCGGTCACGAGGGCTCCGGCGAGCAAGCCGCCGAGCGCCTGCACCGAGATGAACCCGGTGACGAGAGGGAGGAGCACAGCGAGCGCACCGGGAACGAGCATCTCCCGCAAGGCGGCTGCCGTGGAGATGTCGACGGCGCGGGCCGAGTCCGGCCGTACGCCCTCCGCCCCTTCGAGTAGACCCGGGATCTCCCGGAACTGGCGGCGGACCTCCTCGATCATCTGGTTTGCGGCCCGACCGACCGCCTGAATCGTGAGTGAGGCGAAGAGGAACGGGAACATGCCACCGACGAAGAGACCGATGATGACGGGGATGTGGAGGATGTCCAGCGTGTCGAGTTGCCCGCCGGCCGAGACCACGGCCTGGCGGAACGTGAAAAACAGCGCCAGTGCGGTGATCGCCGCCGACCCGATGGCGAAGCCCTTGGCCACTGCGGCCGTGGTGTTTCCCAGAGCGTCGAGCTCGTCGGTGGCTTTACGCACCTCAGGGGGGAGACCCGCCATCTCGGCGATCCCCCCGGCGTTGTCGGCGATCGGGCCGTACGCGTCGACCGAGACGGTCACCCCCAGCGTCGACAGCACACCGATGGCGGAGATCGCGATCCCATAGATCCCGCCGAATTCCACATCGAGCGCCCACTCCCCACCCCAGAAGGCGCCGAGCATCCCGGCCGCAACCACCAGCACCGAGAACGCCGCCGACCGCATCCCTTCTGAGATCCCGGCAAGCGTCACCGTGGCCGGACCGGTCTCGGCTTGGCGAGCGATCTCCTTGACCACCTTGTAGTGATCGGAGGTGAAGATCTCGGAGATCTGCCCGATGAGCCACCCGGCAACCAGACCGATGACAACCGAGATCACGAGCCCGAAGGGGTTGTCGATGGCGAACTCGCCGGAGAACAGCAGAGGAGTGAGCACGACGACACCGACGACGGTGATACCCATCGCCACCCAGGTGCCGCGATGCAGCGCAGCGGCGAGGCTGCCGGAGCCCGGTTTGACGAAGAACGATCCGATGATGGATGCCCCCATCCCGATGGCGGCGATCATCAGCGGATAGAAGATGGCTGCCGGGAGGAAACCTGCCCCGGTGAAGGCGAATGCGGCGAAGGCGATCGGCGCCACCATGGATCCGACATAGGACTCGAACAGGTCGGCGCCCATACCGGCGACA
>JBFISM010000124.1:0-10903 GCA_041608535.1 Acidimicrobiia bacterium
CGTGTTCGCAGCGGTCGCTTTCGCCATCACAACGGTTCTGTTGACGTTGCTTTGGCGCTGATCCGCTGGATCGGTCTGCTCGCAGCCAGCCCGCACGCAACCAAGGAGGCAAAACCTTGACTCGATTGTGGCGCAGCCGCAAGGTCGCTTGGTTGGCCGCACTCCTCGCCTTTGCGCTCATCGCCGCTGCTTGCGGTGGCGACGACGACACCGGTGAGGGTGAAGCCACGACGACCGCCGCACCTGAAGTAGAAGAAACCACCACGACCGCTGCTCCCGAGGTGACCACGACGGTTGCCGAGACCACTACGACTGCTGCCGCCGGCAAGCAGTACGGTGGTGAGGTCATCGTCGCCGACGATCAGGAGCCGCCGACGCTGAACACGTTCGTACCGGGCGGGGATAACTTCATCGTCTCGATCATCGGGCAGGGGTACTTCGCCGGCGTCCAGGAGATCGACGGCTTCACGCTCGACTACATCCCCGAGCTGGTCACGGAACTGCCGACGCTCGAGAACGGTGGCGTGACCGTCAATGACGACGGCACGATGACCGTGAACTACACGATCCGCGAGGAGGCCGTGTGGTCGGACGGAACCCCGATCTCGGGTGACGACTTCCAGTTCACGCTCGACACGATCATGGATCCGGATATCCCGGCGAGCAAGCTCACGTACGAGGACATCGTGTCCACCGAGGTGGGCCCGAAGACATTCACGTACACGATGTCGGCTCCGACGACGCTGTACGAGACCATCTTCGACACCATCATCCCGAAGCATGCCGTGGAAGGCTCGGACTTCCTCACCGATTGGAACGAGACGATGTGGCCCTCGGGCGGTCCGTTCATCTTCGATGAGTGGCGTCCCGGTGAGTTCCTCCGGCTGGTTCGCAACGACAACTACTGGATGACCGACCCGGAGACCGGCGACCAGCTGCCGTACCTCGACAGCGTCGTCTTCCGGTTCATCCCGGAGACCGAGTCGGTCATCAACGCCTTCCGGGCACGCGAGGTCGATGTGATCCAGACGCCGCCGGCGACGGAGGCGATCGAGGCCCTGCAGGCACTGGAGCCCGAGGGTGCGATCGTGGAGGTGTTGAGTGGTCCGGTTTGGGAGCACCTGAACTTCCAGTTCGGCACCGACAACCGGAACGCCAACACGGCGAACGCCAACCTGAACTACCGGAAGTGCATCGCACATGCCGTCGACAAGGCGCAGATCGTCGATGAGATCCTCGCCGGTCAGGTCGAGCCGTTGACGTCGTTCGTCGAGGTCTACAACCCAACCCTCTCGCAGGGTTCGTGGGCCCAGTACGACTACAACGTCGAGGGCGCAACGGCATTCTGCGACGCCGCAAAAGAAGAGCTGGGCGTCGACACGCTCGAAGCGATCTTCTCGACCACGTCGAACAACGACGCTCGGGTGAAGCTGTCTGAGCTCTTCGTCGACATGTTCACCGCAGTCGGCATCGACTACACGAACGAGCTCGAGGACTCGCAGCTCTTCTTCGGTGAGTCGGGCCCCAACGGCACCTACGACCTCGGTGAGTGGGCGTGGGTCGGCTCCCCGGGCCTGTCGGGACTCGTTGGGATCATGGACGTTTGGGATCCCGAGGATCCTGATCCGTCCCTCAACAACTGGTATCGGTACGGCACGCCGGGCTCGACGCTGATCGATGAGCACACGGCCCGCTTTGCGGAGATTCGTGACGAGCTCAACGCATCCGTCGACCCGACCGTGCTCGAGCCGCTGATCACCGAGGCAGAGAGCCTCTTGGCAGATCAGGCGGTCTTCGTTCCGCTGTACGCCCGTCTGGTGGTGGCAGCGGTGTGGGGCGACGAGGTCGGGGGCTTCAAGCACAACCCGACGCAGGCCAGCCACACGTGGAACCTGGAGAGCTGGTACCGCGTCGACCTCTAGGGATCGATGCCTCGACCTTCCGGTCGAGGGGTACCAACGAGCCATACGGAGGGCCCGCAATGCGGGCCCTCCGTCGCGTCTGCGGTCGATGAGGGGCACGTCGGCGCTCCGACGGCCGGGTGCGTGATCTCAGACCCGTTGGTACACTCGACGACGCAACTTCGCCGGAGGCAGGAGAGGGAGCATGCTGGCCTACATCGTCCGCCGTCTGGTGTATGGCGCAGTCACACTGCTCGCCTTGAGCATCGTGGTGTTCTTCCTGATCCAGGCGGGGGGCGGATCACCTCTCGATCGCCTGCGGGGAAACCCCCGGATGTCCAACCTCATCCCGGTGCTGACCGAGCATTTCGGTCTCGACAAGCCTGCCATCCAGCAGTACCTGACGTGGTTGCGGAGCTTCCTGTCGGTCGATCGCTTCGAGGTGAGCGGTATCTCTCCACTCGTCGCCCTGGGCTCGGCGGTGGTCTACACCATCGGGGCGTTCGTCATCACGGTCAAGAGGACGTGGTGGCGCAGCTTCCGTGCCTTCTCGATCGTCTTCGTGTGGCTCCTGGCCATATGGTTCGCCAAGGGACGCATCGACTTCTCCCTGAACTGGAGCCAGTCGTTCCGCGGTGACGGGCCGGTGTGGGACTTGATCTTCGGGGCCGCCGGAGCCACGTTCCGCCTCGGCCTGGCGGCGCTGACGATTGCTCTCATCGTGGGTATACCGCTCGGCATCTACCAGGCGATCCGTCAATACTCGTTCTTCGACCAGCTGGGCACGACCTTCGCCTTCGCCACGTACTCCACGCCGATCTTCATCATCGCCGTGGGACTCCAGCTCCTCCTCGCCCTCTATCTGGAACGATGGACGGGGGTGAAGCTGTTCTACGTCGCCGGGATGACGAGCACCAACTACGCGGTTCTGGGCTTCTGGGCACAGCTCGGTGACATCGTGCAGCACCTGACGCTGCCGGCCATGTCGATTGCCCTCATCTCGATCGCCCAGTACTCGCGCTTCCAGCGCGCCTCGATGCTCGAGGTGATGCACAGCGACTACCTACGCACCGCCAAGGCCAAGGGACTCCCGCGCCGGCGGGTCATCGTGAAGCATGCGATGCGCAACGCCCTGATCCCAATCGTCACACTGGTGTCGATCGATATCGCCGGAATCATCGGCGGTGCCATCATCACGGAGTCGATCTTCGGGTGGCCCGGGGTGGGCCGCCTGTACATCGGAGCGATCAACGCCGTCGACTACCCGGTGATCATGGCGGTCGTGATGGCGATCGGGATCGGGATCGTCATCATGAACATCATCGCCGACATCCTCTATGGCGTGTTGGATCCGCGGGTTCGGTATGAGTGAATCCGGCGGGGCCGGGCGCCCCGACGGCGAGGTGGTGATGGGTGGGGAGTAACACCCAGGAGCCGCTCATGCCCGACTCGGGTCGCAGCGATCTCATCGATGCGGTGGAAGGTCTCGCCATCGAGCCGGTCACGCAATGGGACCTGTTCTGGAGCAGGCTCCGTCGGCATCGCTTTGCCATGTTGTCCGCTGGCTTCCTCGTCGTCGTCACGATCATCGCTCTCGCCGCTCCTCTCTTCACCTGTCCCCCGGGAGACGCCAACCAGTTCTGCGGGAGACCCCTCGAGAGCTTCGCCGAGCAGCTCAAGGACCCCGCGGGTCGTCTCTACGTGAACATCGCACCGCGCGGCGACTTCCCCTTTGGGACCGACGAGCTGGCGCGCGACGTTCTCTCCCGGGTGGTGCACGGCGGACGCGCCAGCCTGCTCGTCGGTGTGCTCACCGGGTTGCTGGTCGCCGTGTTAGGCACCATCGTCGGCTCCATTGCCGGCTACTACCCCGGGCCCGTCGATCAATCGTTGATGCGCTTCACGGACCTCGTGCTGGGCCTGCCGCTGCTGCCCGTCGCCATCGTCGTGGGGCGGTTGTTGCCGGAGCTCGAGTTCTTACCCAGGTGGGCGAAGGAGGGGGTGTGGGGCATCTCTTTCATGCTGGGCCTTCTCCTGTGGGGATCACTCGCCCGGATCGTGCGTGCCGAGTTCCTCTCGCTGCGTGAGAAGGAGTTCGTCGAAGCGGCGCGGGCGGCCGGGGCCACCGACCGCCGGATCATCTTTCGCCACATCCTGCCGAACGCGATGAGCCCGATCATCGTCCAGACCACGCTGATCGTGAGTCTGGCGATCATTCTCGAGGCGGCGCTCTCGTTTCTGGGCTTCGGTGTCCGGCCGCCCATCCCCACCTGGGGCGGCATGGCAGCCTCGGGTGCGGGGGTCGCCGTGCGCGGCTTCTGGTGGGAGCTCGTCTTCTCGGCCAGCGCGCTCATCATGACGGTACTGGCGGTCAACTACATCGGCGACGGGTTGCGCGACGCGCTCGACCCCACGCAGACCATCGAGCGAAGGTAGGCCGGGTGAGCGAGAACCTCCTGGAAGTCAGCGATCTGCGGACGTACTTCAGCACGGAAGAGGGGATTGTCCGTGCCGTGGAGAACGTCTCGTTCACGATGAAGCGCGGCGAGCGCCGCGGCGTGGTTGGCGAGTCCGGCTCGGGCAAGTCGGTCACGGCGATGTCGATCATGCGGCTCATCGAGCCCCCGGCCGGCGAGATCGTCACCGGCAAGATCGTGTTCAACGGTGTGAACCTGCTCGAGCTGGCCGAGGACGACATGCAAGAAGTCCGCGGCGGGCAGATCGCCATGATCTTCCAGGACCCGATGACTGCGCTCAACCCGGTCTACACGATCGGCGACCAGCTCATGGAGACGGTGCTTCTCCACCAGGATGTCAGCCGATCCCAGGCTCGGGAGATCGTGATCCAGTCTCTGGTCGACGTGCAAATCCCACGGGCACACGACCGGCTCGACGACTATCCGCATCAGTTCTCCGGTGGGATGCGACAACGGGTGATGATCGCCATGGGCTTGTCCTGCAATCCCCAGCTCCTGATCGCCGACGAGCCGACCACGGCGCTCGACGTCACCACCCAGGCTCAGATCCTCGACTTGATGCTCAAGCTGGCCGACGACCGCGGTACGGCCGTGATGCTGATCACCCACGACCTCGGCGTCGTTGCCGGGTTCTGCGACACCCTGCAGGTCATGTACGCCGGCACGATCGTCGAGTCGGGAAAGGCCGACGAGATCTACTACGACCCGCAGCACCCCTATACGTGGGGTCTCCTCTCGTCGATGACCCGTTTGGACGAGGCGCAGCGCCAGCGCCTCCACTCCGTGAAGGGCGCTCCACCCTCGCTCATCAACCTCCCGAAGGGCTGCCGCTTCCGTCCTCGCTGCGACTTCGCCATCGAGGTCTGCGGGAAGGCGCTTCCCATCCTCCAGCCGAGCGGTTCCGGCGGCCAGATGGCGGCGTGTCACCGGGCCGAAGAGCTCCATCTGGCATCGATCGACGTTGCCGCGTCGGCCCCCGTGGACGCACGCACGGCGTCCCAGGAGGTCGTCGGATGACCGACACGATGAGGGAAGTCGCTCCCCAGCCGGCCACGCCGTCCCCGGACTATCTCCTCGAGGTCCGCAACCTGGTCAAGGAGTTCCCGATCACGCGGGGCGTCTTCTTCAGGAAGCAGGTCGGGGCGGTGCAAGCCGTCTCCGGGGTCTCCTTTGCGGTCAAGCGCGGCGAGACGCTCGGCCTCGTCGGTGAGTCCGGCTGCGGCAAATCGACGACCGCCCGATGCGTGCTGCGGCTGCTCGAGCCGACCTCGGGTCAAGTCCTCTACCGGGCGACGAGCGACGGTGAGGGGCCTGCCTCCGAGGTCATCGACATCGCCACCGCCGACAGGGACACCCTCAACGCCCTGCGGCGGGACATCCAGATCGTCTTCCAGGATCCCTACGCATCGCTGAACCCGAGAATGACCGTTGCGAGCATCATCGCAGAGCCGCTGACCGTGCACGGGGTCGGGACGACGGCCGGCCGGTTGGACCGCGTGAAGGAGCTGCTGCAGGTCGTTGGTCTGAGCCCAGAGCACACGAACCGCTATCCGCACGAGTTCTCGGGCGGCCAGCGCCAGCGGATCGGTGTGGCCAGGGCCCTGGCGCTCAACCCCAGCTTCATGGTCCTCGACGAGCCGGTCTCGGCGCTCGACGTCTCCATCCAGGCGCAGGTGCTGAACCTGCTCGACGATCTGCAAGAGGAGTTCGGGCTGACCTACCTCTTCATCGCCCACGACCTTTCGGTGGTGCGTCACATCTCAGACCGCGTCGCCGTGATGTACCTCGGACGGATCGCCGAGGTCGCCGACCGTGATGCGCTGTACCAGCGTCCGATGCATCCCTACACCCATGCGTTGCTCTCTGCCGTACCAATCCCGGACCCGCAGCTCGAGATGCGCCGACGCCGCATCATCCTCGAAGGCGACATACCGTCGCCCGCCACGCCCCCGGCAGGCTGCCGGTTCAACACACGTTGCCCGAAGGCCCAGGAGGGCACCTGCGACGTCGAGGTCCCCGAGCTGCGCGAGCTCGAACCCGACCACTGGGTCGCTTGTCACTTCCCCGAGGTCGTCAAGGTCGTCTGAGGGGCACAACGCAGGGTGGTTGACGCATGCACACGCCTCCGCCATGAGGCAGACTGGCGAGCATGAACCGAGTCCTCATCCTGGGCGCCGCAGGGCGCGACTTCCACAACTTCAACGTCCTCTATCGCAACGATCCCACCACGGTGGTCGTGGGGTTCACCGCCACGCAGATCCCGAACATCGCCGACCGTCGCTACCCACCCGAGCTCGCCGGGGACCAATACCCGGACGGCATCCCGATCTACCAGGAGGCGGAGCTCGAGAACGTGATCCGCACCAACGACGTCGACACCGCGCTGTTCGCCTACTCCGACGTGTCGCACGAGACCGTGATGCACCTCGCGGCGAGGGCCGTGGCGGCGGGTGCCGGCTTTGCACTGGCAGGGCGGTCGACGATGCTCGAGGCGTCCGTGCCGGTGGTGGCGGTCACGGCGGCGCGGACCGGGTCGGGTAAGAGTCAGACGAGCCGGGCCGTCCGCCGCATCCTCGCCGATGCCGGGAAATCGGTTGCGGCGATCCGCCACCCGATGCCGTACGGCGACCTGGTGCGGCAGCGCGTGCAACGGTTCGCTACGGCCCAGGACCTCGATGACGCCGACGTGACGATCGAGGAGCGGGAGGAGTACGAGCCGTACCTGCGGGAGGGAGCCACCATCTTCGCCGGGGTGGACTATGGCGACATCCTGGCGGCGGCGCAGGCGGAGGCCGACATCATCCTGTGGGACGGCGGGAACAACGACCTTCCCTTCATCCGGCCCGACCTCTGGATCTGCGTGGTGGACCCCCACCGGCCCGGTCACGAGCTCACCTACTGGCCCGGCGAGGCCAATGTGCGCAGCGCCGACGTCGTCGTCATCAACAAGGTGGACACGGCTCCGCAAGAGGGGCTCGAGGTGGTTCGGAGGAACATCGCCGAGCTCGCCCCCGACGCCGCCGTGATCGAGGCGGCGTCTCCCATCACGGTCGAGGACCCGGCGCTCATCTCCGGCAAGAGGGTCGTCGTCGTCGATGACGGGCCGACGATCACCCACGGCCACATGCCGTTCGGTGCCGGGGTGATCGCCGCCAAGGCACACGGCGCCGCCGAGCTCGTCGACCCGCGACCCGCCGCGGTGGGGTCGATCGCCCGGGTGTTCGAGGCGTACCCCCACATCGGTCCCGTGCTCCCGGCAATGGGGTACGGCGACGAGCAGCGGAGCGAGCTCGAGGCAACCATCCGGGCTCTGGCCCCAGACGCCGTCGTGGTCGGTACCCCGATCGATCTGGCGGCCATTCTCGACTTCGACGGGATCCCGCACACTCAGGTGACCTACGAGCTCGAGCAGCTGTCGGGTCCTCCGCTCGTATCGCTGCTGGACCATGTGGTGAGCATGGCGTGACGGCGGGGGCGGTGGGCTACGCTGCGGTCCCGATCCCGATCCCGAGGTGACGCCGTGAGTCTCGTCGAACAGCTCTCCGACAGGATCGGTGAGACCGTGGGCGTGGGCGAGTGGGTGACGATCACCCAGGAGCAGGTGAACGGCTTCGCCGACGCCACGGGCGACCATCAGTGGATCCACGTCGATGCGGAGCGCGCGGCGCGCGGCCCCTTCGGCACGACGATCGCCCACGGTTTCCTGACGCTGTCGCTCATCGCCGGGCATGCCCCCATGGTCGATGTCGGTGACGTTCGGATGGCCGTCAACTACGGTCTCGATCGGGTGCGTTTCATCAGCCCTGTCCCGGTGGGGTCACGGGTCCGTGCCCACAGCGTGCTGCAAGAGGTGACCGAAGTGCCGGGAGGCGTTCAGCTGAAGCACGTGATCACGATGGAGCTGGAGGGCAGCGAGAAGCCGGCATGTGTCGCCGAGTCACTGGTGCGGCTCTACACGTGATGCTCGCGACCCTGCTGAGCGCAGCGGAGGGCCCTGCTGAGCGCAGCGGAGGACCCCTGCTGAGCGCAGCGGAGGACCCTGCTGAGCGCAGCGGGAGACTCTCGGTATACTTCCCGACCCACGTCGGAGTGGCGGAATTGGTAGACGCGCTAGGTTGAGGGCCTAGTGAGCTAATAGCTCGTGGAGGTTCGAGTCCTCTCTCCGACACTCGACTCAACTACACGTGGCCGGGATTCGACGATGACCCGGCCGTCTTGGTGGTAGGTGATGTCGATCCCCATCTCGGCGTAGACCTTCGCCTTGTGTGCCGGGTCCGTTGCGGTGAGGGTGGCGGTGATGTCCTGTAGGCTGGCGACGAGGGCTTCGACGTCCTCGGCGGTCAGCCTGGTAGTTGGGGTTCGGCCGAGGAGGGCTTCGAGCCGGCGCCGCTCCTGGTAGGTCTCGGCGATCCACTTGCCCACCGCTGAGGCGGCTTCGGGTCGGTCCTCACGATGGCGCAGTAATTGTCGAGCTCACGGTCGAGCTCGCGGATGCGTTCCCGGATCTGGCGCGCTTCTTCCTCGGTGTCGGGTTGCGCGGCAGCGGCGAGCTGGGCACAGGTGTCGTCTAGGTGCTCATCGGTGAACAGCTCGCCGACCCACGAGGCGGGTGAGGCACGATGCTGTCCTCCCGGACGTAGATCGTCGCGGGATGATCGCGATGGTTGGCGGGGTCGTTGCGGTGGATCTGGCAGCGGTAGTAGGGGCCTGGACGACCTCTCACTCCTCCCGGGTGATCAGAGCCTGGTGGCTGGGTTCCTCGGACCAGAACCATTCGGAGGGGTCGTTCCACCGCATCCGGGTCTGGTGGCCGAGCCCGACATCGTGGACGTCGATGAGGGCCTCGTCGCGGCGCTGCTTGTTCCACACTTGGTGGCCGGTGTAGCGAGGGTTCTCCAAGATGGCCCGCACCGCGGTGAATCTCCACTCGGGTCCGTTGGCGAGCCGATGCCGGTTACGACCGGGTCTGACCCGGAGGGGGAGAGGATGCCGTCGGCGGTGAGGCCCCCGCCCGCTCATCGCATCACCTCCAGCACTACGTGCTCCGCTGCGATGCGAACACCGACCGTGGCGGAACAGATCGGGCGGGTGCGTCCGATCTGCCGGATCTGGTTGGAACGCAACGCGCAATGACGCTCAAGGTTGCGAAACAATTGACTGAAAAGTGGTGGCACGCCGAGGTGGCGAGTCGTAGTTTTCGCGCGGTCGGGGCGGCCTGCCCCTCGTTGCGAGGAGGCTGTGGTGTCGTTCAGGAAGATGGCCGGCTTCGCTGGTCTGGCATTTGTGGTGCTTTTCGTTACGTCTTCTTTCGTCTACGGGGGGGAACCACTTCTCGACTGGGCGACGCCGACGGCCGGGGTCGAGCAGATCGCCGGCCGCATCTTCGAGCACGGTAGTGGTAGCTACCTGCTCGCCGGAGCCCTTCGCGCGTTCGGTGCGGTGGCGTTGATCCCCTTTGCCGCCGGGTTCGCCATGCCCTTTTTCACCAGCGACCGTGAGCACTATGAAGGCTTCGGAGTGCTGATCGTCGCTGCGCTCGTGGCCGCCAGTACCACCATCGGTGCCGCTCTGGCGGCGCTGACGACCTTCGGCCTCTGGGTCGAAGACCTGGACGAGTCTTCGATGCGAGCGCTGTGGGATCTCTCGAAAGCCGCATACGCCTTTTCGATCTTGCTCGTGATACCCGCGGCTGGCGGAGCCGCTGCCGCCATCATGCGACACGGCATGATGCCTAGGTGGTTCGGTTACCTCTCCGGGGTCGTGGCCCTGCTCGGACTGAGCGCCATCGCGGGCTTCCTCGAATTCAAAGGAGACGAACCGATGGTCGTCCTGGCCGGGTTCCTCGGCATACTCGGCTGGGTGCTCACCGCCTCCATTGTCATGATCAGGGAACCAGCCGCGTAGGACCGCAGCCTCCCCGTACCGAGCGGCGAGATCGAAACTCAAGTGAAGTGCCTAGCGGTCGCATTGCTCGGGGTATACGTCTTGCAGTAGGAGCCAGGATCGGCAATTGCCGATTCCGGGCGGCGCTTTCCGACCTTGCTCCTAGGGATCGGATACCGATCCCCACACCTCAAGGATCGGGCATCCGGTGCGGGTGACTCGACGAATTCTCGGTACCGGTCAGGACCTACACGGCGACGTGATTCGCAATAACCGACCGGCCCAACCCTGAATCGCCTTTGGCACGAGAAAGGAGGATTGGATCATGAGACTCTCCCGAAACCGGTATGGCCCGCTCCTGGTGGCTGCAATCCTCTTCGCTGTGATCGGATCGGCCTGCGCAGACGCCGAGGTCGAACCCGATCGGGCTACCTCGGTGACAACAGGGGCTCCGACAACGGTGGCTGCGTCGCCCGCCGGGCTCGATTGTCAAGACGAAGGACGAATGATCGGCCACGGCGACCCAGCACCTGAGTTTGCTGGTTTCGCCACGCCGGAGGAGGCGGTCCGTTCCATCGCCTCCACCTTCTCTGTAAGCGGCACCCCGAAGCACCTCGAGGGCGATACTTGGGTCATCGTGTC
>JBFISM010000125.1:0-10842 GCA_041608535.1 Acidimicrobiia bacterium
ATCGTGCACACCCAAGGCGGCTATATCACCGGGACGACGACGACCCATCACTACGTTTTCGACATCAAGCCCGACGATGTGTACTGGTGCGCCGCCGACATCGGCTGGGTCACCGGCCACTCGTACATCGTGTACGGACCGCTGGCGAACGGGGTGACCGGTGTGATGTACGAGGGTGCGCCCAACCATCCCGATTTCGACCGGCTGTGGTCGATCATTGCCGAGTACGCCGTCACCGTCTTCTACACGGCCCCGACGGCGATCCGGGCGTTCATGAAGTGGGGAGACGAGTATCCCGCACGACACGACTTGTCGTCGTTACGGGTGCTGGGCACCGTGGGCGAGCCGATCAACCCCGAGGCGTGGATGTGGTACCACGAGCACATCGGGGGATCGAACACCCCGATCGTCGACACGTGGTGGCAGACCGAGACCGGCGGCATCATGATCACTCCGTTGCCCGGTGCGGTGCCCACCAAGCCCGGTTCGGCGACCCGCCCCTTCCCCGGTATCGAAGCCGACGTCGTCGACGACGGTGGCAACTCCGTGCCGTTGGGTGGTGGTGGATTCCTCGTGATCAAACGTCCCTGGCCGTCGATGTTGCGCACGATCTACGGCGACGATGAGCGCTACGTCGAGACCTACTGGTCGAAGTTCCCGGGGATGTACTTCGCCGGCGACGGCTGCAAACGCGACCAGGACGGCTACTACTGGTTGCTGGGCCGGGTCGACGACATCATGCTCGTCTCGGGGCACAACATCTCCACAACAGAGGTGGAATCGGCGCTGGTATCGCATCCATCGGTGGCCGAGGCGGCCGTTGTCGGGCGCAAGGACGACATCACCGGTCAGGCCATCGCCGCCTTCGTGACGCTGCGTGGCGGCGTCCAAGGGGACGACGATCTGCTGTCCGGTCTCCGTGACCATGTGGCCAGCACCATCGGGCCCATCGCCAAGCCTGCCAGCATCGTCTTCACCGACGATCTCCCCAAGACGCGGTCCGGGAAGATCATGCGGCGATTGTTGAAGGACATCTCGGAGCATCGCCAGCTCGGCGATGTGACCACCCTCGCCAACGCCGACATCGTCGAGGAGATCGCCCACAAGGCGGCGGTGTCGACCGAGAACTGAGCTGTGTTGTTGTGTCCGCTGGCTCCTCGTTGCACGACCGCCGGGGGCGTGGCGGGGCGGCCCAGCGGACGGCTACTGCCGGACTTCTGGGTGGTGCAACCGGCTCGGGCGAGGCCCTCGCCTTCGGTGGCGCCCGTTGGCGGGTGACGTGGGGACATTCGCTTGCTGCGCCGGCTGGCACCCCGCCACCGGACTCCGTCGATCGGGAGGGCCCAACTCGGCGGGGTCTTCGCAAGCCGATCTCAGCTGGCGAATGCCTCCGCCAGCTTCTCCTTGGCTCGGTCGCCAAAGAGGATCTCGGCGGCCTCGATGAGACCCGGTGAGTCCCGGTACTCCTCCTCCCGGACGACGAGAGAGATCTTGGAGCGGCGACGCAGGAAGTCGTCGAGGCGAGTGACCATCTCGGTGTCGGCGGCGAAATGCAGCTCGACCCGGAGGTAGTCGGCGTTCTCCATGATGTCCTCGCCCATCGCCGGGTCCTCGCGGATCTCTTCGAGCATGGCGAACGCCCGCAGCCCATAACGGCGCCACAGACGGTCGGTGAGCGGCTCGACTCCGGGTTTGGCGCGCAGATCGTCGAGCTTCATCAGCCTCGCCTGGCGGTAGAACTCGTCGCGGCTGTCGTCGTCGGGCTCGCCGTACCACTCGCCGTCGTCGGGGGCCAGCTCGATTCCGAGACTCTCGATCGTCGCGGCCACCTCTTCGCCGACGTTGAGGCAGTCGGTCAGCTTGCCGCCGAACACCGTGACCACGCCGCGATTCTCGTCGACCTCGATCTCGTGCTTGCGGGACAGCGCCGTCCAGTCGACCTCCTCGTGGTCGCCCCCGGCACGTTGCACCACGAGCGGGCGTACCCCGGTGCGCTCGGCGACGATGTCTGCTGCCATGAGCGGTGAAGGGAGGTCCAGCCGTGCGTTGATCTGATCGAGGAGGAAGCTGCGGTCGTCGTGGGTGACGGCGGTGTATGGGGTATCGACTCGGGTGTCGGTGGTCCCGATGACCGAGCGGTAGCCCATGGGGATCACGTAGAAGAGGCGCTGGGTGTCGTCGTAGAACGCCAGCACCCGTTCGTGCGGAGTGAGCTGCGGAACGACGAGATGGATGCCCTTCGAGTACACGATGCGGTGTTCGGTGACGATCCCGAGCATCTCGTTGAGCGAATCGACGAACGGACCGGTTGCGTTGATCACGAACGTGGCGCTGGTGACGAGCCGCTCGCCGGTTTCCTTGTCTTCGACGTCGATGTGCCAGCCGGAGTCCTCACGCCTCGCTCCCACCACCTCGACGTAATTGGCCGCCACCGCTCCGACGTCGAGCGCCGAGCGGACGAAACCGAACACGAAACGACAGTCGTTGTCCTTGAGGTAGGCGTCGGAGTACTCGATCCCGCCCCGCACCGACGACACGTCGATGACCGGCTCGCGTTGCTTGATCTTCTCGGCGGTGAGATACGCAGGTGGTTTGGTCTGGAAGTTGCCGATGGCCCAGTACGCAGCGCTTCCCAGGGCTCCCAGCCAGGGTGGATGGGGTGCCGACTCGTCGAGTGCGGCGAGGAACCGGATCTCGGTGATGTTGGCCGGGTAGGCCTCGATGAGTCGGTTGCGGGACATGGAGAGCTTGCGCACGAGTCCGAACTCGTAGTTCTCCAAGTACTTGAAGCCCCCCCACACGAGGTTGGACGACGCCTGGCTGGTGAAGCCGGCGAAGTCGCCGCGGTCGACGAGAGCGACAGACGCTCCGCGTGATGCCAGTGCCGCCGCCGAGACCGCACCGTTGATCCCGCCGCCGATGATCAGCACGTCGAACCTCCCGCCAGCGAGCTTTCGGAGGTTGGTTGTGCGCAGCTTCACCTTCGCCAGCATATCGACCGGGTTCCCGCCGGGATCGCATCGGGTAGTGCGGCCCGGAGCGCCCCGGGTAGGCTCGCAGCTGCGATGACCATCACCACAGATCTGCTCGAAGCGACGCACGCTTGGATCGCGGCCGATCCCGATCCCGCAGCACGTGCCGAGCTGAACGAGCTGATCGCATCCGGTGATGGGGAGGAGCTCGCGGAGCGGATGGCGGGGGCGCTGGAGTTCGGTACGGCGGGCATCCGGGGCAAGGTCGAAGCCGGCTCGAACCGGATGAACCGGGCAGTCGTCATCCGCACGACGGCGGGCCTGGCCGCGTACGTGCGTCGACATGGGTCCGCGGGGCCGGTGGTCGTGGGTCGCGATGCCCGCTTGTCCAGCGCCCGCTTCATGACCGACACCGTCGGTGTGCTCGCCGCCGCCGGTCTTCCCGTCGTGTTCTTCCCTCATCCGGTGCCAACACCGCTCGTGGCCCACGCCGCACTCCGACACAAGGCGGCTGCCGCCATCGTCATCACCGCCAGCCACAATCCGCCCCAGGACAACGGCTACAAGGTGTATGCGGCCAACGGCGCTCAGATCGTGCCGCCGGTGGACGTGGAGATCGCCGCGGCCATCGCCGAGGTGGGGCCGGCGGTCGACGTTCCCCGCATCGAGGATCCCTACGAACACGAAGCTGTTGCAGAGATCGAAGCCGATTTCTTTGCGCGCTACCTCGACGACCTCCAGCGCATGCGTGAAGGCGATCCGCCTGCGGATCCGGTGGCCGTCTATTCGCCCATGCACGGTGTCGGCGGCCGGTTCGTGGTGGAGGCGCTCCAGCGCAGCGGGTACAGCAACGTGCACCCTGTGGCCGAGCAATTCTCCCCTGATGGGCATTTCCCAACGGTCGACTTCCCCAACCCGGAGGAGCCGGGGGCGTTGGATCTCGCAATCGCCCAGGCGCGACGGCTGGACGCCGATCTCATCGTTGCCAACGACCCGGACACCGATCGTCTCGCTGCCGCCGTTCCCGACCGGCACGGTGCGTGGCGGCCGCTCACCGGCAACCAGATCGGCGTCTTGCTCGCCGACCATCTCCTGTCCCGCACCCAGCTCGACCAACCCATCGTGCTCAGCTCGATCGTGTCCACGCCGATGCTCCGATCGATCGCCGACGCATTCGGGGCGACGTATGCCACCACGCTCACCGGGTTCAAGTGGATCTGGAATGCCGCGCTCGATCTCCAGGAGGAGGGCAAGGGCACGTATCTGTTCGGATTCGAAGAGGCGCTCGGCTATTCAGTGGGACCCGCCGTGCGTGACAAGGACGGGATCAGCGCCACGGTCCACTTTCTCGATCTCGTGGCCTCCGCTCAGGCGGACGGGCTCACGGTCCTGGACCGGCTCGAGGGTCTGGCGGAGCATCACGGGCTGTGGGTGTCGGTTCAGCACAGTGTGGTACGACCGGGCACCGAGGGAGCGGCCGAGATCGCTGCAGCCATGAAGCGGCTCGCCGCCGACCCGCCCGCAACCGTAGCCGGCGTCGACGTGACGGCGGTGACCGACTACCGCACCGGAGCCGAGTCGAGACCACGTTATCTAGGGGCGACCTCGCTCGTTGAACTGGACCTGGGACATCTCGGCCGGATCCTGGTGCGCCCGTCTGGCACGGAACCCAAGCTCAAGCTCTACGTCGACCTCACGGTCCCCCTGGCCGGCCAGACCATGGCGGAACTGGAGCCTGTCCTCCTCCGCGAAGCAACCGCGGCCGCCGAAGAACTGGCCGCCTACTTGGAGTTGTAGCCCTTGGTGTCTGTCCCCCCTCCGGGGGCATCCGTGGGCGATCGCCAGCCCCCCTACCAAAGCTCCGCTCCTTCGGAGCTCCCGCTCTGGATCCTTCCCCCCTGCGGGGGGACAGATCCCATGCCCGCAGTTTGCGGAGCAAACTGCAACGCCTCGGCAAAGCCGAGGCGCAGCGACGGGGGTCTCCGTCAAGCGCGATAATGGCGGTCTGCGATCGATATCTGAGGAGTCATCATGGATCTGGTAGCACTCTTGGGCGACGATGCCGCCTATTTGCTGGAACACGAGTCGAAGGGCATTCCCAAGGACGACCTCACGTTGCCCGGGCCCGACTTCGTGGAGCGGGTGTTCGAGCAATCCGATCGAAGTCCGCAGGTCCTGCGCAATCTGCAGAGCCTGTTCGACCACGGGCGGCTCGCCGGCTCCGGCTACATCTCGATCCTGCCGGTGGATCAGGGCATCGAGCATTCGGCGGCAGCTTCGTTCGCGCCCAACCCGCGATACATGGATCCGAAGAACATCATCGAGCTGGCAATCGAGGCCGGATGCAATGCGGTCGCCACCACGCTCGGGGTCCACGGTGTGGTGGCGCGACGGTATGCGCACCGCATCCCGTTCATCGTCAAGCTCAACCACAACGAGTTGCTCACGTATCCGGCCACCCACGACCAGGTGATGTTCGGCACCGCCGATCAGGCGTTCGATCTGGGCGCCGCCGGTGTCGGCGCAACGGTCTACTTCGGCTCCGACGAGTCGATGCGCCAGCTCCAGGAGGTGAGCGATCTCTTTGCCCGGGCTCACGAGCTCGGGATGTTCACGGTGTTGTGGTGCTACACCCGTAACAGCGATTTCAAGGTCGATGGCGTCAACTACGAGACGTCCGCCGATCTCACCGGTCAAGCCAATCACATCGGGGTGACCATCGAAGCCGACATCATCAAGCAGAAGCAGCCCGAGAACAACAACGGGTACGGTGCCGTCGGATTCGGTCGCACTCATCCGCGGGTCTACGACGAGCTGACCTCGGACCACCCGATCGATCTCACTCGGTGGCAGGTCGCCAATTGCTACATGGGCCGCATCGGGCTGATCAACTCCGGTGGGGCGTCGTCTGGGGCCGGTGACCTCGAAGCCGCCGTGGCCACTGCCGTCATCAACAAACGTGCCGGCGGGATGGGCCTCATCAGCGGGCGCAAGGCATTCCAGCGCCCCATGGCCGAAGGCATCGAGCTGCTACACGCCATCCAGGACGTGTATCTCGACGAGGCGGTGACGATCGCGTGAGCGTCGAGCTGCCTCCCGCAGCCTCGGTTGCGGTCAACCCTTCACACCAAGAGATGCGGGCGTGGGCGCTCGAGCACATGCCGCGCATCGTCGAAACGGAGTTCGGCAACCTGGCGTACCAGGCCGAGATCGTCGCCCGGTTGTCCGGCTCGACCTTCTTCGTGTCCGACGTCCCGATTGCCAAGAACCGGATCTCCTCCGACGAGGCCGCAGAGTGGGCGGCTCGACAGGACGCGTACATCGCCGACAAGCACATGATCCTGATCGAGGGCTACATCGGACCCGATCGGGAAACCCGCACCGGGGCGCGGCTCTACATCGAGGTGACGCAGGCGAACATCCCGGCGATGCAGCAGCAGCTCTACTTCCCACCCGACGATGACTGGTCACCGGTGTTCACGACGATATACACACCCGGGTTGCGGGCCCCGGGGAAGCCCGACGAACGGCTGATCATCGTCGACCTGGAGAACTACGTCACACGCGTCTTCGGATCCGATTACTTCGGTGAGTCGAAGATGGGTGGACTGCGGATGTGGAACCACTACATCTACCAGCGCGGTGGCCTGGGGATGCACTCCGGTTTGAAGAGCTTTCCCGACGTCGATGGCGATGAGAAGTCTGCGCTCATCCTCGGTCTGTCCGGTACCGGAAAGACGACGACGACGTTTCGTCAGCAATTGGGCTCGCTCCCCATCCAGGACGATTTCAATGCGCTGCTACCCGGTGGCGAGGTGATCACCACCGAGAACGGGTGCTTCGCCAAGACCTACGGACTCGATCCCGACGACGAGCCCACCATCTATGCCGGCACGGCTCGTCCCGACGCCTGGCTGGAGAACACGCACGTCAACCCGGACGGCGCGGTGGACTTCTTCAACGACAGCCACACCCGCAACGGCCGCTCCACCTTCCCTCTGGCGAACATTCGTCATCGCAGCCCGTCGGCGGTGCCCAACCCTTCCTACCTGTTGCTGCTCAATCGCAACGAGAACATCATCCCGGCCGTGGCCCGCATCCCCCGCCACATGGCGGCCGCATACTTCATGTTGGGGGAGACGAAGGGAACCTCGGCAGGTGGTGCCGCCGAGGCCGGCAAACATCTGCGGGTGCCCGGCACCAACCCGTTCTTCTTCGACGACGATGCAATGCAGGGGAACCGGTTCCAGGAGCTGCTCGACACGATGCCGGATCTCGAGGTGTATGTGCTCAACACGGGAAGCGTCGGCGGACCTGCTGAGAAACCGGCGGGGAAGAAGATCCGAATCGACGACACGGCCGCCGTGCTCGCCGGCATCGTGACCGGCAAGATCGATTGGGTCGGCGATCCCGACTTCGGCTACGACGTGGCGGCCAACGTGCCCGACCTGGACGATCTCGACAAGCTGCAGCCGCGCACCCTGTACGAGCGGCAGGGGAGGGCGGATGAGTACGCGACGACTGTTGCGGAACTCATCGCCGATCGGCGGCGGTACCTGGCGGGCTACGACCGATTGGATCCGGCGATCCGCAACTCCATCTGATCGCTCTGATACAAAACGATTCAGCGGGGGTCTTCGAACCGGCCGGGTCGCGTCCCGTCGGAGGCCCGTCCCGAGATCTCAGTGGGCGTAACCACCACCACATGCGCGCCATCGTCGGTCAGCCAATCCGGCGGCGATCCGCCGTAGGCCGCACGGTACTTCGCCACGAGTCGGGAGACGAACGTGGTTGCGTTGGCAGCGTCGAGAATCGACGCTTCCCCGGCGATGATCACGGACGTCCAGTCGGCTACGCCGGGGCCCGTGTCGGTGATCTCCACCGAAACCGCTGGGTTGTGTTTGATCGCCTCGAGCCGGCGTCCGTCCATCGTGCGAAACGCCAGCACCCCGTTGGCATAGACGAAGGAGAGCGGACCGACGTAGGGAACGTCGCCGTCGACCACCGCAACGTGAGCTACGAGTGCGGTGGCCAGCAGCTGCGAGATCTCGTGTTCGTCGAGGATGCGCATCGTTGGATTGAAGCACACGCCGCGCACCGCCGCGACCGCCCTGGAGCGGGAGCCGGCAGCCTGGAGAATGACGGATTTGTGACAATAGGTCCCCTGGAATGTGGCGGGAAACCCACTTCATACTCCACAACTGTGCGCTACGCTGCGGCCGCGGCTTCACTGTGCGGCCGTCCCGATGTGTCACCCCCAGGCCAGTAGGTATGCATAATGTCGCGGTGACCCTCCCCAAGGGTCTCCGCTCCGTCGGAGGGGAACGATGGCGGCAGACGAACGCCTGACAGACGACCAGTGGGTCTCAGACCCACGGTATGAGTTCAACGAACTCACCCGTCCCGCGTTCGCAACCCTGCGCAAGGGTGGATTGGATCCGGCAGCCGTCGAAGCGTACGTGTCCACGCTGGAGCGCGTGGCCAAGGATTTCGTGAAGTTCACTCGCGAGCTCGAGGCCCGTATCGGCCACGCCAAGGCCGAAGCTCGTGACGCCAGGGCCGCCGAGCGCAAAGCCGTTGATGAAGCGATGCTCGCCGCATTCGAGGCCAAAGAGCGGATTCTCCTGCAGGCCGAGGAGCAGGCGTGGGAGATCGAGGACGAGGCGCGGCGCCGTGCCGCGGCTCTGGGCAGTCCGAACGTGGCGGCGCTACCCGCCGGCGACGAAATGCTCACGCTGCGTCAGCAGGTGGCCGAGGCCACGCAGAAGATCGAAGACCTCGAGATCCAGGTGAGTCGATGGCGGAAGCGTGCCGCCGAGCTGGAGGACGAGGTCGACCGGCAGACGAATTTGGCCGCACGCGCCGCCGACGAGCTGGAGGCACGACCCGTCGGCTCACCCGAGGCCGAGGACCTGGTGGCCGCTGCGGAGCGCCGCGTGCAGGCAATGATGGCCGCCGCTCGGGCTGAAGCCGCTCAGATCGCCGCCGAGGCCGAGGAAGAGGCCGAGAAGCTGCGGAGCGAGCTCGAGGAGCTCAGATCAGCCGAGCAAGACCGCCTCGCCGCTGCTGCCACCGCCGATGAGGCGGACGGCGAGGCGGCAGAGATACTCGCCGGCGCACGCACGCAGGCGGAGACCATCGTGAACGAGGCCCGCGTGGAAGCCGAGGCCGTCGTGACCGAGGCCCGCCGGCAAACGGAAGCCATCGCCAGCGGGGCCCGCCAGCAGGCCGACACCATCGTGGCCGACGCCCAGAAACGCGCAGCGGAAACCCTCGCCGCCGCCCGACAAGAGGCCGAGGCAGCCGCCGAGCAGACGAGTCGAGCAGCAGAGGGCATCCTCACCAAGGCGCGCAAGGAGGCGGACTCGATCCTCGCCACGGCACGCCAGGAGGCGGACACCTTGCTTGCGGCGGCCCGCACGACGGCCGACGAGATCAGAACCTCCGCCACAGACGAGGCGGCGGCCAAGCTCACTGATGCTGAGACCAAGGCGGGGTTGGCGCAGGCCGGAGCGGAGGACAAGGCCGCAGAGCTGCTCGCCGATGCGAGGAGTCAGGCGGCGGCCGTGGTTGCCGAAGCCGAAGCCAAAGCCAAGGCCATCACCGGAGAGGCAGCCGATCTGCGCACGGAAGCTGCGGCGCTACATGCCGCCGCGGAGGCCGAAGCGGCCGATATGAAGCAGAACGCATCTCTCGAGACGGAGCGGATCCTCGAGCAAGCCGCGGAGGCGGCCGAGAGTACGCGGCAGCAAGCGGCCAACGAGCGCAAGACGGTGCTGGCCAAGGCCGACACGGAGGCAGCGGCCCGACGCGAGCAGGCTCTTGCGGTGGCCACTGAGGAAGCTGCTGCGCTGCGCAAGGGAGCAGAACAGAAGCTCTCCGCTGTCGCCGAGCTCATCACCGAGGCCGAGGCCACTCTGGCGGAAGCGCAGCAGCGGGCCAGAACAACGCTCGCCGAAGCCGCACAGCGCAGTGCCCTGCTCGAAGAGGATGCGCACAAGGCGGCTGGAGAGGTGCTCGCCGAAGCGAAACGGCAGGCCGAGGACCTGCTCGACGATGCCCAGAGCAAAGACGCCGCAGCGGCGCTGCGACGTGACGGCATGGTGAAGGAGACGGAGCAGAAGGTGGCGGCGATGAACGCCGAGACCGAGCAGCTTCGTATCGAGGCGGAGACCATCCTCGCCGAGGCCAAGAAGCGTGCCGAGGCGATCGTGGCTGCGGCAAACGAGGAGGCTGCGGGGATCCGAAGTCAGGCCGAGTCGGACGTCGCCGGTCTGGTGGCCGCCGCCGAGGCCGATACGGCCAAGCTCTCGAGCGCTGCCGAGGCCGCCAAGCAAGATCTCGAAGCGGCTGTGGCGGACGTGGAGGAGCGGCGCAGCGAGGCTGAGCGCCTCGTGGCTGATGCCACCGCCAAAGCAGACAAGGTCATCGCCGCTGCAGAAGAGAAGGCCAAGGACGCGATCTCCGCCGCTACGCACGATGCGTCGCAAGCCCGGAAGGAAGCAGAGCAACTCCTGCAATCCGCGCACAGCGCCGACAAGGAGAGCGCTGCGGTGGCGCGCGATCTCCTGCGCCAGGCGCGAGCAGAGGCCGACCAGATATTGAGACAGGCGCAGGAGGAAGCCGAGCGGATCGAGCGCGACGCCACGACTGCGTCTGCGAAGCGTGTCGCAGCCGAAGAGCTCCCTCGCCAAGAGGATGCCAGACCGCGTGGCGGTGCGACGGCAGACGACGATTCAGCCACCACGAGCGTGACCGGGCGCCGCCAGAGTGCGGGATCTCAGCCGAAGCCCAAGCCGACGCGGTCGAAGGGCGGACCGTCGAGCGAAAGCGGTGGATCGCGGCGCGCCACGAGACCGAGCGCGGAGGC
>JBFISM010000126.1:0-10785 GCA_041608535.1 Acidimicrobiia bacterium
CGAGCCCGTAGTCGTGGCAAGCAGCGATCGAATCGGGATCCCCGCCGTGCTCACCGCAGATGCCGATCTCGATCCCGGGACGCTGCGCCCGACCTGCCTGGACCGCCTGCTCGATCAGGGTGCCGACGCCACGCCGATCCAGCGTGGTGAATGGGTTCACCGGGAGGATGCCCTGTTCGATGTATTGAATCAGGAACCCTGACTCGGCGTCGTCGCGGCTGATGGCGAACGTCGTCTGGGTGAGATCGTTGGTGCCGAACGAGAAGAACTCTGCTTCGCGTGCCAGCGGACCGGCGGTGAGTGCGGCGCGCGGTGTCTCGATCATGGTGCCGACGCGATAGTCGATCTCGCGACCACGCTCGGCGGAGACCTTTGCGGCGACGTCGACGACGATGCTGCGAACCCGGGTCAGCTCGTTGACGTGGATGGACAGCGGGATCATGATCTCGGGCTGCGGATCGAAGCCCGCCTCCTGCGCATCGCTGGCGGCTTCGAAGATGGCGCGAGCCTGCATCTCCGGGATCTCCGGCATGAGGATGCCGAGCCGGACTCCGCGAAATCCCAGCATGGGGTTTTCCTCGTGGAGACTGGTGACCCGGGCGAGGATGCGCTCGAGCCTCAGGATCTCTCCGGCATCGGCGTTGCTGTCCTCGCTCAGAGCCTCGAGCTCGTCGTCCAGCAACTCTTCTTCGGGGAGGAACTCGTGCAGCGGCGGGTCGATGAGCCGAATGATGACCGGCTTGCCCGACATTGCCTCGAAGAGGCCGCGGAAGTCGCTGCGTTGCATGGGAAGCAGCTTGTCGAGCGCCTGCTGCCGGTCTACCTGCTCGGTGGCCAGGATCATGTCCTGCACGATGGGGAGTCGCTCTGGCTCGAAGAACATGTGCTCGGTGCGGCACAGCCCGATGCCTTCGGCGCCGTAGGTGAGTGCTCGCCGGGCATCGGCCGGGTAGTCGGCATTGGCCATCACCCTGAGCCGGCGAATCTCGTCCGCCCATTCGAGCAGGGTCGTGAGCCATCGATCGGCGATGTCGGGGATGACCGTCGCCAGTTCGCCCACGAACACCTGCCCGCTGGTCCCCTCGATCGACAACCAGGCACCCTCGTCGAGCACCACGTCGCCGATGTGCATGGATCGTGCGTCGAGATCGATCGTGAGCTCATCGATACCCACCACCGCCGGTTTTCCGAACTGTCTGGCGACGAGGGCAGCGTGGCTGGTGCGCCCTCCCTTGCTGGTCATGATGCCCTCGGCTGCGAGCATTCCATGCACATCATCGGGTTTCGTCTCCGGGCGAGCAAGGATTATTGCCTGTCCGTTCACCGCCCACTCGACCGCCCTGTCGGCGTCGAACACAACGCGCCCGACGGCGGCTCCCGGTGACACGTTGAGCCCCGTGGCGAGCAACCGGCCATCCTGAATCGCATCGTTGCGCGCTTCGTCGGCGAAGGCCGGGTGGAGGAAAGCATCCACCTGATCCGGAGAAACCCGGCGCACCGCCTCGCGGCGGGAGATCAGCCCTTCCTCCGCCAGCTCGACGGCGATGCGCACCGCGGCTTGTGGAGTGCGCTTCCCGTCACGGGTCTGCAGAATCCACAGCTTGCCGCGCTCCACGGTGAACTCCATATCCTGCATGTCGCGGTAATGCCGCTCCAACCTCGTGGCGATGGCTTGGAGCTCTTCGAATGCTGCGGGCATGTCGGTCGCCATGTCGCCGAGTGGTTTGGTGGGGCGGATTCCGGCGACCACGTCCTCACCCTGTGCGTTGAAGAGGTAGTCGCCTTCGATGCGGTTCTCTCCGGTCGCACCGTTCCGAGTCATGGCGACTCCGGTGAGACAGTCCGGTCCCGAGTTGCCGAACACCATCGTCTGCACGTTGACGGCAGTCCCCAGATCATGCGGAATGTGGGAGGCGTTGCGATAGTCGATCGCCCGTTTCGAGTTCCATGACCGGAAAACGGCTTCCACCGCCGCCATCAGTTGCTCCCGTGGGTCCTCCGGGAACTCGGGCACGATGCGGGCGAACTCGTCGACGATCGCCATCAGGTCGGCCGTGGTCAGGTCGGCGTCGGAGGTGACACCACGCAGCTCGCGATGCTGAGCAAGCACATGCTCGAAGGCCTCGTCCGGCTTCCCCAACACCACCGACCCGAACATCTGGATCAGCCTGCGGTAGGAGTCATATACGAAGTGCGGATCGCTGCCGTGCTCTGCGAGATACAGGGCGGTGTCTCGGGAGAGCCCGATGTCGAGGACGGTGTCCATCATCCCCGGCATGGAGAACTTCGCCCCTGATCGACACGACAGGAGAAGGGGATTCTCACGATCACCGAAACCCTTGCCCGTGGCGGCCTCGATGGCCGCTACGGCGTCCCACACCTGTTCCCACAGGTCGTCGGGTACGCATCCGGCATCGCTGTACGCGTTGCAGGCCGGCGTGGTGATGGTGAAGCCGGGGGGGACCGGCACCCCGAGGCGCGTCATGTCGGCGAGATTGGCGCCTTTGCCCCCGAGTAGGGCGCGGACGCCATCCCAATCTTCAGCAATCGCCTCCGCCTGGTCGAGCTCGGCGAACGTGTAAACCCACTTAGATGTCATGGCCGGCACGCTAGATCTCCCTCCAAGCAACGCCATAGGGCCGATCGTCCCTTGGAGTCTTGCGGTTGGGCTCGTTGCTAGCCGCCGATCCGGGTGGATCAGTGCGATGCAGCGTAGCGCCGGGGCCGGTGCTGCCGGCCCCGCCGCCTTGTACCGCTCTGGCGATCACTCCTCGACGATCACCTTGGCGCGCATCCATGGGTGTGGCGTGCAGAAGTACTCGAACTCTCCCGCAGCATCGAACGTGTACGACCAGGACTCGCCCTGGTTGAAGAATCCCGAATCGAACGAACCGGCTGCGTCGGTCACCGTATGGGGAACCGTGTCTTCGTTGGTCCACCGCACCGTGGTCCCGACCGGAACCCGCAGAACGTTGACCGAGTAGTCGGCCGGGTTCTCCCCATCGGAGAACTCATTCGGGTCGTCCATGTCCTGGGTGGTCCATGCCCCATCGAGGATGGTCAGTTCCTGATCTGCCGGCGCCGCTTGGTCGTCTCCAGCCGATGCGTCTGTGTCGGTCGGAGCCGTGGCCACCGCCTCGAAGATCTCCGGGTTCTCCTCTCCGGTGATCGTGATCATCCCGAGCGCACCCTTGTCGAATGTCCGGGTGAGCGCGTGGTCCACGAGAACGACGGTCTGCGGCACCTGGCCGATCATCTCGACGACGGTGCCGCCGCCGGCGGGCACCAGCGTGGTCTGCGAGCCCCGCAGCGGCGGGTTGAGCAGTGCTGCTTCGGGATACACCGCATCCCAGTGTGACCCGATCGGGTGGAAGTTCGAATCCAGGTTCAAGCCGGCGTTGACGAAGTAGAGCCGCGCCGTTTCCCCAACCCCCATCTCGAGGGCGTTGTCGCCGGCAATGGCGCCAACCTGGCCGTTGAACACCACATAGCTCGGGTTCTCGTCTGTTGCGGCCTGCCGGTCGGTATCGACGAGACCCGGGTCCTTGCTCGTGGTGTAGAACTCGGACTGCACGATGTACCACTCGTGCTCCACCGCAGGCAGCGGTGTGGCCGGGTCCACCAAGATGCCGCCGTACATACCGTGGATGATGTGGCTGGGCACGTCCGCCGTGGCGCAGTGATACATGAACATGCCGGGGTAGAGCAGCCGGGCTTCGATCGTGACGGTCTCGCCCGGGGAGACCACGGTGTCGGCGGCCCCTCCGCCTTGTCCGGTCACCGCATGGAAGTCCACGTTGTGGGGGTGGGTGTTGCCCGCCGGGTTGGTGATCGTGAACTGGAGCACATCACCGACTCGCGCCCGGATCATGGGACCCGGGGTGCCGATCACGGTGTCGTCGCCGGCGATCCTGTAACCCCACGTCTCGTATTCGACGCCGTTGGCCGGATCTATGGCCACGACGTTCTCGACCACTTCGAAGTGAACGGCCACGATCGCCTGGTTGGTCCGGGTGATCTGCGCCGGCACCTCGGGTGCGACGGAGACGTTGATCTCGGTGGCGACGGGTAGCTCGGCCTTCGGGGTCAGTTCGGGGATCACGCTCTCGCCGGCTCCGAGGGCCGCCGAGGCAATCGAGAGGTCACCGGACTCGAGCACCTCGGCGACTCGATCCTCGACGATCCGGTCGTCGACCGAGTTGCGGGACGCCAGGACGAACAGACTCGCAATGGCCACTCCGAGCGCAACCAAGGCGAGAATGACCCCGCCACCGGCGAGCGACGCCAGCGTGAAATGTGGATGGCTCGGTGGTGGGGGCGGTGGTGCGACACGTCGTGTAGGTGGCTCGGCGGCCGGGGGGCCGGTATCCACGGGACGTTGCAGGGTGTCGGTCATGGTCGACCCTCCTTGGATTCGTGCAAAACGGGTGTTGCTGCAAGCTCGTGCATCAGGTCGGTGCGGGCGCGCGACCACGGATCGTGCAGCGCACAGCGGTCCGCGCCCGGGCAAGATCCGCCGCGCAAAACGCACACGTCTGTGGATTCCGGGCCCTCCACGGCCTCGATCACGTCGAGCACCGACGCATCGGTCGCCGGTGGTTCGAGTTGGTAGCCACCGGCCGGCCCGCGGACCGCATCGACCCACCCTGCCTTGGTGAGTGGGTTCATCACGTGGAGCAAGAACTGCGGGCTGGAGCCGACGGTTGCGGCCAGCTCCGCTCCGCGCACCCGAGTCCGGGTGCGGTCGAGAGCACGCAGGGCCCGTATCGCCAAGTCGGTCTTGCGTTGCAGAACGATTTCCATAGTTCCTTAGTAAGCAACTGTGGAATTCTTCGCCAGAGGCGAAGGTCCTGCTTAGTCACAGTGCAGAGAAGCTGCGACCGAGTGTCTACTCGGTGTCGGCCACCCTGGCGAGGAGGCGCAGCATGTTGTCGGTCGCCGTCTCGATGTGAAACTCGGCGTCGAAGAGCTCTCGGGAGCGCACCCCGTACCGTTCCCGCTTCTCCGGGTCGGCGAGCAGGTCGAGGATGGCGGATTCGAGACCGGCGACATCCCGCGGTGCCACCAGCTCCGCATTCTCTCCGGGACGCACCACCTCGCGCAGCGCCGGGAGATCGGAGGCGACCACCGGGAGCCCGAGGGCGAGTGCTTCGATGAGCGCGCCGCCGAGTCCCTCGTACAGCGACGGGAACACGAAGAGATCGGCGGCAGCGAGAACATCCGGGACATCGCTGCGATGACCAAGCAGCGTCACCACGTTGCCGAGGTCGAGCCGTTCGATGAGGTCGGCTATGTCCGCAGAGAAGCTGCCCTCCCGGCCTGCGATGAGCAGCCTGGCCTCCGGCCGTTTCGCCACGACGCCGGCAAATGCGTCGACGAGGTAGATCTGGCCCTTCTGATATTCCTGACGTCCTACGCTCACCACGACTTCGGCGTCGGCGGCGATACCCAAGCTGCGTCTCGAAGCGAGGCGGCGCGCTTCGCTGCGATGACCGAGTCGTGATGCGTTGCGTCCCCGCTTGGCGACGGTGATCTTGGCCGGGTCGACCCCGAGCGTGGCGACGGTCGAGTCCTTGGCGGCCTGGCTGACGGCATGGAAGTGGTCGGTGAGATGACGCGATGTCCATCCATCGACGAGCTGCACGATGCGGAGGCGTCGAGCATCGATGTTGGGGTCGGCCAGCCGGGCTGGGTCGTATGCGGTGTTTGCGAGGTTGGATACGACGGGGATGCCAAGCCCGATCGCGGCAAAGCGGCCCGCGATGTCGGCGTCGAAGAGCGAGGTGTACACCAGGTCTGGCTGCTCCTGCTTTATCAAGCGTCGCAGCGAACGCATCTTGGCGAACAGGCTCGCTCCTGGGAGCAGACGCACGTCGTAGCCGTTGGCTCGCACCTCGTCTTCGAAGCCGATGCCGCGGTAATCGAGGCAGGCGATGACCGGCGCGACCCCACTGTCGACCAGGTGCGGCAGCAACTCCACGAGTGACCGCTCAGCACCGCCCGCGAGAAACGAGTTGATGACGAAGAGGTACTTCCTCCCCAAGACCCGACCCCCTGGAGGATGAGGGTATCTTACCGGCCCATGTCTCTGCCAGAGAGAGTTGCCCGGCCTATTCGTATCGGGATCATGGGCAACGATCGTAGGTTTCCGGCGTGGCAGGCGGCGGCCATTCGCCAGCTGGCGATGCTTCCTGGCGTCGACATCGCCCTGTTGATCGTGCGCGACGGTGCGTCACGCGGTGCAGGCAAGCTTCGCAGGCTGCGTGACATTCGCCATCTGCTGTGGACGCTGTTCAACAAGGGATACGTGGAGCGACGCTCCCGAGCATCGCACGCCGTTGATCTCACCGAGATGCTTGCCGATGTCCCTGAGATTCGGGTGCGAACCGTCCCCGTGGGCAGGTTCGGGGAACGCTTCACCGACGGCGATGTGGCGACGATCCGCGACCAAGGCTTGGACGTGATCCTCCGTTTCAGCTTCGGCATCATCAAGGGGGAGATCCTCGAGGCGGCGACGTACGGGGTGTGGTCATTCCATCACGGAGATGAGCGAAAGTACCGGGGCCGGCCACCGGGGTTCTGGGAGCTCTATGAGGGAAAGGCAGTGGTCGGTGCCATCCTGCAACGCCTCACGGAACGTCTCGATGGCGGGATCGTCCTTCATCGTGGGTTCTTCGCCACGGTGGCGCACTCGTACCGCAAGACTCGAGACGAGCTGTTCTTCGGCACTTCGGTGTGGCCATCGATCGTGGTGCGCCAGCTGCAACTGGGCGACACCGATATGGTCGATGCCGCTCCGTCGCAGACGAACGCCCCGATCCGCTATGACCCGACGAATCCGGAGATGCTTCGCTTCTTGCTGCGACAGGCCGGTGCGTTCGTGCGCGCTCAGGTGCGGGGCGTCGGTGCGGCTGCGATGTGGAGCATCGGTGTGGCAGACGCACCGATCAGCGCCTTTCTGGATGGACGGCCCGAGATTTCATGGCTGGCCGAGCGTGGGCGTCATCGCTACTTGGCGGACCCGTTCGCCATCGAGCACGACGGCGGTCTGGTGGCACTGGTCGAGGACTACGACTACAAGGCCCGCCGCGGGACGATATCGGCAGTTGCCCTCGACGGGGATCGTCGACCGCAGACCGCCATCGATGCGGGTGTCCACGCCTCGTACCCCTACCTGCTCGAGGCCGCAGGTGAGGTGTATTGCATCCCGGAGACATTCGAGGCCGGGGAAGTGCGCCTCTACAAGGCAGTGGACTTCCCGCTCAGGTGGGAGATCGTCGCGACGTTGCTGGACGGGATGGCGGCGCTCGATGCCACCGTTGTCGAGCACGAAGGGCGTTGGTGGCTGTTCTGCACCGACCGCACCGACTTCTCCAACACGAAGCTGTACGTGTTCCACGCCCATGCGATCACGGGACCGTGGCATCCCCACGCACTGAATCCCGTCAAGACCGATGTGCGCTCGGCTCGACCGGCCGGCACGCCGTTCGTTCACGACGGCCGTCTCTACCGACCAGCTCAGGACGCATCGGAGAGCTACGGAGGTGCGGTGTCGATCAACCGTATCGACGAGCTCACGCCGACACGGTTCGCTGAGCACGTCGTCGCAACGGTGCGTCCTGCGCAACAGGATCGGTATCGCGATGGGCTGCATACCATTTCGGCAGCGGGTGGACGCACCGTGGTCGACGGGCGACGCGACACATTCGTGTGGCCTGCCACCAAGCACGAGTTCGCCGCCAGGCTGCGCAAGCTCAGACCGGGAAGGTGAGACGGCACCGCCGCTCACCGGCCCCGACCCTCAGCCCAGGACCCGGCTGGCTTCGTCCATCAGCGCAGCGAAGTCGACTCCGGTCTCCTCTCCGAGAACCCTGCGGACCCCGGGACTTACTCCTTCGAGGGCGTGCAGCATGTTGCGCAGCGCGGCCCGCTGGGAGCGCATCCGGGTTGCCTCGTCGGCGGGGGTGACCAGATCATCGACGATCGAACCTTCTGCGCGCGACCCGATGATCGGGTCGGCGACACCACGCACATGGACGAGGGTGCGCCGTCCCGGGCCACGTCCTTCGACAATGGGCTCGATGGCGACGACGTCGTCCGATCGTACGTATCTCCCGTAGCCCAGAGCGACCAGCTGGCCGGATTGGATTCGCACCGACTCCTCCTCGCGACGTTCGCCTCACCGTACCGGGACGGTGCGACGGAAATCGAGGCGTGTGTACTCCTCGGGCGTACGGCCGGGCGGAGGTGCCGTGAGAGCGAGAACGAGATCGTGACCGGTGGACAGCGGCTTCGTGAAAGCGGCTATTTGTCCTTGTTCTTGCCCTTGGCCTTGCCGTTGCCGTTGTTGCCCTTTTCGGCCTTGTTCTTGGCCTTGTCCTTGGCCTGACCGGGAGGCACCTTCTCGGGGTCGTCGGCGTCCGTGTCTGTGGTGTCCACGTCTGCGGTGTCCACTTCGTCATCCACGAGGAACTTGCTCTTGGCGACTTCGCGCATGATCTCACCCTTGGACATGCCGTCGAGCATGCTCGGGTGGAGGTTCTTGGCCACGGTGGAGACGACGGCGCCATGGTGGGTCTTGCCGCTGGGATGGTCTATCTCGAATTCGATGCAGTCCCCGGCGGTGTACACCACCGGCTCGAGAGCGTCGTCACCGTCGGCGGCGGGGTCGGTCGTGGGCTCGTCCTCAGCGTCATCGCCCGCATCAGTGGGCGTGCACTCGGGTGTCACACCATCGAGCGGCAGACCGATGGCGATGCGCCCGGTTTCGACGTCGACGACCACTTCCGGGACGGCGTCAGCGGCCGGGTCGTCCTCGACAACGTCGTGCTCGCCCGCCGCTGCCACGCCGAGTGAAGTCAGCGCAAGAAGCGCGCTGATTGCCAGAATCGTGAATCTACGTGTGTGCCCTCGCATAGAGGGGTGAGAGTAGCGCCAAAGTCTGCTGGCCACACTGGGCCGACCGACTCAAGAAGACCGCAATGGCAACCATGTCGCCGTGTCAGTCTGCGGGCGGCATCTCCCTTTCCACAACGCCGACCATGTTGCCGGCAGGATCAGCCAACAGGCCGAAGCTGACCGTCCCGGGTATGACCGTGCGTGGCACCAACACCGTGCCACCGGCGGCCTCTGCCTTGGAGAGGTGCTCGTCGACGCTGTCGACCTCGACGTACAGCGTCACGTACGAGGACATCTCGCCACCGCCCTTGCCGATGGCTCCGGCCACGCCGCTGCCGTCCGCGTCGGTCATGTGATAGGAGTCGAAGCCTTCGACGCCGTCGGTCTTCCAGCCGAACAGGTCGGTGTAGAAGTTCTTGAGCGCATCCCCGTCCGGACCCATGATCTCCCAGTGCACGATCCTATGTGTCATCCATCCTCCTCGCGGACTCGGTGCTCACCCTATCCAGTGCCTCGGAGAGGTGTAATTGGGGGTCGGAGGACCGCATCCGGGGAAGCATCTGGGTGTCGGCAAGAAATACTCTTGACATCGCCGGCGTTCTATGTGATATTCGCTCCCGGCCGTAACACCCCGCAGGGGAGTTGCGGCTTTTTCATTTCCCGATCCAGACCGATCGGGGCACGAGGCAAGGAAGCAGACATGAGCACCGCTTTGCGGACCCAACTCATTCAGCCACGGGATCGCCGTCATGGCGAAGCCTCTGGGTGGCTGCGCCCGGCGACATCCGTATTCGGCGTCGCCATTGCCGATGAGAACGAAATCCTGGCTCATGATGAGGAGCTGCGCTTGGCCTGATTTGGTCAGACTGCCGCATCGTGAGCCGCCCGGATGGGCGGCTTTTTTGTTGCCCGAGCACAGAGATCGATCCGAAACGGACGCGATCGCGCACTTTGAAAACCGCAAAGAGATCGCATCGATGCGGAGGTTCGCCGCCTCCGCAACACACGGTGTGGGCGCCTCGGGGCGTTGAGCGAGGCACGTTACGGCCTAACTCGCCAACCTCACGTCCCGAAGCAGCCTGCACCGCCATGCTCCGGTAGCTCAATGGAAGAGCACCGGTCCGCGAAGCCGAAGGCTGCAGGTTCGAATCCTGCCCGGAGCACTCTTGCGAACGTGGCGCAACGGTCAGCGCACCTGTCTGATACACAGGAGGTTGGTGGTTCGACTCCATCCGTTCGCACTGTGGTCGTAGCTCAACGGCTCAGAGCGCCGGGCCGTGACCCCGGAGGTACGGGTTGGAGTCCCGTCGACCACCCCACGGGAAGTAGCTCAGCAGGTAGAGCGACGGTCTCATGAGCCGTGTTGCGCACGTTCGAGTCGTGCCTTCCCGACCACAGGCGGTGAGCAGGGCTCAGGGAGGTCTCCAAAACCACCCGGGCGGGGTTCGATACCTCGACCGCCTGCGACGTGCGCCCCTCGCTTCGAGCCTTGTTCAGTCTCGAAGCTCGCCACAGGGATTCACGGTCCGATGTTGTTGCCTCCGGGTTGTTGTGCATTGCTGGCCTGGGAGGCCGGAGCTCTCGGTCTCGCCGGTGGTGGGGCGAGGGTTCGATACCTCGACCGCCTGCCAAGCCGGAGTAGCTCAAGGGAAGAGCAGCTGCTTCGTAACCAGAAGACCCGAGTTCGACTCTCGGCTCCGGCTCGATGGCGACGTGGATACACATCGCCACCATCAGCGTGAAGCTCAATTGGACGAGCGCCGGCTTCGGGAGCCGGAGGCTGTGGGTTCGAGTCCCACGACGCTGACCAGGGCGTAGTAGCTCCAACCGGTAGAGCACCTGACCGTCGATCAGGAGGCTGCGGGTTCGAACCCCGTCTGCGCCGCG
>JBFISM010000127.1:0-10635 GCA_041608535.1 Acidimicrobiia bacterium
TATCTGGCACCCCCATACATCTTCGACCGTCATCGGGATCCCGGCGGCAGCGCAGACGTCGCGCGCCAGCCGGGCCCTGGTGAGCCCACCGAACTTGGTGATCTTGATGCACGCCACGTCCATGGCGTCGTCGGCCAGCGCTCGGTTCACGTCGTCGAGGGCCTGCAGCGTCTCGTCCAGCTTGAAGGCATGCGGCACCCGCCGCCGCACCGAGAGATTGTCTGCATAGCGATCGCAGGGCTGCTCGAGGATGTAGTCGATTTCCGACGTGCCCAGTGCGAAGCGCAGCGCCTCGTCGCGGCGCCAGCCACGGTTGGCGTCCGCCAGGATGGTCTCGCCCTGGGGGCGATGTTGCGCAACGGCTTGCAGTCGCCGGATGTCTTCGCTCGGGTCGCCGCCCACCTTCACTTGGATGTGCTCGTACCCCGCGTCGCGGAAACGAGCCGCCTGTTCGGCCATCCAGCTCGGGTCGCCTTGAGAGATCGAGCGATACATCGGCAACGACTCGTGGTGGCGGCCGCCGAGCAGCTGGTAGACGGGCAGACCGGTGGCCTTGCCCAGGATGTCCCAGCAGGCCACGTCCAGCGCCGACTTCGCATACGCGTGTCCTTGCAGTTCTCGATCCATCACGGTGTTGAGCGGACCCAACGCCGTCGGGTCGAGCCCGATGACATATGGCGCCAGGTGAGCCGTTCCGGTGCGCACCCCAGGACCGTACGAGGGGAGGTAGTTGGGGCCCAGCGGAGTGGTCTCGCCCCAGCCGCTGATGCCCTCGTCGGTCTCGATCCTGATCACCGTGGTGTCGGCGACGTCGATGCGGCGTCCCTTGGCCCATTGATAGCCGCCGTCGGCGAGGGGGACGTCGAGCTGGAAGACGCTGATCCTGGTGATCTTCACGGTGCGACCTCGATGACGATGGCGCCGACGTGCTCCTTCCGCAGGAACGCCTCTTGCGCTTCGGCCATCCGCTCCAGCGAGAACGTGGCGGCGACGACCGGTTTGATCTCGTCCCGCTCGATGTACCCGACGAGGTTCTCGAAGACGATCGGTGGCAACACGGTGGCTCCATGCATGGTGAGGTCGTGTAGGTAGAGCGTGCGGAGATCCAGCGGCACGATAGGGCCGGCGATCGCGCCGGCCGTGGTGTAGTGACCGCCGCGTCGTACCGTCTCCAGCAGCGGGGCGAACAGCTCCCCCCCGACGACGTCGGCGAACACGTGGACACCCCCCGTTGCATCCAGGACGGCGCCGGTCACATCGGCTTGGTCTCGATCGATCACGGCCTCGGCGCCGAGGGATCGCACGGCGTCTGCCTTGGCGGCGCTGGTCAACGCCGCCACCTTGGCGCCACGGCGCTTGGCGAGCTGGACGAGCCCGCTCCCCACGCCACCCGACGCTCCCGTTACCAGCACCCACTGGCCCTCCTCGACTCCGGCTCGGTGGAGCATGTGCTCTGCGGTGGCATACGAGCAGGGGAAGCTCGCCAGCTCGACGTCGCTGAGATCGGTGTCGATCGGGTGAGCATTGACCGCCGGGACGACGACATACTCGGCATAGCCCCCATCGACTTCCGATCCCAGATAGCGCGCCTTGTCGAGCGCTCCTGACGGGTCGCGAAGCCAGGCATCAACGAGGACCCGCTGTCCGATCCTGTCCATATCGACGCCGTCGCCGACCGCCACGATGCGACCTGCCGGATCGGCGCCCTGGATGCGGGGGAACGTCAGCCCGCCACCCCACGAGCCATCCGTGTCGTGCTCACCGATGTCGTCACCCGAGGCTGAGCTCACGGTCTTCGAGTACCACCCGGTGCGTGTATTCACGTCGGTGTTGTTCATCCCACATGCCGCCACGGCGAGAAGCACCTCGCCGGGCCCGGCGTTCGGCACCGGCGTGTCGGTGCGGTACTCCAGCTTGTCCAAGCCGCCATGACCGGTGAGCACGACTGCGCGCATCGTCGCCGCCGGTGTCATGACTCCATCCTCAGGTTCGGCGGGTAGAAACGCTGCCGGTAATGGTCGAGCCCCCAGATGGGGGCTGCAATCGCGCCAACCCACGTCCAGAACACGAGCATGGGGTGATCCCGGGTGCGCAAGGCATGCACCTCGTTGGGCTCCTGGATCGTGGCGGAGCCGGGATCCAGGGTCGACCACACACCGTCCTTGGCGAACAACGGATCGCCATTCACCGTCAGGTACAGCTCCCGCGCTTCGTGGCCGTGATCGCTGTAATCGGTGTTGGGTGCGACCACGAATACACCAAAGGCTATCGAGTCCGACTCGATGGGCGCAGCCGGCCCGGCCAGCATGCCGGTCGCCATCTTGCCCAAGAACGGCTCCGCCCATGGACTCGGCAGGTAGTCGGTCCACCGTAGATGCGGCTCGAGAGGGGCCAGTGCGGCGGCGAGCTCCTGGGTGACCGGCGGAGCGGAGCCGATCGCCTCCGCAAACAACGTGCGGGTGTCGGCGAGCGGTGACGGGGGCGGGCGGTAGGCGCGACGCCCTGTAGCCGTCCAGCGGCGAAGGCCGTCGGCTATCGGGTCGTGGCTGAGGTCGGCAGCATCGAGCAGAGTCAGGGCCGCGGCGACGGCCTTGTGAGCCTGTGCCACGACCGGCGGGGTCATCTCAGCTCGTCTCGACGTCGGCGAGCACGCGGCGAGCTATGCGGAAGCATTCCACACCGGCGGGCACGCCACAGTACGCCGTGATCTGATGGAGCACCGAACGCAGCTCGTCCCTGGAGAGGCCGTTGGTGATGGCGGCGCGAAAGTGCAGCTCCCACTCGTGCATACGTCCCAGTGCAGCGATCATGCCGAGGTTGATCATCGACCGCTCCCGGTAGGTGAGCACATCGTCACCCCAGGCGAGGCCCCAGCAGAACTCGGTGACCACCTCTTGGAACTCTCGATTGAAGTCATCCGCCGCCGCCAGGTTGGCGTCGACATACTCCTCGCCCAACACCGCTCTGCGGGCAGCGAGCCCGCGGTCGAACCGTTCGCTGCTCATGACCCTCCGTCCAATCTGACTTGGCGGCAGACCGCATCGACCGCCTCGATCGTCCTTTCGAAATCCTCGTCGGTGTGCGCCGAAGACACGAAGCGCCGCAGGCCGGGGATGATGTTGATTCCTTGCCGCATCAGCTCCGTGTCGAGGGCGACGTTGGCGGCTCGATCTGACGTCAGCAGATCCGTGTAGCTCTGCGGTGGGGCAGCTATGTGCATGATGTGCCACAGTGATCCGATGGTGGACACGATGGCCGGGTGGCCGTGCTTCTCGAGCACGTCGCCGATGGCCGTGCCGAATTGTTCCGTGCGTTCGTTGAGCCGGTGGTAGAAGCCGGGGGAGCGCAGCTCGCGGAGCGCCGCCAGCCCGGCTGCCGCGCCGACGGGGTTGCCGTGCAACGTGCCGGACGCATACACATACCCCTCAGTTCCCTTGCGGCGCGGATCGGCCTGCTCGATCACGTCGGCCCGCCCGACGACGGCACCGCCGGAGAGCCCGCCACCGATGATCTTCCCGTAGCTGGCGATGTCGGCCTTCACGCCGAAGTGTTCCTGAGCCCCGCCGTACGCTAGGCGGAACCCGGTGACCACCTCGTCGAAGATGAGCAGTGCACCGACATCGTCGGAAAGCCGGCGCAAGCCGGCGAGGAACCCCGGCTGCGGCGAGATTATGCGCTGGACGGGCTCGGCGATGATTCCGGCGATGTCGACGGCGTGATCGGCGACGAGGCTGCGGAGACGGTCGAGATCGTTGTAGGGGGCGACGAGCATCGTCTCGGCGACGGCATCTGGTGTGCCATGGGTGAAGGGGGAGCTGTGCGGATATGGACTGGGTTCCGCCGGCGTGACACCGATGCCGGCGTAGTCGTGGTTTCCGTGGAAGGCACCTTCGAACTTGAGGATCTTGGCGCGGCCGGTGTAGGCGCGCGCCATCCGCATCGCATACGCCGTGGCCTCCGAGCCGGTGGTGGTGAACACCATGCGTTCGGCGCCGGGAACGGCGTCGACGATCTCCGCCGCCAGCTCGATCGCCACGTCGCTCAAGGCTGCATACTGGTGGAGGCTGCGGGCTGCTTGCCGTTGCACGGCTTCGACGATCGCCGGATGCTGGTGTCCGAGGATGAGGGCACCGGCGCCGCAGATGTAGTCGATCCACTCCCGGCCACCGACATCGGTGATCCGAGAGCCCGACGCCGTGGCGATCGTCATTCGCAGGTCCTGCGGGTTGAGCCGCGTCCCCAGCGCCCCACCCGGCAACACCCGCTCGGCGATCTCCCGGTACTCAGCAGGGGACTTCATGCGCGTGCCCTCTTGTGCTGTGGGTCCCAGACGGCCTCGGGGAGCACAACCGCGGGGCGGGGCTTGCCCAGTACCCAGACGGACAGTTCGGTGCCGGGGGCTGCCTGGTCAGGGTCGACATACGCCCAGGCGAGGCTCTTGCCGGTGCCGAAGCCGTAGCCACCGGTGGTGACGACGCCAACGCGGCGCTCACCGGAGAACACCGCCTCGCCACCGAGACAGTCGGCGTTCGTCGTGCCGACGTCGATGTCGAGATACACCAGCATCCAGCGCGGGTTGCTCATGTTGGCGAGGAGCGCCTCCTTGCCGATGAAGTCCTTGTCGAGCTTGACGAAACGCATGAGCCCGGCTTCGTAGGCGGTGACCTCGTTGGTCATGTCGGCCGAGACCTTGTACGCCTGCTCCATCCGCATCGAACTGAGCGCATGCGTCCCGAAGAACCCGATCCCGAGCGGCTCCCCGGCTTCGACGATGGCGTCGAACACCTCGACCATGCGGTCCATTGGGACGTGCAGCTCCCAGCCGAGTTCGCCGGTGAAGGACACCCGAAGCGCCCGCAGCGCCACGTCGGCCACCTCGATGTCTCGTACCGACAGCCAGGAGGATGCGGCGTTGCCCAGGTCGGCATCGGTGAGCTTGGCGAGCAGCGTGCGGCTCTCCGGACCCGCCACCGACAGCACGCCAAGATCGCTGGAGACGTTGCTGATGGTTGCTGCCTCGTCCTCGACGTGATGGCGCATCCAATCCTCGAAGCGCACCTCGCCTGCGGCAGCGCCGACCAGATAGAAGTGGTCGTCGGCAAGTCGGGCGATCGTGAACTCGATCTCCACCATGCCTGCGTCCGTGAGCATGTAGGTGAGCCCCATCCGTCCCACCCTGGGCAGCCGGTTCGTGGTGAGCCGATCCAGCAACGCCGCTGCGTCCGGACCGGTCACGTCGTACTTGGCGAAGGCGGTGAGGTCGGCGACGCCCACCGACGCTCGGACAATTGCTACCTCCTTCGCTACCGGCTCATGCCACCGCGGGCGCTGGAAGGCGTGAATGTCCTCGACCGGCCAGTCCTCGGGGGCGAACCAGCGAGGACGCTCCCAGCCGAACACCTCCTCGAACACTGCGCGACGCTCCGCCATCCGTTCGTACACCGCAGACGTGCGGTAGGGCCGGCCCGCCATCCGATTGAGACCGGGATACGGGATCTCGTGCCGCAGCAGGTAGTCCTCCTGGGCCTTGGTGCGGTTGTACTCGGGGGTGGCGAAGTCGCCATAGCGGCGAGGATCGAAGGCGCGAAGGTTCTGGATGGTGGCGCCGCGCACGATCCACTTGGCGAGGAACATCGTGGCTCCGGGCCCCCAGGCGATTCCGACTTGGGTGCCATTGCAGTACCAGTAGTTGCGGAGCCGTGGCGCCGGTCCCAGCAGCATGTTGCCGTCGGGGGGATGGGTGATCGCACCGTGGATCGCCCGTTGGATTCCGTAGCCGGCCAGCAAAGGCATGCGCTCGAACGCCGCTTCCAGCCAGGGTGCGATCCGGTCGTAGTCGGGGGGGAACAGGTGATGGTCGGCATCCCACGGCGTCCCGTCCTCCCACACCGAGTTCGGGTTGGCCTTTTCGTAGATCCCGATGAGGCCGCATGCGCGCTCCATCCGGATGTAGCCGGAGACGTGAGCGTCGTCACGGACCACAGGCAGCTCCGTGTCGAGCGCCGCCAGCTCGGGGACCTCCTCGGTCACGAAGTAGTGGTGCGTCATTGGAATGATGGGAACGGATAGCCCCACCCACTCGCCGATCTGGCGTGCGTAGGTTCCGGCCGCGTTCACGAGTACCTCACACGTGTATGACCCACGTTCTGTGTCGACCCGCCACGTACCGTCGTCGCGCTGCACGGTGTTGGTGACGAGGGTGTTGCGCTGCACCGTGGCGCCGTCGGCGCGGGCGCCGGCGACGAAGGCCTGGGTGGCGCTGGCCGGGTCGACGTGGCCGTCGTCCGGGGTGTACAGCGCACCGATGACACCGTCGATGTTGTAGAACGGGTGCAGCTCGGCGATGCGCCGCGGGTCGACGAGCTCCATCCGATTCCCGACACCGACCCCCACAGACAGCGTGTACCTGAGCCAGTCGTACTCGTCGGGGTGATACGCCAGCCGGAGCGAGCCGCTGTTGTGCCAGCTCACCGCTTGCCCGGTCTCCTCTTCGAGCTCGGCATATTTCTGAACGCCATACCGGGTCATCGAGGCGAGGCCGTAGCTCGAGGTGGAGTGGGTGATCTGACCGGCGGCGTGCCAGGTCGATCCCGAAGCCAGCTCGCCCTTCTCGAGGAGGAGACAATCGCTCCACCCTTCGCGCGTCAGGTGGTAGAGGAGCGAGGTCCCCATGATTCCGCCACCGATGACGATGGCCTTGTAGTCGGCGCCCACTCGCACTCCGCTTCGCGTAGCCGCTACCAGTTTGGTACAAGCGTACGAGCCTCGCCACCGGATCGTACGTTCGTACCAAGTTGGGGGTGGGGGGTCCGCCTGCTACCTGAGCGTCTCGAGGCTCGATTCCACGTACATTGCGATGTCTCGGAACGACGCCACACCTACCGGCCGGTGGGACTCGCCGATCAGCGGCACGTGAGAGACCTCGTTGTCGAGCAGCTCTTGGATGCCAGCGGCGATCGACGATCGTGCTCGGATCGACACCGGATCCGGCTCCATGACATCCTTGATCGCCACCGACGACAGGTCGGCTTCCCGACATCCGATCTTCGTCTGGAGATCGAACTCGGTGAGTTCTCCAACCAGCTGGTCGCGATCGTTGACCACCACCACCGACCCGATGCCTCGAGCCCGCATGTGGTGGACCGCAACGTCCACAGAATCGTCGGCGTGGACGACCACGGGGGCGGCCATGTGGATGCCGGTGAAGTCGATGAGTGTGAGACCGTGATGGACCGTCGGCTCTCCGATGCTGTCCGAGATCCTCGATGCCAGCAGACCGGCGATCGTGCTGATCACGGTGTAGAAGGAAAGGTTGCCGGCGAGCTGCCCCGACTCGTCGACGACCGGCACACTGCGCACCCACCAGTGGTTCATCAGCGCCAGCCCGTCGGCCACGCTGTCCGTGTCGCGCATCGTGTGGACCGGGGTTGTCATCTCCTCGGCGATGGGGCGCTGCCACGACGTTGGGCGGCCGATGACCCGCTGAAGAAAATCGCGTTGAGTGAAGATCCCCGCCACTGCGCCGTTTTCGACGACGATGGCGCATGATCGACCGGCGGACGACATCAGCGCCACCGTGTCGGCTACCGACGCATCGGGAGCTGCGGACACGAAGCGAGTGAGGTCCACGCTCGAGGCCGGAGTCGAGGCCATTGCGTCGGCGATGCTCATTGGGGCCTTTCGTGTGGATTGGACCGAGGCGGGCCGGTGGGGCGCCATTCCTCGACTCTATCGCATCAGACCGGCCGCCGACCGTGGAGGATGTTGAGCTAGTCCAGCTCGCTGAGGCGGCGGTTGCGGCTGAACAGATGGCGCACAAAGAGAAGACCGGCGACGGTGACGCCTGCGGACAAGGCAAAACCGGTCCAGTGGCGATCGAGCAGCGTACCGATCGACACGGGCACGGCGACGACGAGCACCGCGATCAAGAAGACCGTGCCCCAGAATCGAGCGTATATCCGTCCGCCAATCCGATCGACGTCCTCGATTCTCCTGCGGAGTGCATCCTTCATCGGCGGCGAGCGTAGTGGTTCCCGCCTCGCCACTTGGTACAGTTGCGCGAAGCGACATGGCACACGAAACGTTCGTACCGGGAAGCAGCGCAGTGCTCGATGAGCTGAGCCGGGCGATGACCGACATGAGTCCCCAGCTCCGCAAGGCCGCAGCGTTCGTGCTCGACAATCCCGACGAGGTCGGCTTCTCGTCCGTGCGAGAGCTGGCGGCGACGGCCGGGGTGAAGCCGAACACGCTCGTGCGCATGGCCCAGGCCATCGGATACGAGGGCTTCGAGGACTTCCGCGAGGCGTTTCGCGATCGGCTTCGGCTCCATCCCAGCTTCACCGACCGCGCCGCTTGGCTGCGCGAGGTTGCCGGCAGCGGGAAGCTCGGTGCGGTGTATGCCGACATCGCCGGTGCTGCAATCGAGAACGTGGAGCGGAGCTTCGCCGGCGTCGACGCCGCAACGCTGAAGACCTTGGCCGATCGGATCGTCGCCTCGCGCCGCACCTATGTCATCGGGGTCGGGGCCAACTTCGCACTGGCGCAGAGCTTCACCTATCTCGTCGGGATGGCGCTGGAGCACGTGACTGCAGTGCCGGGACAGGGGAACGTCCCGATGGACACAGTGGTGCGGGCCGGTCCCGACGACGTCGTCGTCTCGGTCACCTTCGACCCGTATCGGTCGGAGGTGGTGCAGGCGACCGCCGCCGCCCGTAGCCAGGGAGCGACCATCGTCGCCATCACCGACAGTCACGGATCTCCCATCGCCGGTGGCGCCGACCACGTGTTCCTCACACCGAGCGTGGGTCCGCAGTTCTTCCCGTCGACGCTGGGGGCGGCTGCGTTGCTGGAGGCATTGGCCTCGTTCATCGTTGCCGACGCCAACGAGGATGTCGTCGCTGCCATCGATCGGTTCCACCGGCGGCGATACGATCTCGGGGTGTATTGGAGCGACGATCGATGACTCGGATGGCGCCGTGGGCCCGGTACGTGGAGCCGCAGCGTGTCATGGAGCCGAGTGTCTATCTGGATCCGGAGGTCTTCGAGCAGGAGCTGCGGACCGTGCTGGCCACGACGTGGCAGTTCGCCTGCCACGCCTCCAGCCTGGAGCACACCGGAGACTACGTGGTTCACGAGATCGCGGGCGAGTCGCTGTTCACGATCCGCGACAAGGACGGTGTGATTCGCACGTTCTACAACGTGTGCATGCATCGCGGCCACGAGCTGGTCGAAGGAGCCGGCTCGAAGAAGCTCATCGTGTGCCCGTATCACGCCTGGTCGTATGCGCTCGATGGCTCGCTGCACCGGGCACCGCACACCGACGGCCGGGCCGGCTTCGATGCCTCCGAGATCTGCCTCACCGGCGTGCCCACCGAGGACTTCCTGGGGTTCGTGTTCGTCAACCTCGACGATCAGGCGCCGTCGATGGACTCTGTCTATCCGGGTGTGCGCACCGCGCTTGGCGACTTCCTACCCACCATCGAACGGATGCGGCCGATCGAGCGGCGCGACTTTCTCGCCGAATGCAACTGGAAGATCGCCGTCGAGAACTACAACGAGTGCTACCACTGTCGCAACGCCCATCCATCGTTCTCCAAGGGAGTGGTACTCCCGAACAGCTACACCATCAAGCCGGTGGGGCAGTGTCTCCACCACCATGCCGAGAGTTCGCCGAAGCAGTATTACGAGATCGATCGCAACGCCTCACCGCACGCCGCCGAGTATTCGTCCTTCTACCTGTGGCCGTTGTTCTCGTTCCAGGTGTACCCCGGTCCGGTGCTCAACACGTTCTGCTGGCGGCCGGAGGCGGTAGACCGTACCCCGTTCTTCCGTGACTGGTTCACCCTCGACGGAGTCGACAGCGAGATCGTGCGGGCGGTGGCGCACGAAGATGCGGTGACGACCGTTGCGGAGGATCTCGATCTGGTGCGCTCGGTGCAGCGGGGACTCGGGAGCCGTGGCTATCGCCCGGGCCCGCTGATCCTCGACCCCGACATGGGGATCAACAGCGAGCACACCGTGGCGGCGATCAAGGCCTGGTACCAAGAAGCGATGCTCGGGGAGGGGTGAGTTGCGTCGAGTGTGCTTATTCGCCGCGTAATCGAGGTTCCAAGCACACTCGACGAGTCCAGTGATGAAGATCGATGTGTCCAAGCTCCGGTCGAAGTACATCGCCCACGTGGGCTTCGTCACGACGCCGAAGTACTTCGACGATGCGATCCAGGAGTTCCTCAAGGTGGCGCCGAAGGGCGTCGGTGCCATCCAGCGGGTGTTGTCCCTCGACGGATACTCGTGGGAGCTCACCGAGCGGGTCGAGGGTATGGACGAGATGGAGCGTTCGGCCCGGGCGCTCGCCGAGTCGAGCTGCGACGTGGTGATCCAAGTCGGCACCAACTGGGTGCATGCCGCCGGGACCACGCACTCCCAGATCGAGGAGAAGATCGCCCGTGTCTCCGCTGACATCGGCGTGCCGTTTCTCATGGCTGGCCAGTGCATCGTCGACGCCCTCAACCACCTCGGGGCGAAGCGGATCGCCGTGGCCAACAGCTACTACCGCAACGACTGGCGAGATGGGATCAACCACTACCTCGAAGAAGCGGGCTTCGACATCGCCGCTTGTGGCTCCATCATGGATCA
>JBFISM010000128.1:0-10614 GCA_041608535.1 Acidimicrobiia bacterium
AAGCTCGGTGTCGCCGAGGTCGACGTCTTCAACACGTTGCGCGAGGCGAGAGAAGCAGGCTTCGAGCGCTGAGCGTCGTAGCGTGCGCCTCATCCTGTCTCAAAACCGGACACGCCCTCGACGTTGTAGAGCAGCGATGGTCCTGAGCAATAAGCGAGCTGCCCAGTCGAAATCGAGCTGAACGGCTCCGTCCCAGGCCCGTTGGCAGGGGTTGGCGCCTTTGGTTCGGTGCGCCGGCCCTTGGCGTTCTGGCAACGACGCTGATCTGCGACAGCGCCAGGACCGCACCTCAGCCGTGGCGAACCCGAGCTCCGACGACAATTGTGGTTATGTGCAAGAAGAGGTCACTTCAGCGATGGCGCGGGTTGGGAGGGGCAACGGAGGCAAGCCCTTTGCTGGACGATCTACGTGACCAGAAGTCTCAAGTCTAAACCATCCGACTGTGGTCATCGGATCTGGTCTTGGGGCTGTGGCGTGGGGCGTTGTCGAGCAGCCCAGCAAACCGGGTGGGCATGCAGGGGTGTTCGCAGGACAGGACGGCAGATTCGTCTTCGACATCTCCTTCCACGGAACTTCGGTGTACAACAACGCGGCGGCACCTTTCCACAATGAAGTGGGGCCACAGCGGACGCTGGTATCACCGATGATGTGAGTTGTCAGTGAGATCCTGTCCGCTTTTGCGTTGAATCCGCAGCAAGCCAGGGTCGTGTGTCACGGTGGAGCGGTGCCAGCGGGCGGGGTTGGGTTGGATCGGTGGTGGTCATCAGTCCACGTCGCCGGTGTAGGTGAACTCCCACGCCGGTGCATCCTCAGGGGCGTCGCGACCCGAGGCGAGGTCACTGCAGTGACGCACGTAGGTGTCGTCGCTCACTGCACGCCACTCCGCAAGGGACATGTTGCGTCCCGCCCGCCGGCAGGCTCGGGTCACCCATGCCTCGGGGTCGAGGTCCCACAGCCAGGCACGTCCGTCCTCGCCTGCCGTAACCATCCAACCTCGGTACATCGCCAATGCGGCAACATCGTCGGCGTGTATGGGCAGCTCGCCCATCAGCCGTTGCGAGGAGACATCCCACCAGCGCATGGTGCCGTCGTGGGAGGTGGACACGAGCACGTCTTCGGTCCCGTCCCCATCGAAATCGACGAAGGCCAGATCGGAGATCAGCTCGCGGTGTCCGGTGAGATCCTCGCCCAGTTGTGCACTGTTCTGAAGATCCCACATGCTGACGATGCGGGTGTCGTCGCCCCAGGCCACGAGACGTCCGTCGGAGCTGATCGCCACCGCTGTGGCCGTGGCGAACTCGTTGCCGGGTATCGAGGTGAGCAGCGCCCCGCTTGCCAGATCCCACACCGCAACCACATCGTCATCGACGGTCAACAGCGTGGCCCCGTCTGGGGAGACGGCCAAGCCTGCTTGGTCATCGACGAACACGTCGAACTCGTGCACGGCGACCCCTTGCCCGAGCATCGGGTCGATGGTCCACGACGTTGCGCCCTGCTGTCCTGCCGAGACGAGGAGCAGCGGATCAGTGGATGGAGCGAAGACGAGGCTCACCACTTCGGCGTCGTGTCCAGCGACACGCCCCAATTCGGCCTCGTCGTCCAGGTCCAACAGCACGATGGATCCGTCGGTCAGCCCAACGGCAGCGATCCTGCCGTCGGGAGCGGCTGCCATGGTGAGAGCGTCGACGTCTGCACCAAGCGACAGCTGCAGTTCGCCGCGCGACTCCACTGCTCCGGTGCCGTCGTCTACGGCCGTGACGAACAGGGCGCCGTCTTCATCCAGGGCAACCACCTGGTCCCCTACGAACGCCACGTCGCGATAGCCGGACTGACTGATACCCACCGGGACGCCCAACTCGGTGGTCGGCGAGCCGGACCATGAGATGAGATCGCCGTCCCATCCTCCCGATACGAGCTGCGTCCCGTCGGGGCTGAGCGCCACCGCACGTGCCTCGTCGCGATGGCCCTTCAACTCGTCCGCCAAGAATGCGGTGCCGGTGGCGACGTCGTAATCCCACAGCATCACCGAGCCGTTCAGATGGGCGGTGGCCATCACTGCGATGTCGTCGCTGCGCTGCGGACCGGCGGAGATGGACAACACCTCGGAGATGGGTGTCGGGAAGAAATCCGGCTCGGTGTCGGCGGTGGCCGCGGATGCGCTCGTGGCGGGCAGGCTGTGAATGCCGCTGCCCTCCACACCCACGATCACCGTGCCGCCCGGTGCGAAGTCGATGGCGGTTTCGGCGTCGGGGAGTTCGGCGACGAGTTGCGGGCTGCCTCCGCCGACACCCACCCACACCGCATCGAAGAAGTCGACCCAGGCCACCGTCTCGCCCGTGGGGTCGATCGCCACTGAACAGTCGGCGAACGTGAGCCCGCAGAAGCCGCTGATCTCCTCGGGCAGCACGTATTCCGCGGTGGTTGCGCCTTCGTGGTCGACAACCACGATCGTCTCGAAATCGACGACGATGGCAACGGCCGAGCCGCTGGCGCTCATCCGGGCATGCAAGCCCGCTGGCGTTGTCACCCGGTCGAGCAGTTCACCCGTGACCGCATTCCAATCGGTGATGGTTCCCGGACCGGCGACCAGTGCACTGTTGTCGTCGCTGGTGGTGCCCATGGTCACCATCCGTAGCACCGCACCGTCGTCGACGAACACGAGACTCTGTGGCTCGGCGTGGTCGGCCACATCGATGATGACGGGCTCGGCGCCGGCCTCGTCCCAGATCCATACCTCGCCGAACTCGGTAGCGGCGGCCACGTGGCGGCCGTCGGTGCTCCAGGCGATGTCGCGCACGATGGGGCTGCCAGGCAATGGGATGCGCCGCTGGAAGGAGGAGGGCGTACCGACCGCCGTCATCACGCTTCCCAGGGCATCCACGGTCGGTGCGACTCGCAGCGCCTCCAGGGCCAGCAGCGTCCCCAGGTCGATCTCGGCGTCGAGCGTGGCGAGACCGTCGGCAGCCAGCGCACGGGACTCGGCGCGCTGCGCCTCTTCTCGAGCCAGGTCGCGCTGTTCTTCCGCAAGGATCTCGGCGGCCACTGCCCGGTCTCGTTCGTCTTCGGCGATCTGCTCAGCGGCTACGGCGCGATCCCGTTCGTCCTCGGCGATTTGCTCGGCCGCCACGGCCCGGTCCCGTTCCTGCCGGGCTCGGTTCGCGTTGGCCACGGCAATGATGCCCGCCACGATGGCGGCGACGGTCAGCACGGTGAGAGCGGCTTCGGCGGCCCTCCGCAGCCGGGTGGTCCGCCGGAACTGACGTATGTCCTCGGTCTCCAGCTCGTCTTTGGGGACGCCGCGTATGGGAGCGGCCAGCTCCGCTACGGCGTCCCGCCAGTCGGAATGACGCAGATCGAGATGTTCGTCCTTGTGCGCCCAGCGCATGTCGATGTAGCGAGGCTCTTCGTCGAACACGCCGGCCAGGGCAGGGGGCGCCGCAGTGGAGCGTTCGAAGTCGATGTCGTTGGTTTCGGGATCCCACCACAGCTCACCTTCGGTGAGGACGGGGAGCATGTGATCGATGTCTCTCTCTCGCAACCAGTGCTCGATCTCCTTGCCCACCCACACCGACTGCGCCGCACCCTCCGAAAGCAGCAGGATGTACCACCGGGACGAGTCGAGCGCCTCGGCGATGGACTCCCACAGGTGGGGGTTGGCGACCAGGTTGGTGTCGTCGCGGAAGACGACCATGGCCCGGCGTTTGGTGATGGGCTTGGCCAGCCTCTGCAGCCCGTCTTGAAGAGCGGGAGCGAACTTGCCGTCGGCGCTGTGGCTGTAGGAGATGAAGGCGTCGTAGGTGGCTTCGCCGCGAGCGGTCGCAGGAGCAGACACCTTCGTCATCTGCGCAGCTCCTCGGCAGAGCGCTCCAGCTCAGCCAGCAGGTCGGCCAGCCACTGATCGCCCCGGGCGCGATGGATGAGACGGAGATTGTCAATGGTCGTCTGGAGCTGCCAGGCCTCCTCAGCCGCTGCCGCGGCGTGCCGGCACTGGTCCCTTGCGGTCGCTTGATCGCCGGCGAGCACCTCGATCTCGAGGAGTGCCGCATGATCCCAGTAATTCACCGTCTCCGCACCGAGCCGGCGCCGGCCGCTGGTGCGAACCGCGGCCAGCAGCTGGTCGCGATTCGCGTCTTGACGGCCTGCCAGCTCCATGAGCGTCAGGGCGTTGACGCCCGGATACACATCCCGTGGGTCGGCGGCGAAGCCCGACACATACGCCTCGATGGCGTTACGGAGGTGGTGCCGGGCAGCGATGTGGTCACCGTCTGCGACGGCGCGTCGCCAGCGATCCTTGTAGACCCGACCCAGCAGGCCAAGGGTCTCGCTGTCGGGACCGTGTTCGTCGAGCACGCGACGCAGGACGATCTCCGCTTCTCGGCTGCGCCCCACCCGGTTCAGGGCGAAACCCAGCTGTTCGCGCACCAGCACCGTATCCTGCAGCGGCGCTGCCATGGCTCCGATCACGTCGAGCATGTCTTCCCAGGCCTCGGTGGCCCGGAACGACAACAGTAGGTCGACGGCCGGCCCTGGTGCCATCTCATCGACAGGACCCAAGACCCGCCGGGCTGCCCGGACCGCCTCCGGACCCAACCGGCGAGCCGCGGCCAGCGCACGGGTCACCTCGGGGTTCGACGGAAACCGGTCCCGGAACAGGTCGGTCTTGAGATGGCCGACCTCGCTCGGGTGGAGCACGTCGTCGACCGGATGGCGGGCTTTTCGAGGAACAGGCACTCCTTCCACCGGTCTTGAAAGCTACCTGATCTACCGAGGGCTGCCCCCGGGTTCGATGTCCTCTAGTTTGGCGGTAACGGGAGGAAGGACTGCGTGATGGCGGTGGAGAACCCGGTCAAGTTCGACAACCCGCACGGCGAAACAGACTCAGCAGTGGTCTTCGTCCATGGCTTCACCGGTGCCGGCGTCGAGACGTGGGGCAATTTTCCGGACATTCTCCGCAGCCACCCGGAACTGGGGCGATTCGACTTCTTCTTCTGGCAGTACCCCACCGAGTTGCATCTGAAGTACGCGGTCACGAAATGGTTCTGGGAGGCCAACCCCGGTATCGAGACACTGGGAGACCGGCTGCGTGCCTTGCTCGAAGACACCATCGGGTCGGCCCAGGACTACGAGGAGATCAAGCTGGTGGCACACAGCATGGGGGGGCTCGTGGTGCAGACCTACGTGGTGGAGGAGCTGCGCCGCTTGCGCGAGGGCATCACGGCCCCCGACGATACGCTGCTCCACCGCATCAACGAGATCGTGTTGTTCGCCACCCCGTCGGGTGGGCTGCGCAAAGCCCGTTTCGGTGGATTTCTCAACCAACAGATCACAGACATGTCCGATGTGGGACCGTTCGTGTCGAACCTGCGGGCCGAGTGGCGTGAACTGGTGGACGACGCGCGCCACGACCCGGAGACGTCGGCGGCTTTCCGGTTGACCGCGGTTGCGGGCATGAAAGATCGGTTTGTGCCACCGGAAAGTGCACTCGATCCGTTCCCGCTGGACGATCACAGCATGTCACCGGGCAACCACGCAGAGCTGGTCAAGCCCGAGAAGGTCGGTCAGCAGCCCGTGGATCTCTTGGTGCGCCGTATCACCCGGCCCACACCCACCGGTGAAGAGCTGGCGGTGGTCCACGGCCGAACTGCCCATGCCGTGGACATGGTGCGGCTTGTCGAGGCGGCGGCCGACGTCGGCGACCGCGACACCTTGCTGGAGACTGCGGCCGACCTGCTGGCGTCAGACCCGTCACTGCCGACGGTGGAGCGAACACTCGGCTTGGCGTTGGGTCGCCAGGCTGAGCACGGTGTCGCGGCCGAGCTTCTTCGCCGGTGCCTGGACTTCACTCTCGAAGACGGAACGCGCCCGTTTGTCGACGACGCCCAGGTGATCCAGCAGCTGGCTATTGCCGAGTCGGGACAGGGCGACCACACACGAGCCATCGCCACGCTGAAGTCCCTCCCTGAGAAAGCACAGCTCGATCCGGAGAGCTTGGGAATCACGGCGGGAAGAATCAAGCGGCGTTGGCTGGAGAGCGGTCCGCCACGCCAACGCCCGCTGGCTCGCCAAGCACGCGACACCTATCGGACAGGCTTTGAAGCGGCCAAGGACGCCGGAGACAACGACGAGGTGCTGTACAACGGCATCAACACCGCATTCATGTCGTTGGCCTTGGGTGAGGATCCCGCTGCGCTTGCAGAGGAGGTGCTGGCAGCCACCGCCGCGGGCGGAGACGCATACTGGGTAGCGGCCACCCGCGCCGAGGCCCTTTTCCTGTTGGAGCGATACGAAGAGGCAGAAGCCGCGTACCGCGAAGCATTCGACCTCACGCTGGACGCGCGGTATCTGGCCACAACCGGTCTCCAGGCACGGACCATTGCGGAGCTACGTGGCAACCCCCCCGAGGCGGCGGGGATCCTGGACCTCTTCGGCGATCAGCTGGGTCAGCCCGAGGACATGGCTGCGATCCACGAGGAGCTGGAACAGGCCAAAGACGAAGAGGAAGCACCCATCAGCGCCGAGCGCTAGCGGACCGCGTTGCCCCAAACTTGTGTCTGGCGTCTCCCGCCCTTGTCGCCGTGACAAATTGCCGGGCAGCACTTCCTGTTGTGGAACCGATCGGTCTACACGGTGTCCCGTCGGCGTGGGAAGCGGCAGCACCGCACCCGTGTGAGCAACCCAGGGTACATGCGAGGACGGACTGTATTTCGTTGCATTCATTTTCCTAGATACCAAATTCGTCGCTCCCCGACTCGAGGGCCGTCGGTGTCGGCCGACCTCGGGGTCGGTGTGTCGGAGAGCCAGTGGGTGGTGAACGGCTACTTCGTCACCATGCTGTCACTCATGCTCACCGCCGGCTCGTTCGGCGAGCACGAACGAAGCCGGGCGGTCGGGGTGTACATGGGGCTGACTGCGGTGGCCACTGCAGCCGGACCTGTTCTCGGTGGTCTGCTTGTCGACCTCGTGTCGTGGCGGGCGATCTTCGTCGCACCGCTCGTGTTTCCGGTGGCGGCGGCGTTCGTGACCTACGCCGCAGTATTCGAGACTCCACCGAATCCGGACCGAGGCGTCGACACTAAGGGTGCGCTGCTCGCCTTCCTCACGATCCCCACGCTCAGCTTTACACTGATTCAAGGCCCGACGGGATGGCTCCGGGCCGAGGTGATCGTTGCGCTGGCGGCGGCTGTGGTCAGCGCTTCGGCCTTTGTGAGATGGCAGCGTCACGGGCCCGACCCGATGCTTCCGCTCGGGCTCACGCCGGTAGGGGAACAGGCGTTTCGCAAGGCAGGCCGGGAGGATCTCCGCGGCCTCGACGAACATATCGGTTCGCATCTCACTCGCAGCGAGATGCAGGAACTCCGCCGGATGCTCACCCAGCTTGCCGACGCCCTGTAGGCGTGTGCACACCCATCAGCACGGCTGCCGATCTCCGAAGGACGGTGTGTCGCGGGTTGGTTGCGGGCAAGGGCGCGCTGACCCTCCGCTGAGCCTGGGTGCTGCTCGCTCCCGCGCCGCCCGGGGCGTTCGAGTGCTGAGCCAGGAGACCCCTCGCTAGCCTTGGCTCATGGGGAAGCCAGTTACCGTTCCCGGTATGAAGCGCCGACCGGACGTCGTGACGGTCCTGAGGCTGCTGGCTGCGGGTTTGGCGATCTGGGCAGTGATCAAGGAACTGCGCCTGCCGCAGGAGGAACGAACCTGGCACGGTGCTCTCGGCGGGTTCGTGCCATACGACTTGCGAATGCCCACGCTCGAGAGATACAAGAGGACGTTGTGGAACCCCGATGGCGCCATCGTCGTCAGCCGGGTGTTCGGCGTCGGGTGGAGCATCAATATCGGAGCCGTCGTCGCCAGGTTGCGCTCGCTATGGAGCAGCGACTGAGCTGGAGGACGGAAGCGAAGGGACGCTACCAACTGCTCGGGGAAGCCACACTTACGCAGGCCTCTGAGTTCATCCGGTTGGCATCCGATCTAGGTATGCCACTCGGGGCAGGTCTAGATGTCGATGGTGGCGCCGACGAACTCGACGCTGAACGCCTCACACCACACCAGCGCCGTATAGGAGCCCGGGGCGAGTTCTGTGCCTTCGGGTAGTTCGTAGTTCTGGTCGCCGACGTTGCCCTTGAGCGCTCCGAGATGAATCGAGCCCTCGGCGAGAGACGTCTGGTCGGCGCCTGGCACGAGATACACCTCCAGATCGGGACCGTTCTGGATGTCGAAGTTCTCGAAGCGGAGCACCAGCGTTCCTTCTGGGCTCTGGAAGAGGCCGGCGTCGCCGGTGCCCGAATGGCCGGCGAGGCCCACGAATTGCCCTGCCCCGAGCAGTACGGGTCCCGCCACCGTTGGTGGAGGCGGCTCTCCATCGGTGGGCTCTTCCGGCTCGTCGACGCTTGTCGTGGTTGGAGCATCGGTGGCCGGAGCATCGGTGGTCGGTGGAGTCGGATCGGCGGTTGGCTCGTCGTCGACCGGCGGAGTCGTAGTCGGCGCGGTGACGTCGCCTGCCGTTTCGAGCTGCTCGGAGATCGATCCGGAGAAGTCCTCGGCGACCACTTCGTCGACGAAGTACGGCGAGATCAACCACCAATTGACGAGTGCGAATGGCGCCACGAGCACGATCAGCCTCACCACGGGCGGCACCCGAAGCCACAGCATTGCCGCCAACGCAATCGCGGCGAGGACCGTGCCGCCAAAGGTGAACAGGAGGGTCCGGTAGTTCTCGAACGGGGCTTCGAGGATTCTCGGTTCGATGACAACGAGCACGAGCATGATCGCCGCGATCGCTGCTCCCGCGATGATCTCGAGGCGCGTGATGCGGCGGATCAATCGGCCCAGAAGAGAGGCCGGTGCCGAGTCGTCGCGGTCGGTGGCGGCCGGAGGTGGAGATGTCTGTGTCATGTCACCAGTCAACAGTAGGACCCGACCGACCAGTCCCTGTTTGCCATTAACAAACGCGAAACTCGGCGACCGGTCGAGCTCGCGCTCTCAGGTAGTACCTCGGCCCCTCCTCGATATCGGGAAGCTCGACTCGAACCCGTCGCAGCCACGTCGGCTGCCGGACTCGTGCGCCCACTCTGGTCAACGGTCGAGTCCGTGGAGCGCCAATGAGAGCGCCCGGAACGGAAGGGCTGGCTTCGTGGCTTGATTTGCCGTGCCGGCGAGGAGCAACCCCAGGGGCGGCGAGTACCACAGCCACGATGCGGTCGATCCGGTGTGCCCCAGCAACGGCGGCAGGCGGCGTCCCATGGCCATTGCTCTCGATGGGGCGAATCGCATCATCCCGAGGCCGTACTCGATGGGCCATGCCGGCGATGCGATCGCCGCCGCGCTGCGGGGAAGTCCGAATCGGTTGAATCGGCGGAACATCAATCGGCCTGTCGCCTGCTCCGTGAAGACCCGCTCGGAGAAGAGGGCGCGCCCGAAGCTCAGCACGTCGTCGGTCGTGCTGAAGAGATCCCCGATCGACCTCAGGGCCATCGGCCGATCCTGCAGCGGCCAATCACCCAGCCATGGCGTAGCGGGCCGGCCGGCCGGTTCCAGCGGCTCATTGCCGGGGAACCAGGTGTGGCGCAAGCCCAGCGGTTCGAACAGCAACCTGCGGTGCAGCTCGCCCATCGACTGGCCACCGACCCGTTGGGCGATAACCATCAACAACTGGTAGTTGGTGTCGGAGTAGCGGACTCTGGGACGATCGCCGGCGAGATCCGAGGGGGGGAAATGGGGCGTCAGCGGGCGTATTCGCGCCACCGCCTCCTCGAACGTAAAGGCCACGTCACCGGCCTCGATGTCGGTGATCAGGGCGCGCTCACCTTTCCGATGCTCGACGAGCGAGTCGGGAAGACCGGTTGCGTGGGCCAGCAAGTGGGTGATCGTGATCCGGTCGGTCCGGTCGACCCCGTCCCGCACGTGGAGACCGGTCTGCAACTCGTCTGGCAGGTACTCGGGGATCGGTTCGTCGAGGTCGATCAACCCCTGTTCGTGCAAGCGCAACACGACCGATGCGATGTACAGCTTGGTCACGCTTGCGAGGAACCAGGGTGTGTCGGTGGTCATCGACGTCCCGTCGGGGTTGGCTTCGCCGTTTGCGTCGGTCCACTCCCAGGAACCGTCGATTGCGGCGGCGCCGATCACGACGTTCCGCACCTTGCGGGCGGAGGACACTTTCAGGAGCAGCCGCTCGAGTCGGGGCACGACCTCGTCCGACCCGACTACTGCTGTCGGCCATAGCGCATCGGCAACCATGCGACGCCCTTTCTCGCCGGGGTGATCCCGAGACACAACGCCGACTGATGGCTCTGTTGGCTCGACCCCTCTATGAGCAGAATACGACGGGCGTCTCAACGGACGTCTTGTGGTGCCGCCACGGGTCGTGCTCAAAGGAGTGTTCGTTGGATCGGGCTGGCTGCGAGCTGCCGTCGAGAAGCGCATCGATCCGGCCTGGTGGAGCCGCGAGGTGCTGAGTGCGTTTCTCGGACCCCGCGCCGACCGGGTGCTACCGCAAGCGCCACGCACAGAGACGTTCGCCTCTGGCAGTGCTTGCCGTTGGGGCGTACCAAAGGGAGGGTGGTCGAAGCGACCGGAGGCGCGCCTTACAAAGCGGAGGACTGAGACGTGAAACATGAT
>JBFISM010000129.1:0-10577 GCA_041608535.1 Acidimicrobiia bacterium
CGACGAAGACGACGTTGTGGCCAAAGGCCTTGGCCAGCCCGCGCGCCTTGAGCGGGGTTCGCCCGGAGTGAGTGGGCTGCGGGAACCGCACGGCCACCTTGCGGCCCTTGGCTGCGATCTCAGTGCGCTGCGCCTTGAGCTTCTCGACCCGGGTCTCCCATGACCTGGCCCGCTTCGCCATCTTCTCCGTCGTGCCCTTGAACCGACGGATGCCCTCCTCGAGACGTGCGATCTTCTCATCCTGGTGCCGCCGCTCGCGAAGCCGTTGCTCACGACGCCGCTCTCGCTCCTCGAGGAAGTAGCTGTAGTTGCCCCGAAACGGCTCGAGCCGTCCGTTCGCCACGGCGAGCACCGAGGTGATGGACTGGTCCAGCAGCGGCAGATCGTGACTGATCACGAGGAGGCCACCCGGGTACCCGGCGAGAAAGTCCATCAGCCATGCTTTGGCGTCGAGGTCGAGGTGATTGGTCGGCTCGTCGAGCAGCAACGTATCGGTCTCGGCGAAGAGGATCCTCGCCAACTCGACACGGCGACGCTGGCCACCGGACATCGTCACCACCTTCTGGGCCAGCTCTCCGGACGCGATGCCCAGTGAGGAGGCAAACCGCTTGGCCTCGGCGATGGCGACGTAACCCCCGGCGGCCGTGAACTCATCCTCGAGCCTGGCAAAGCGACGGATCAGCCGGTCGCGCAGATCACCGGTCGCTGCTTCCATCTTGAGCCGGGTCTCCTCCATCGCCCGCTGCAGCGTCCCGATCGACCGCGCCATGAGGATGCGTTCCAGGGCGTCGACTTCGGGATCGTCGAGCTTGGCGATCGCCGCCTCTTGACTGAGGTACCCGATCACTCCGCTGCGGGCGATGGTTCCTTCCGCGGGTTGCAGCTCGCCGGCGAGCGTGCGCATGAGCGTCGTCTTGCCGGCACCGTTCGGACCCACCAGGCCGACCTTGTCCAGGGCTTGCAGAGAGAACGATGCGGCAGAGATGAGACGGCGCGCCCCGGCATCGATGGCGACATCGCGCACGATGAGCATGCTGCGAGCCTACCTGCGTCAATCACGCAGCTTGCGCAGCAGCGACACCATCGTGCGTAACGCATACAGGGCGTCGCGTCGGGAGACGAGCGCCGAGACGGGATTGAGAGCGAGATGCCGCAACCCGGCGTCGACGAAGTCGCCGAACTTGGCGTAGAGCGAGCTCGATGTTCCCCACAGCATCGCTTCGGCGACCAGATCGACCGGTACCCGGCTCATCGCTTCGAGCACCGTTGCTCGGTCGTAGCGCTGCGGCGTGAAATCGATCATGCCTCCAAAGCCCTTCCCCAGGGGGTGCTCATGGCCGTAGCGCTGCCACACGTCATCCGGCGCCAGCAGCGTCATGAAACGCACCGGTGGCGTCTCGAGCAACGCACGGGCATCTTTCTCCGTCTTGCCGATGACGACGACCGTTGTCCATCCCGGCACGATGACATTCGGATCGCGACCCGCCTTGAAAGCCGCGTTGCGGATGGTTCCCAACGCCTCGCTGTACGACTCCGGCGTGTACGGCAGCGCCGGCCACCAGCCGTCGCCGAAGCGACCACACAGCTCGAGCATCCGGGGACCGTGCGCCGCAAGCCACAGTCTGGGCTCGTTGTCGGTCTTGGGCCGGAGGTCCATCACTGCGTCCTGCAACTGATAGAACTCACCGGAGAAATCGATCGGCCCCTTCGAGTCGAAGCACAACCGCATCACCTGCAGAGCTTCCTCGAGCCTGCTGACCGGCCGAGCGAAGTCGAGTCCGTACGGAACGATGTTCTCGGCTTCGCCGGATCCAATGCCGATGATGGGTGGCGATTTGGCCACGTGAGACAGGGTCATCGCCAGTTGCGCCAGCAAGACGGGATGCCGGCGTACCGGCTCCGTGACCCCGACCGCGAGTTGAAGCTTCCCCGCCTTGCCGGCGAGATGACCCAACAGGACCTGGTAGTCGAAGAAGCTGTGGGGTGACCCTTCCGGGTTGGCGAACCAGGAGAAGTCCTTGTCCCAAATGGACTGCGGAAAGAAGCCGAGAAAATGATCCACGGTCCAGACAGCATCGAATCCGAGCCAGCGAGCAGCCCGGGTCAACCGCTCGATACGGCGCAGCGGGGGCTGGGTGCCGCAATGCAGCCCGATCGTGACGTCATCGGCGGTGATCATCCGCAGCAGACAGTATCACCGAGCCTCCCCTCGCGGGGGGCCCGCAAGGCAGACGCGCCGAATCCCCGGAAGGGGAGGACAACCGGGGATTCGTTATCAGTGGCGCTGGCTCGGCGTTGAGCTAGAAAACGAGGATGAGGATGATGAGGATGAGAAGCAGGGTTCCAAGGCCGATGTACATGAGGTGTCCTTTCTCTCTCCGCCTTTGGCTGTCGTGTTCTGTACTAGATCTTCCCGTCTCACCCGATCTCAAACACGCTTCTCTTTGAATCCTGGTCTTCGAATCCTGGTCTCTGTGGACCCTGGTCTCTGTGGATCCTGGTCTCTTCGGATCCTGGTCTCTTCGGATCCTGGTCTCTTTGAACCTGGAGGCGCGCCGTGCAGTTTCCAGCGGGGTTCCAGCCGGCGGCGGACTGACCGAGGGATAGGCAGAGCGCCGGACATATGAGTCCGGCGCTCTGGTGTCGAGAGGGCTGTGCTCTCGATATCGGGATGGTGCGGGTGACGCTACGAGGAGGCCACCGTGGATTCGAGACGGCGCAGACTGGTCTCGACGTCCGTCAGCGCATTCCGCAGGGCCGCTCGCACCGGCTCGGGGAAGGCGTGCTCGAGCGCATCCTCGAGAACCTCTTTGGCATGCGTCTCGCCGGTGATCGCCGATTCGACGACCGAGCTGTCCCCGGCGATGGTCCCTTCGACGGCGATCCACGCCCGGTGCATCGCTCCGACTGCGGTGCCGTCGACGTCACCGTCGACATCGAGACCCTCGTCGGTGGCTGCCCGGACGACCTGCTCGGTAACGTTGCGCCGTGAGGCGGCTAGCTCGTGGAACGTGTGCTGGGTGTCGACGTCGTCCAGCTGCTTGGCGGCAGCCGTGTAACCGTGTACGCCATTGGCGAGTGTCTCGATGACGTCGTTGATCGAAGCGTTGAAGTCAAAGGCGACGTCGCCGGTTGCGGCTACGCCGGCTGCGGCCTGATGCGGGGTGGTCATAGAAAGCCTCCTTGGCTCTTACGTGACTTGCGCCCACCTACCCCGTGCCCCCGCAACCAAACCTCACAGGGTTTGGTCCATGCTCGCGACGGGTACGTGGCTCTGTATGACCGGCCCGCAACCCGAACCCACCACGAGGCTCGACGAGGTACGTCGCGCCCACAACGCCGTTGCCGTGTTCCCGTCACTCGATGACGCTCGCCGGGCAGTGCTCGAGCTGGAGCGGGCCGGGTTCAGCGACGAGATCTCCCTGCTCGGCGCACGTCGTGAGGACGACGAAGGCGCCGGGCGCGTCGACCAACATGACCCGCGACCGTGGAGTGAAGCAACGCGCAGCGTAACAGAGTCGGCCACGATCGGTGCTGCGGCCGGCGGCGTGCTCGGAGCGGCAGCCTCCTTCATGATCCCGGCGGTCGGTCCGGTGATCGCCGCCGGGCTGTGGGCTGGAGCCGGCGCTGCGACCGGTGGTTTTGTCGGCGGTGTCAACTCGCTGGGCGACTCCGCGGCCTGGCGGGAATCGTTCCGCGCCGTCGAGTCCGGCAACGTCGTCGTCGGCGTACACAGCGACGACGAGGACGTCGTGGATCGAGGCTGTGCCGTGCTCGAAGAGCAGGATCCGCTCACCACCAATCGGTTCACGTCCTGACGCATCGTTTCACATCCTGACGCCGTTTTGTCGTTGTCCGCACGGGGTGCCCGCGCGGGTTTCCGCTTGGGGCGGGCGACCCACCCCGAAGTCATGAGCACCCGGTGCAGTGATGTGATTGCTCATACACTGGCCGGGTGACTCGGCAGACCATCATCATCGGCACCGGCGTGGCCATTCCCGACCATCGCGTGACCAACGACCAGCTCGCAGAGATCATGGACACGACGGACGAGTGGATTCGCTCCCGCTCCGGAGTGAGCGAGCGACGCTTCGTCGATCCCGGCGTGTCGACTTCACACCTGGCGGCCTCGGCCGTTTCGGCAGCGGCGGGTGACGCGGGGATGGGCGTCGACGACATCGATGCGATCGTCGCCGCAACCATGACACCGGATCTCGTGGCGCCCGGTATCGCCGGACTCATCCAAGATCGGCTCGGGGTCGGCTCGCTCCCTACGTACGACATTCGCCACCAATGCAGCGGGTTCCTCTTCGCACTCGACCTCGCCGATGCACTCATCGGCGCCGGTAAGGCGAACCGGGTCGCAGTGGTCGGCGCCGAAGTCCACTCCGGCTATTTGCCCTGGAGCAGCTCCACATGGGCTTTCTTGCGCGGGGAACGTGCTGATCCGCCCCCGCCGGAAGACGTTGCGCTCGCCACCCGATACCGAGACTGGAGCGTCTTGTTCGGCGATGGCGCCGGTGCGATGATCCTCGCCGCCGACGACGCACCCGGCAGTGGCTTCATCGGCTTTGCGCTCCACACCGACGGCTCCCAGTTCGATCTCATCATGGTGCCCGGTGTCGGCTTCAAGCACCGGCCGTACGTCGACCAAGCTCAGCTCGAGGCCGCGATGCACCTTCCCACGATGCAGGGGCGCCGCCTCTTCCGATCGGCAGTGACCCACATGCCGGCTGCGATTCGGGAGATCGCCGCAACGACTGCGACTCCGCTCGAAGAGATCGACATGGTGGTCGCCCACCAAGCGAACGCACGGATCGTGACGGCGGTCGCCAAGGAACTGGCGGTGCCGGAGGACCGTGTGCCCCTCAACATCGGCAGTTATGGGAACACCACCGCTGCCACCCTTCCCATCCTCTACGACGAGCTGCGCAAAGACGGTCGCATCAAACCGCATCAGCTGGTGTGTTTCACCACATTCGGCGCCGGGGCACATTGGGGAGCGGCGTTGTATCGCGAGGTGTGAGCCGCTCTTTGCCCCCTAGTCAGGACCAGCTGTCTACTTGATGGCAGAGGGCGGCCACCATGTTCTCCACTTCAGTGGGGTCGAAGCTGCTGCGAGCCGTCACGTGCAATCCGAGCACGCCGGCGAGCACCGCCTCCGATCGCTGTGCCGCCTCCGCGGAAGTCACCCTGGCCTCTGCGGCAAACGCCGTGTTCAACGCCTCTCGGATCGTCGACCGATAGGCCGCCGCCCGCGCCCCGATGTCGGGGTCATCGGACGCCGACGCCATCAAGTTCACCACCAGACAACCGCGATGCTCGTTCGTGACGATCCACCTGCCGAGCGCGGCGATGAAGCGTCCCACGGCGTCCACTCCACCACCGTCATCGGTGAGGATGCTGAACAACTCACGACGAATGCGCTCCTCGTAGCGATCGATCGCAGCCAAGAGCAACGCCTTCTTCGACCCGAATGCGTTGTAGAGGGAAGATTGGCTCACATTGAGCCGTCGCTCCAGATCACGAGTGGTCGTGGCCTCGTAGCCGAGCTCCCAGAACAGATCGACCGCACCGTCGAGGGCGGTGGCGACGTCGAAGCCTCGTGGACGCCCTGGTCGACGAGTGATTTCGGTGCCCATGGCGGATGATTGTATCGAGAACCCGCCGGTGAGCGTTGCGATCGGTCACTGTCCCGACTTTGTAGAGCAGGCGCTTCACAATGTTGGTACGGTGGGCCTGCGCGCCTACGACCAAGGAGGATTGCATGGCAACGATTCCATACATCGAGCCCGAGGATGCAGACCCGATCACCGCACAGGTCTACGAGGATGCCGAGGCCAGATTCCAGATGCTGCTCAACATCTTCAAGGTCACGGGACATGCACCAGAGATGGGACAGAAGATGTGGCAGATATTCTTCGACATCCTCCAGGAGGGCCCCAAACTCGACTGGTACACGAAGGAGCTGCTGATCCTCAAGGCCACCAAGATGGGTGACTGTCTGTACTGCGTGACCCAGCACGAGATCGTCTCGGCCCGTGAGGGCGTCTCGGAGGAGCAGCAGCGAGACATCGTCGGCGTCGAGTACCGCACCTCACCGCACTTCACCGAGGCGGAGAAGGCGATCCTCGACCTGTGCTCGTATGCGGTGCTCGATCCCGAGGAGATCCCGCCCGAGGTCTGGATGCGAGTCAAGGAGCACTACGACGACGGCCAGATCGTCGAGATCGTCACCACCATTGCAGCGTATCTGCAGGTGTCGAAGTTCGGCGATGCGCTCGGTGTCGAGCTCGAACCGGTGTTCCACGGCCACCAGCCGATCCTGTTCGCCGAGGAACCGCCCAAGAGTGCAGCTGCGCAGCGCCACCTGGATCACTTCCTGGCCCAAGCGCCGACGTCGTAGGAGAGGGGCACGCTATGCCAGCAGTAACGATGGTCGAGTCTCCGACCGATGAGAAAGTACGCGATGCCTACCGGATCGCCGAGGAGCATTTCGGGATGGTGCCCAACCTGACGAAGGCGCTCGGCTCCAACCCTGACATGTGCCACTCGGTGACCGACTTCTTCGCCCAGGCCCTCCGAGAGGGCATGGTGTCCTGGGCTTTCAAGGAGCTCGTGATCTTGAAGACGCTGCGTGCCATCAGGTCGTTCTACAGCTACGGCGCCCACGAGCGGATCGCCGCCGAGCTGGGCAACTCGATGGAGCGCATCGGCGACGTCGCCAACTCCCTGTGGACGACCAGCCCGCATTACACCGAGGCGGAGAAGGCCGTGTTCCGGCTCGTGGAGCAGATCGGAATCGATGCCATGGATGTCGGCGACGACATCTGGGATCCGATCAAGGCACATTGGACGAACGCCCAGATCGTCGAGCTCAACGCGCTCATCACGACGTTCGTCATGATCGGGCGCACCGGCGACACGCTCGGTGTCCCCGAGCCCTACCTGTTCGCCGAACCGGTCAGCAGCGGCTGAGCGCAGCCGATCAGCTCAACGCACGATGAGACGGCCCTCGGGCAGCCCGGGGGCCGCGTCGTGCGCTCGGGCCCGGGATGGATCTCGCTCCACGGGTGCCCACTCGGGACGAGCAGTACCGCATGCGGCGTACGTACGCCTGGGTGGACTGAATCTCTGTAGCAATCGCTCCAGCAGAGCCCGGCTTCCCCGCGGCGTGGCCGACAGTTCGCCGCGCTCCAGCCGGCCCCGGCTGGAGAGGAATCGATTAGCCAACCCTTAGCCCTCCTCGGCAGTACGGCTAGCACGACCTGTCGTACGTTGGCCGGCATGGAGAGAGGTTCCCCCCGGACCGCACGCGCCGTGCTGGTCCTCATGCTCGTGTCCTTGCTCACACCGATCACGGGAGCATTCGGCGCCGAAACCACGGTGACCATCACCACGACACTGCAGCCGAAGAACCTCACCATCACCCCCGGCACCACGGTGATCTGGACCAACCAGGACGCCGAGGAGCACCGCATGCGGTCCGAGACCGGGCCCGAGGAGTTCGACTCGGGGAATCTGGAAACCGGCGAGTCGTACAGCTTCAACTTCGCCATCGAGGGCACCTACACCTACATCGACGACCGCAACGACGAAGACACGAACTATCACGGGACCATCACGGTCTCGGCTGCACCAGATCCCGGAGACCCCGGAGATCCGGGCGATCCCGCTCCGCCGCCTCCTCCCCCACCGACCGCTGGTGATGTCAGCATCGTCGATCGGTCCTTCCAGCCCGCATCGCTCACGGTGGCGGCCGGCGCCACGGTGACCTGGGCGAACAACGACGGCGACGAGCACACCGTCACCGCGACCGACTCCTCCTGGGACAGCGGCATCTTCGACACCGGTGGCACGTTCTCCCGCACCTTCGAGACACCCGGCACCTTCAACTATCTGTGCCTGATCCATCCGGACATGACGGGGGCGATCACGGTCTCCGGCGGTGGCGGTGATCTCCCCGCCCCACCGCCACCGCCGGACCCGGATCCTCCACCGCCGAATCCGGACCCTCCACCACCGAGCCCAGGCGACGTGAACATCGTCGACTTTGCATTCACTCCGGCGAGCCTGACCGTCACCGAGGGAGCGACGGTCACCTGGTCCAACACCGGGGCGGCGCCCCACACCGTCACCGCAACCGGCGGCAGCTTCGACTCTGGCGTTCTGTTCGCCGGCGATACCTACACCCGCACCTTCGCCACCGCCGGGACCTACAACTACCTCTGCACGCTCCATCCGGAGATGACGGCGACGGTTGTCGTCACCGGCTCCGACGGGACAGCTCCACCCCCAGCGCCAGATCCGGAGCCCCCGCCGGGCGGTGATCCCGCTGAGCCCGGCCAGCCGGCAACGGCGCCTCCACCAGGCGGGATCGCCGTCGTGGACAACGCCTTCTCTCCCTCGAGCCGCACCATCACCACCGGGACCCGGCTGGTGTGGAGCAACACCGGGGCCCTCCCCCACACCGTGACGTCGTCCGCGGGCGGGTTCGACTCCGGGATCCTGCTCCCCGGCTCGTCATACGCCCACACCTTCACGCAACCGGGGACGTTCCCGTACGTATGCACGATCCATCCCGGGATGACCGGCACGATCACCGTCACCGGCGCCCCCACCGGCGAGGCTCCAGGTGAGACCACCACGGCCGCCGCCGGTGGCCTCGTAGGTGGACCGCCTGCATGGCCCTTCGACGATCCGCCGCCGTGGATCCCGGGCCCCGGGGGTGCCGGCGCGGCCGGCGTCGAGATCTTCGACAACGGTTACACCCCCGAGTCGCTCACGGTGCAGACCGGACAAACCGTCACCTGGGCCAACACGGGCGAGCTGCCGCACACCGTGACCGCACGGGACGGCTCGTTCGATTCGGGCTTCCTCGTGGGCGGCGACACCTTCAGCCATGTCTTCACCGAGGTCGGCACATTCGAGATCTTCTGCACCATCCATCCCGAGATGGTGGCAACGATCACCGTCGATCCGGGTGACGCGGCGGCCACACCGGTGACCGGCGACGCAGCCACCGATCCTGCCACCGGTGAGCCCCCCGCCGTCGATGCGCCCTCTCCGGTGACGGCGACGGAGGACGTTGCGGTCGCCATGGTCGACAATGCTTTCCGTCCACGCACGCTGCGCATCGAAGCCGGGCAGACGGTGACATGGACCAATGAGGGTGACTTGCCCCACACGGTGACCGCAGCCGACGAGAGCTACGACTCCGGTCTGGTGCTCCCCGGGCAGACATTCCAGCGGACCTTCGCTGAAGTCGGTCGCTACGAGTACGTGTGTACCGTTCACCCAGAGATGACGGCTTCGGTCGAGGTGCTTGCGGCGGGGCCCGAAGTGCTGGCCGCCGCTACCCCGGCGGCCCCCGTGGCGCCACTGAGCAACACGGTCGCCTATGTGCTCGCCGCGTCCATCGTGGCCGCAGTCGGCGTGTTCGCCATCGGCATGGCCCGCTTCGGGCAGGCTGCGGCCCGGGAGCGCTGAGCCTCAGACCTCGATGTGCGATCCGCCATCGGTCGCAGAACGCTGCACCGCCCGGCCCACCCGGAGCGCCCGTCGGCTGGCGGCGGCGTCGGGAATCTCGACCTCTTCGTGACGAACCTTGCGAGCAAACGTCGTGGCCTGATTGACGACACCTTCGATCGTCCCGTCGGGGATTGGCGTCTGGAGCAGGTCGGTGATCCCCTGGTGCGTTGCGAGCCGGAGTTGCGGGTGCGGGAGCAGATCGACGAACAGGGCACCGTCCGATCCGAGGATCTCGGTGCGCACGTCGTCTCCGTACCGCGCATTGCGGCTGAGATCGACCGTGGCGGTGGCCCCACCCTCGAGATTGAGAAGCGCCACCAGGTTGTCGACGTCGCCGGACGCCCCCACGCCTTGGTCGACCACGGGGAGGTTGCAGGCTGTGACGCTGACGATCGGTCGTCCCGTGAGCCACTCGGCGAGGTCGTACTCGTGAACGCCGCAGTCGATGGCGAGCCCTCCGCTCACCTTCGGGTCGCAGAACTCCGGGGGCGGCGGGTCCGCATCCCACTGTGCCAGACGCAGGTACAGCGGCGTACCGATGGCACCCTCGTGGAGCAGCCTCTTCGCCTCGGCCCACGGTGAGGCGAAACGCCGCCAGAACCCGACCTGAAGGACGAGGTCGTGTGCGGCGGCGAGGCCTGCAAGACGCTCGTGATCGCCTTCATCGAGTGACAGCGGCTTCTCGCACAGCACGTGGATCCCGTGCTCGAGTGCTCTCTCCACGATCGCCGGGTGTGTCGGCGTTGGCGTCGCCACCAGCCACGCCTCGACCCCATCGACGGCGAGTAGCGAATCGAGCGAGGTGTGTGCGGTCAGCCCGTGTTTAGCCGCCGCTTCCTGTGCGGAATCGACAACGGAGTCCATGACCGCTGTCAGCTCGACACCATCGGAGGTGTGCAGTGCCTGCAGATGGACACGGCCCATGCGGCCGGCCCCAACCACCGCCATACGCACCCGCTCCATCCCACCAGGCTAGGCCCCGGGGACCCGACGGGGTCTTGGCCCGGCGAAGGGAAGGGTGACGGCTTCGGTGTGGTCCGTGTCGC
>JBFISM010000130.1:0-10355 GCA_041608535.1 Acidimicrobiia bacterium
GGGTCGAAGATCCCACCCAAGACCCGCCGCTATGTCCTGCATCGCGACGGGGGGTGTACTGCTGATGGGTGTGTCAGCCGCTACCGGCTCCAACCCCACCACATCCTGCCCCGATCCCGAGGTGGCCGTGACCACCCCGACAACCTCACCACCTTGTGCTGGTTCCACCACCACGTCGTTGTCCACCAACGCGGCTACCAGATCGACCCCCACTCGCCACCCGGCAGACGCCGCTTCACCCCAACCACCCGAGCACCTCCGGACTGACGGCAGCCGGCGCTGCCGGCAGCTGTTGCCGCCGGTGCGATGTCACCGACAGCCACGTACCTGCCGTCCCAAACCAACTGACCGCCCAACCCGAGCCAGCGTCGCTCGCCGCAACCCTCAGGTCGATGCGCCACCCATTGCGCAGTGGCGGTTTCGGCGCGCCTCTTCATCGGCCGCATCGGGTGCGGCGGGTACCAATCCGAGCGGCTATGCCTCACGGCACGCTTCTGGCCCGCAATTCGAGCCGTCACCGGGTGCTTGGTGCCGTCGACAGGTGAGCGTCGTCGTGACATTGCCGTCGGTAATGTCGCACCGAGGGTCGCACATACTGGAATCGCCAGACAAACACTCGAAAGGCCGCCGTCGTACCCCCATGAACCCTGATGACGCCGTTGCCGCGCTCGCCCGCGCCGTCGAACGATTCTTGGACCCCGATCGACAGTACGAGGATGCCGAGTCCCCCCGGTCCTGGGAAAGCTCTTGGGGGAGCAACACCGCAGCGGCACTGGCAGAGATCTATACGGGGCGAGCCACCGGGCCGCCGCCAAATGATCTGGTAGCCGGAAGCGTGCAGGAGCTCGCATCACGGCTCGAATCAATGCCACCCGACGAGCAGGTCCCCCTCGTAGCGGCGATGCGAAAGCCCTCGCACCTCCTGTACCCGTACATCCGACAAACAGGCGAATTGCCCGGCGTGACCCGCCCATCGACGAGAGTCACGAACGATCCTGACCCAAGCGCATGGTGGTGGGGGCTGTTTCTCGACCGGCGGTAGCTCTGGGAGCTGATCCGCCGAGATTCTGTTGTTATCTCGTGGCCACTTCCGGTAAGTTGCAGTCGAGATTGAGAGGGAGGCCGTAGTGGCACACGTTGTCTTCGAAGGTGTCGAGAAGCAATACCCCAATGGGTTCAAGGCGGTGACCGATCTCAACCTCGAGATCGTGGACAGCGAGTTTCTCGTGATGGTCGGACCGTCCGGGTGCGGAAAGTCGACGACGCTGCGCATGATCGCAGGTCTCGAGGACATCTCGGCAGGCAAGCTCTATATCGACGATGTCGTGGTCAACGACACACCGCCGAAGGATCGGGACATCGCCATGGTGTTCCAGAACTACGCCCTGTACCCGCACATGACCGTGGCGGAGAACATCGGGTTTGCGCTCAAGCTGGCGAAGCTACCCAAGGCCGAGATCAAGCAACGAGTTGATCAGGCGGGGCGCATGCTGGAGCTCACAGATATCCTGGATCGCAAGCCTGCCCAGCTCTCCGGTGGTCAGCGGCAGCGGGTGGCGATGGGTCGTGCCATCGTTCGCTCTCCCAAGGTGTTCCTTCTCGACGAGCCGCTCTCCAACCTCGACGCCAAGCTGCGCGTGCAGATGCGCGCGCAGATCACTGCACTGCAGCGTGAAGTCGGTGTGACCACCTTCTACGTGACTCACGATCAGGTGGAGGCGATGACGATGGCCGACCGTGTCGCCGTGATCAACCGCGGGATCCTCCAGCAGGTGGATGCACCGCAGAAGCTCTTCGACGAGCCGGACAACCTGTTCGTCGCCGCCTTCATCGGTTCACCGTCGATGAATCTGATGGAGGGGATCATCAACGGCGCCGCCGGGTCATACACCGTGACGGTGGGGAGCAACACACTGGCCCTCCCCGACGAGGCGATGGCCCGTCACCCCAAGATCGCCGACTACGTGGGCAAGCCGGTCACCGTGGGGCTGCGCCCGAAGGAGTTCGAGGATGCCGAGCTCAACCCGAGCCACCCGCAAGACCAGCGGGTATCGGCGAAGATCACGAATGTCGAGGCGCTTGGCTTCGAGAAGATCGTGTATTTCGATCTCGATGCAAAACCGGTGTTCTCGGAGGATGCCCTCGACCTCGACGAGGATGCGGAGGAGATCCTGCCGACGGACGTCACTCGGATCGCCGCCCGCTTCAACGCGGCCACCAAAGCCCGGGTTGGGGACACTGTCCAGGTGACCATGAACATGGCAGCGGCGCACTTCTTCGACGCCAACACGGGGCTCGCGATCAGGAACTGACTCGGTCTCAACGACTCCGAAACCGGCGTCGCTGCGGCGGCGCCGGTGTCGCGTCTCAGCCGACGAGGAGGATTGCTGCGGTCTCGCCGTCGAGTTCCAGTTCGCCGGCGACGACACCGGCGCCGTCGGGACGGCTGGTGAACACCAGCGACCAGTTCCCATCGGGAAGGTGGACGTGCGACGGGTGATCGTCCAGATTCGCCGCAACCAGGCACCGGCCCCGCCGCAGGGTCATGGTCAATCCGTGGTCGCCGTCGATCCATTCCGCTGGCGCCTCGTGCAGGTCGGGGTGCTTCTTACGCAGCTCGATCAGACGGCGGTAGCGGTGGATCCACGAGTCGGGATCCGCCTTCTGGACTGCGACCGTGAGCTCGGGCGGCCGAGGCTGTGACGGCATCCACGGTTCTGGAGCCGTCGTGAAGCCGTTGCAGTGCGACGTGTCCCACGGCATGACAGTGCGGGCGCCGTCGCGCCCGCCTGCCGGGTTCTCGTTCCGCGTCGATACGGGATCGGTTCGATCCTCGACGGCGACGATGCCATCTTCGAGAGCGAGCTCCTGGCCCTCCCACAGAAACGGCATCCCCCCCAAACCGAACATGAGGGTGGTGAGGCACAGCGACCGGTAGCGACCACGGTCCCCGCCACCGAAGCGGGTGGGCGAGCGGCTGGCGTCATGACTGTCGGTGACCCAGGCGATGGAGTCTCCTCCGATCATCTCGAGGGCGCGCAACTTGTCCCGCAGGATCATGGGTTGCCAGGACGACCACACCGGGGAGAGGTAGAAGTTGCGGTCGAGCGCTTGGCCGGCGTCGTGGTAGCGGGCATGCCGGGCCGGATTGTCCGGACCGATCTCACCGAGCAACATCGCGTCGTATTCGGACACCACCCGCTTCCAGCGGCGGAAGACGCCGATGTTGCGGTTCTGGTCGAGGTCGTAGCGGTGCTCGTAGCAGTGGAACACCTCGCCTGCGCTCATGTCGGGAGTGGGTTCCCGGATCTGGGGGTTGTCCCTGAATCGCACGTCTTTGACGAGTCCGTGGGCGACGTCGATGCGAAATCCGTCGACGCCTCGCTCGCACCAGAAGCGCAGGATCTCGTCGAACTCGCGAGCCACCTCCGGGTTCTCCCAGTTCAGATCGGGCTGCTCGGGCAAGAACAGGTGGAGGTAGTACTGGCCGGAGCGGGCGTCCTGGGTCCACGCCGGCCCACCGAAGTGGCTCACCCAGTTGTTGGGCGGTCCGCCGTTGAGCGCCGGATCCTTCCAGATGTAGTAGTCGCGGTATGCGCTCGAGGGATCGGCGATCGCCTTGCGGAACCACTCGTGTTCGTGGGACGTGTGGTTGGGCACGATGTCGACGATCACCCGCAACCCCCGTGCGTGGGCGTCGGCGACGAGGCGATCGAAATCGTCGAGTGTGCCGTGGATCGGGTCGACATCGACGTAGTTCGACACGTCGTAGCCATGATCGAAGCCGGGGTTGGGGTAGAACGGCGTGATCCACAGCGCATCGACCCCGAGCCACGTGAGATGGTCCAGATGCCGGCGAATGCCTTCGAGGTCCCCCACGCCGTCACCGCTGCTGTCGGCAAACGATCGGGGATAGATCTCGTACCCGATCGCCCCGGACCACCACGTCATCCCGGTCTCCTGTCTACCTCGTCTTCCGCCGGTGCGGCGAGGACGATACCCGCACCACCGGAGCTGCACGACCTCGACGGGGCCGCCGGTGGGTCCTAGCGTCGCACCCGATGAGCGAGGACGCGATACGCGAGGACGCAAGGAGTGAGAACCCCAGGGGTGAGGAACGCACCGTTGGTGTCGGGCCTCACCCCGAGCCGTGGCCGGACGATGCGCGGCTCGACCCCGAGCTGCTGGCCCATGGTGACCGGCGCAACGTGGTCGATCGCTACCGCTACTGGTCCCGAGAGGCGATCGTCGCCGATCTCGATCAACGGCGCCACCCCTTCCACGTCGCCATCGAGAACTACCAGCACGATTTCAACATCGGCACGGTGGTGCGCAACGCAAACGCCTTTCTCGCGGCGTCCGTCGTGATCGTGGGCAAGAGGCGTTGGAACCGGCGCGGAGCGATGGTGACGGATCGCTACCAGCACATCCGTCACGTCGCCGACATCGACGCACTGGTGTCGTGGGCCCGGAGAGAGACCTTCCCCATAGTTGGGATCGACATCATGCCCGGAGCGCAGCCCATCGAGACGACGCCGTTGCCGGAGCGTTGTGTGCTGCTCTTCGGACAGGAGGGGCCCGGCCTGTCGGCAGCGGCGCTGCGGGCGACCTCCATGATTCTCGCCATCACCCAATTCGGCTCAACCCGATCGATCAACGTCGGAGTCGCCTCAGGCATCGCCATGCACACTTGGGTCCGTCAACATGGCAGCCCGACCCGGAGCGCCTGATCAGACGGCCCTGCGATAGTTGCGCACCCCGAGCGGGATGAAGACGGCGAGGATGCCGAAGATCCACAGCAGCGCCTGGTTGAGCGCCGGCTGCAGCGGGCCTCCCAACACCAAGGCGCGCAAGGCATCCACAGTGACCGTCACCGGGTTGATCTCGGCAAATGCCTGCAGCCACCCCGGCATCGTCTCCACGGGAACGAACGCCGAGCTGGCAAATGTGAGCGGGAAGATCCAGATGAATCCGGCGGCCTGGACGGTCTCCACTTCGCGCAGGCTGAGCCCGATGTTTGCGGATATCCAGGAGAAGGCGAACGAGACGAGGGCGGCCAGACCGATGGCGGCCAATGCCTTGAGGAATCCGGCTTGGAAGCGGAAGCCGACGAGGTACCCGACGGTGGTGATGAGCAGCACCACGAAGATGTTCCGAATACCGTCGCTCAAGGTACGACCCACCAACACGGCGGATCGTGCCATCGGCAGCGACCGGAACCGGTCGATGATGCCCTTGCTCATGTCGTCGGCGAGCCCGATACCCGTGTTGGTGGAGCCGAACAACGCCGTTTGCACCATGATCCCGGGAAGCAGGAAGTTGGTATAGCTACCACCCGGCACGTCGATGGCGCCGCCGAAGACGAACACGAACAGCAACACGAACATGATGGGTTGCACCGTGGAGAAGACGAGAAGCGTCGGCACCCGGATGTACTTGAAGAGGTTGCGCTTGGTGAGGATCAGGCCGTCGCGCACGACCCGGCGCAGACCGATGGTGCCGGCGGGTGGGTCGGCGCTCGTCATCGTCGTCTGACTCCCCGGTCGCGCGTTGGTGCCTCGGTCGCGACCTCAGTGGCGGCGTGTCCCGTGATGGACAGGAACACGTCGTCGAGTGTCGGGCGGCTGATCGACAGATCGCGGAGCTGGATGTTCCTCGCGTCCAGCTCACGTACGACCTGCGTGATCACCCCCACGCGGTCGCGAACCGGCATCCGCACATGGCCGGTGGCTCGGTCGACGGTGGGCGTATCGGCGGCGATCGGGGCCACCGCGGCGGCGGCGGCATCGGTCTCGTGACGATCTGCCACCTCGAACACGAGCATGTCGCCGCCGAGCATGTCTTTGAGCTGGTCCGAGGTGCCCTCGGCGATCAGCGCTCCATGGTCGATCACGCCGATACGGTCGGCGAGGTAGTCCGCCTCCTCCAGGTACTGGGTTGTCAACAGGAGCGTCGTGCCACCGTCGACGAGGTTCTCGATGAACTCCCACAACCCGAGCCGGCTCCGCGGATCGAGACCGGTGGTGGGCTCGTCGAGGAACAGCACCCGGGGCCGCCCGACGAGACTGGCCCCGAGGTCGAGACGACGCCGCATGCCTCCGGAGTAGGTCTTGACCGGCCGTTCGGCGGCATCGACCAGGTCGAACTGCTCGAGCACGGCTGTGGCGCGGGTACGGGCATCGGCCGTGCTCAGCCCGTAGAGCCGGCCGACCATCTCCAGGTTCTCGCGTCCGGTGAGGATTGCGTCGACTGCGGCATACTGACCGGCGAGCCCGATCTGGGTCCGCAACGCCGCGGGCTGGGCCACGACGTCGAGTCCAGCCACACTGGCCCGTCCCGATGTGGGGAGGAGCAGCGTGGCCAGGATGCGCACCATCGTCGTCTTGCCTGCGCCGTTGGGACCGAGCAACGCATACACCGTCCCTTCCGCGATGGCCAGATCGACGCCAACGAGAGCGTGCACCTCTCCGAACGATTTGGCGATTTGCTCGGCTCTGACAATGGCGGACACGACCGTGATCCCTCGATGCGGTCGCGGACGTTACTCGACCGCCAAGGCAGCCCGTCCGCAGCTCACGAGGATGCGGCGATCTCGCGCAACGCGGTCAACGTCGCTGCGGCGGGCAGCTGTTCGATGTACACATCGGGCTCTGCCGCCGATACGAACGCAACCCAGTCGGCGAGCGCGGCACACGCCTCGGGGCTCAGATCATCCTCGATACCCCCGGCGCGGTTGACGAACTCTGCCGTTTCCGGATCGAGGTCGGGGTTTGCAGCGAAGAAGTCGTCGACGGATTGCAGCAGCGTTCCGGCTCTCGTCGTCAGCTGCAGCATCTGCGCGTCGCGTAGGGCATCGACCGCACGCAGCTTGTTGACGCCGCTGATGTCCTCGTTGGCGCCAAAGCCACGACAATCGAGTGCTGTGCGGAACGGCGCCGCATCGACGTGTGTCGCCAGCCATTGCAGTACAGCCAGCCGCACTTCTTCCGTGGCACGGTCCCACTCGGCGACTCCATTGGTCGGAGGCCATCCCCGGGTGACGACCACTGTCGGCTGCTCGTTGGCGATCCGCACCGTCTCATACCGGATCCGCTCAACCGCGGATGTGTCAACCGCCGGCTCCGAGTTGCATGCTGACGCAAGGAGCACGGCGCACACGAGCATGGCACTGGCCCGGAAGCGCATCGGGCGAGGTTACTGCCAAGCCGACCGTATCCCAGGACTTGGGCTCTCGGCACCGGAGCGCAATCACGCGGGGCGGGCGGTCTGTACCAGTTCCACGACACCGTCGCCTATCAGGTACCCCCGCCCCGGCGGCATTCCCAGAGCAATATTGCGCGGCATCGGTGTGCTCCACAGGTCACCGTCGAGACCCGGACTCGGTTGCAGCCAGACTCCCTTTCTGCTGCGGGTCAGGCTGTTGGCCCAGTGGCTGTACTGGCGTTTGAGATCGCGGCGGCCGGCGGCGACAACGTGGAGATCAGGGCGCCTACTGGTGGCCAGCTCCGCGAGCACCGTGGACTTCTCGATCATCTCGACGTCGTCGACGAGCACCAGCTGGGGACCGGCACGTTCGACGATGTCTGCCATCGCGTCGTCGATCGACCCCGGATCGGTGACGAGCAGGTCGATGTCCGGTTGATCACGGAGCGGGCTGCGCCGCGGTGTTATGGCGGTGATGCTGACTCGGGTGGCGTTGCCGGCTACGAGAGCGGCGACGGTCGCCAGGAGGGTGCTGCGACCGCTGCGAGATTCGCCGGCGATGAGCAGATGATCGCCCTCACCCAGCGCCACCCCGACGATGTCGAGGTCGGTGTCCCCGACACCGATGGGGATGAACCACTCCTCGGCGCCGAGGTGGATGGCCCCGTTCAACGCCGACACCTTCACCTCGGCGGGCAGGTTGTCGACAGTTCGGGGCCCGCCGTCTCCGATCCACGGATCGAGGTCGAGATCGGCCACTGCCAGTCGTAGATCCTCGTGATCCGGTGCGGCGATCTGGATTTCGCGTTTACCGACGGCGTCGTGGCACCTCCCCGGCGGCAGGTCGGCCGGGATCCCTCGTAGCCCGAGCCCACCGGCGGCGAGCGGATCGGCCATCCGAAACACCAGCTTGTTGGGGATGGTGGCTGCCATCTGCGGCAGCAACGAGTTCACTCGCATTCCGGAGATCACCGAGACGATCCCCACCGCCGGACCCTCGGTGACGACGCGGAGCATCGCATCGCGCACTGGTGAGTCGGCGCCTATGTCGTACTCGGTCTTGAAGCCGTCGAAACCGTCGATCAGCACCACGATGGCCGGCCATTCCTCCTCGAACGCCTGCGCTGCCGCGGTCTTGCCCTTGCGGAGAGACACCTCTTGGTTGAGCATCCGAATGAGCCGCAGCTGACGATCCCGCTCACCCGGGAGCACTACGGCCCCAACATGGGGCAGCTCGGCGAGCGGGGCCAGCCCGCCGGTGTCGAAGTCGAGCACGTAGATATGCAGCGATGCCGGGGAGTGGATCTCGGCGAGCCCGAGCCCGATGGTGGCGAGCGTCGTGGTCGTCCCGGTCCCGACGTTGCCGAAGGCGACGAGGTTGCCGTCGCCCGGTGCCCAGCGGAACGTGGTTTGGCGCTGCCTGTCCGGTTCGTCCTGCAGCCCGATGGCGATCCCATCTGCAGGTTCGGTTGCTGCCGTGGTGACCGGGTCATTCCGTAGCTCGGTGCGGCTCACGTGAAGCGGCAGGGCCTCAGGCCAAGGCAGTCGTGGCGGCCGCATCCCCGCTGTGTGCGCTGCCGCGGCGATGATTCCGACCAGGATCTCCAGGTCGGTGGGTCCCTCCTCGGTTCGCCCGGGAGGATTCGGCTCGGGAAAGGGCGGCGGATCCATCGCAAAGACGAAGGGGCGCACCGCCACGGGCATCGAGGCGCTCGCCGCATCGAACGCGTGCCCGGTGACCAGCGCCGTCTGGAACGGCACGACCTCGGTTGCACCGAGGCGTAAGAATCCCCTGCCGGGCTGGCTCCGTCCGATCGTCGCCGCCCGCCGATCGTTGAGCACGTCCATCGAATCGCCGGTGTCCTGCACTCGCAAAGCGATCCGTAGATTCGTGTTGGCACGGATGTTGTCGCGAATCACTCCGGCAGGCCTTTGGGTGGCGAGGAGAAGATGGACGCCGAGGCTGCGCCCCCGCGCGGCGATGTCGACGAGAGCGTCCATGAACTCCGGAAGCTCCTTGGCCATGGCCGCGAACTCATCGATCACGATGACCATGCGTGGCAGCGGCTCGTCGAGGTCGAGGTCCAGGTATGCCGCCACATCGTCGGCGCCGACGGAACGCAGCAGGTGCTCCCGGTAGCGAAGCTCGGCTTCGAGACAGGTGAGGGCTCGTTCGGCGAGGTGATCGTCGAGATCGGTCACCATGCCGACGGTGTGGGGGAGACCAGCGCAGGCATCGAAAGCGCTGCCTCCCTTGTAGTCGATGAGCACGAAGTTCAGGTGCTCGGGATCGACCGCGACCGCCATGGAGACGACCAGGGTGCGCAGCAGCTCGCTCTTGCCCGCTCCGGTGGTGCCCGCCAGCAGACCATGAGGGCCGTCGGCGACGAGATCGAGCTCGAGTGGTCCCGCCTCGGTGACACCGATCAGCCCGCGGAGCCGTGGCTTGTGGCCCGCAGCCGCCCAGCGAGCCGCGATCAGCTGGGGGTTCTGGTCGCGAATGCCAAGGAGGTCGACCAGATGCACGCACGCGGGCAGCTCGGCGCCGTTCTCGCTGCGATCTGGATCGTCGAAGCGGGCAAGCGCCCGGGCGCACCGCGCGGCAACGCTCTCCACTGCCCCGGCGGGTGCGATCATCACGTCCCCGCTGGGTCCTCCGCACAGCTCGGCGGTGCGGTCGTGCACGATCACGGTTCGCGTGCACACCGAGGGGAGCGCATTCTGACTCGATGTGATGGCGAGACCGCAAACCGGCAGACCGCGACCGCCGAGGAGATTGCGGACTCCGGCGAAGCGGGCCGCGGCGAGATCGTCGACGTCGACGATGAGCAACGTCAGCGGTGGGGAGGCGCCGGCACTGTCGGCACCTGTCTCACCCCCGAGCAATGCCCTGGCTCCTCCCGCTGTCACCGGTTCGCACGGGGTGAGCGCTGCCACCAGCTGCACGATCTCTGCGTTCGAGCTCGCCAGGAGTCGCCGGCCCGCAGCGGAGTCGAGCACCGCATGGGGGAGCCACTTGATCCAATTCCAATCCGTGGGGTGCTCGGTGACCACGGCGATCTCGAGATCGGACGGCCCGTGGAGGATGGCCGCCTGGCAGATCAGACCCCGAGCCAGATCGAGCACCCCGGTTCGCTGTCCCGCCAGGCCGA
>JBFISM010000131.1:0-10217 GCA_041608535.1 Acidimicrobiia bacterium
AGACCACCTGTACCGGGTACGCACCGATGGAGACCGCATACCGCAACGCACCCGCAACTACATCTACCACCGCGACCACGGAACCTGCACCACAGACGGCTGCACGAGCCGCTACCGCCTCGAAGTCCACCACATCCTCCCCAGATCGAGGGGCGGCACCCACCACCCCGACAACCTCACCCTGCCGGTGCTGGTTCCACCACCACGTCGTCATCCACCAACAAGGCCACACCATCAACCCCAACACACCACCCCACCGCCGCCGCTTCCACCCACCCCACACCAGCACCGACCCACCCCACCACCAACCACCCCAAACCCCTCCACCGCACCACCCCCACCCCGGCGGCGCTGCGGCGCGTGCAGACCCGGGGCCCACAAGGTTCGAGCGCGCGGGCTCATCGACGCACGGGACGCCGCAGGCGACACGCATGAAGCGAAAACGGTGAGCGATAGCTCGAGGCAAGCGTGCTTGATTCGGAATCCACACGGACGCCGGATGGGTAGGGACGCATCCCTGGTTGAGGAGGACCGACCAGCGTGCGTTTGCGAGCGAAGCTCGCAAAGTCGGCCCTGGTGACAGCACGTGCCCGGGACAGGACTCGAACCTGTACGCCCCTTTCGGGACAGCGGATTTTAAGTCCGCCGCGGCTGCCGATTTCGCCACCCGGGCGCTGTGACGTTTGGGCCGCCGATCAGGGTAACGGGTGCCGCAACAGAGCGAGGTGAGGGGGAGTAACCTCGCACTCTGGCCACGAGCAGTCGTTTTGGAGGAGCCGAGCGTGAAGGTCTATCCACCAGAGAAGATCCGCAACGTCGCCCTCGTGGGGCACAGCAACGCCGGCAAGACGACGCTCGCCGAAGCACTGCTCTACCGCGCCGGCACCATCGACCGACTCGGACGCGTGGAAGACGGCACCACGGTGATGGACTACGACCCCGAAGAGCACAAACGGGGTATCTCGCTGTCGATGAGCTACGCACCCTTCGACTGGAAGGGCTACAAGATCAACCTCATCGACACCCCTGGTTACGCCGACTTCATCGGCGACGTCTTCGGAGCGCTTCGTGTCGTCGACCTTGCGGTCTTCGTGGTCAGCGCAGTGGAAGGCGTCGAAGTGGGGACCGAGCGAGTGTGGCGGATGGCAGAGCGGTTGGGAGTGCCCCGGATCATCTTCATCAACAAGCTCGACAAGGAGCGCTCCGATTTCGATCGCACTCTGGACGAGCTGCGGGAGCGATTCGGTGCGGGCATCGCACCGCTGGAGTTGCCCATCGGCGAGGAAGCCTCGTTCCGTGGGGTCGCCGACCTGCTCTCCGACAAGGCGTACGTCTACGACTCCGGCCACTCCGAGATCGCCGACATCCCTGAAGAGATGGAAGAGCTCGAGCATCGGGTGCACGACAACCTGGTGGAAGGCATCGTGGTTGCCAACGACGACCTCCTGGAGCGCTACCTCGAAGGCGACGTTCCCTCCATCCACGAGCTGGAGGCGACGATGGCGGTCGGTATCGCCGACGCCAGCGTGTTCCCTGTCGTGTGCGGGTCGGCAACCGGCCCGATCGCAGTCGACCGGCTGGCCGACTTCATCACGGAAATCGGTCCCTCCCCCGCCCTCCGCAACTCGTTCGATGTGAAAGCCGGTGGAGAGACCGTGACCGTGGAGGGTGATCCCAATGGTGATCCCCTGGTGTGGGTCTTCAAGACGGTGGCCGACCCCTACGTCGGGCAGATCTCAGTGTTCAAAGTGCTCTCGGGAACGGTGCGTCCCGACATGCATCTCTTCAATCACCGCAGCAATACCGACGAGCGGTTCGCCAAGATCGCCTACCTCGTCGGGAAAGAGTCGGAGCTGCTCCAGGAGATCCCGGCCGGCGACATCGGTGCCGCTGCCAAGTTGTCCAACACCTCCACCGGCGACACGCTGGGACCCAAGAACAAACCGGTCGAGATATCCGGGCTCGAACGGCCCGAGCCGGTGCTGGCCACGGCGATCACCGCCAAGACGCAGGCCGACGAGGACAAGCTGGCGAACGCACTGCGTCGTCTCCAGGAGGAGGACCCGGCGCTCGACGTCGTCCGCAACGACGAGACGAAACAAACCCTGCTGCGAGGCATGGGCGAGACCCATCTCAACATCGTCATCGAGAAGCTGGCCCGCAAGTTCAACGTCGACGTCGAGCAGCACGAGGTGCGGGTCCCGTTCCGGGAGACGATCACAACCAGTGCCGGTGCGGAGGGGAAGTACAAGAAGCAGTCCGGAGGTCGCGGCCAGTTCGGCGTCGCCATGATCGAACTGGAACCGCTGCCGCGCGGTGAAGGTTTCGAGTTCGTCGACGCGATCAAGGGCGGTTCGATCCCCCGCCAGTTCATTCCCGCGGTCGAGCAGGGCATCATCGAGACGATGGCGCACGGCGGGGTGAAAGGATATCCCGTGGTCGATGTGCGGGTCCGCTGCGTCGACGGCAAGTATCACTCGGTCGACTCGTCGGAGATGTCGTTCAAGATGGCAGGACGGCTCGGCTTCCGGGAAGCCATGCAGAAAGCCGGTCCCATCATGCTGGAGCCGATCTCGAAGATCGTGGTCACCGTTCCGTCGAGCTATCAGGGTGACGTCATGGCCGATCTGTCCGGTCGGCGTGGCCAGGTGCAAGGGACCGAGGCCGGCGACAGCGGTCTCCAACTCATCAGCGCCCTGGTGCCGACGTCGGAGATCATGCGGTACGCCATCGATCTGCGGTCGATCACCCAGGGCTGGGGCAGCTTCACCGAGGAGCACGACCACTACGAGGAGATGCCGGCCCACTTGGCCGACAAGGTCCCCGACCGCGGGGAAGAGCTCGAGGACGAGTAGACGGGGAGAGGTTGTTGCGGCCCTAGCGGTCGATCACGAGCGTTGCGGCGAGCTGCCGCACCAAACCGTCGAGGCTGTCCCGCTCGGAGATGGTGATCGTGTCGACCCCCGTGATGGCGAGCGCCTGCTCGGCGACCACGGCCCCGCCTACGATCACCGGAGCCCGCTGCGGATCCATCGACGGGATCGCCGCGATCCGATCGAGCGACATGGCAGCCAGCCGGTCGGTCAGGTCGTGCAGTTGGTCGCCGGTCAACTCGGTGCCGTGGACCTCATCGCTGTCGTGCGCCGGTAGGCCGAGATGCATCGCAGCGAGGCTGGTGAGTGTCCCAGCAACACCGTAGACCTTCTCCGGAGCTCCCGGCAGCTCGACTCCATCATCGAGCAAGGCGTGGGCATGCATGCGGGCGGCTGCGAGAGCCGCCGGGGCCACCGGATGGTCGTGGAGCAGCCGTTCGGTGAGACGCACGGAACCGATGTCGACGCTGACGGCGTACGACGGCGAGCCTTCCCCAAAGACAAACTCGGTGCTCCCACCTCCGGGATCGATCACGAGGAACGGTCCCGGTATGTGGAGATGACCGGTTGTGCCGGAGAACCCGAGCGCCGCCTCCTCGGCGCCGGTGATCACCTCGGGCTCGAAACCCAACGCAGCGCATGCTGCCTCGACGAAGACTGCACTGTTGACTGCATCTCGCACGGCGGAGGTTGCGACGGCTCGGACGGCGAGACAGTCGCCCTCGACGAGCTGGTCCGCATACTCGGCGAGAATCCGGCATGTTCGCTCGATCGCCTCCGGATCCAACGCCCCATGCTGGTCGACACCTTGCCCGAGCCGCGTCACGACCGCCCGGCGGGCAACCCACACCACGTCCCCTCGCTCGTCGACATCGGCGACCATGAGCCGGACGGTATTCGTGCCGATGTCGACCGCCCCGACCCGTGCCTTCGAGTCCGTCACCGGCGCTTCGGCTCCCTCCATAGCGGGTTGCGCACCACCTCACCGTCGGCGGAGACCACACAGCCGACGACGCAATCGAGCGGCTCGATGGCCGCAGCGGTCTCCTCTCCCACCGGATTGTCGTTGCCGGCCGCATGATCGGCGTAGTGAGCGTGCAGGCACTTGACACCGTGGGTCGCTCCCCCCACCCCGCCGCTGGGGCGGTGGGGAGGTGGGGGGTCCGGAATGAGGGCATCACGGGCGGCGGCATAGCGGCGACCGGCCGTCTCGAAGCGGCGCCGGTACTCGGGATCCTCATCGATCCGAGACTCCGCCGCCTTCACCCCTCCCTCCGACTCCAGCCTGCCGATGCGCCGGTTCGCCAGCGGGCAGGTCAACCAGTAGCGGGTGGGGAACGGTGTCCCGTCATCGAGGTAGGGCGGAACGGCAATGGCTACCGGCAGGCCGAGATGGCAGCGGTGAACCACGTCGACGGGCGATCGGGGGGGTCGGTCCAGCTGGGCGGCTACGGCGCCCCGATCATCCACCGGGTTCGAGATCGCGTCCTGTGAGCCAGTCCCAGATCTTGTCGATGACGCTTCGCTCATCGACCTCAATCGTATCCACCGCCGGCGCCGTGCTCGGCGGAGCGTCACTCGGTCGCACCGTCACCCCCGTTTCGCCGGGACGAACCAAACCGAGCTGCTCCCTGGCGATCCTCTCGATCTCGGCGTCGGTGAGGAGCGCCTCCGCCTGCGCTTCCAATGCCTCGTTCTCCGCAACCAGAGCGGCGAGCTTGTCGCGGGTGCTCTCCACCTGCCGATCCTGAGCGATGATCTGGCGAAACGGGAACACACCCGCGAGCGTTATCGCCAGCGCCGCGATGAGCAGCACCGCCAGCCACGGTCCGTTGCGTCCCTGAGAACGGCGTTCCCGTTCGGAATGCTCGGAGCTCGTCGCCGCCGACTCGCGATCTCGCAGCGTGACACTCATGGGCGACCCCCGAAGGCATCCCATCCGGCGTAGCGCGCCTCGTTGCCCAGCGCCTCTTCGATCCGGAGCAGCTGGTTGTACTTCGCAGTGCGCTCACCGCGGGCCGGGGCGCCGGTCTTGATTTGCCCGGCGTTGGTGGCCACCACGAGATGGGCGATGAAGGAGTCTTCGGTCTCCCCGGAACGATGCGACACCATCTGGGTGTACCGATTGCGCCGGGCCAGCTCCATCGTGCGCAGCGTCTCCGACAGCGAGCCGATCTGGTTGACCTTGATCAAGATCGAGTTGGCCACGCCGCGCTGGATGCCCTTTTGCAGGATCTCCTCGTTGGTCACGAACAGATCGTCGCCCACGAGTTGAATGCGATCACCGAGACGTTGGGTGAGCGCGATCCAGCCGTCCCAGTCGTCCTCGGCAAGCCCGTCTTCGATGCTCACGATGGGGAAGACGTTGCACAGCCCGGCGAGATAATCAATCATGTCCTCTGCAGACAGCTCTTTCCCGTCGAGGGTGTAGCTGCCCTCGACCTGCAGCTCGGTCGCGGCAACATCGAGGGCAAAGGCGATGTCCTCACCCACCCGGTAACCGGCGCCCTCGATCGCTTCCGACATGAGCTCGAGCGCGGCGCGATCTGCGGGGAGGTCGGGTGCGAATCCTCCTTCGTCACCCACTGCCGTAGCCAACCCGGCGCCACCGAGCACTTTCTTGAGCGCGTGGTAGACCTCGACACCCGATCGCAACGCTGCGGCGAAGCTCGGTGCCCCGGCCGGAACCAGCATGAATTCCTGGATGTCGACGGAGTTGTCTGCGTGTTCCCCACCGTTGAGCACGTTGAGACACGGCACCGGCAACGTGCGGGCGGCGACCCCGCCTACATAGCGGTACAGCGGCAGTCCGACACCCGACGCCGCCGCCCGGGCCACGGCCAGGGAAACGGCCAGGATGGCGTTGGCCCCGAGGGATTCCTTGTTGGGTGTCCCGTCGAGGTCGAGCATCACCTGATCGATGTGCTCCTGCCGGGTTGCATCCTCACCGACCAGCGCCGGTGCGATCGTCTCGTTCACATTGGCGACGGCCCGCGCCACGCCCTTACCGCCGAAGCGTTCTCCGCCGTCCCGAAGCTCGTTGGCCTCGAGAGCCCCTGTGGATGCACCGGAGGGAACCGCCGCTCGGCCGAAACCTCCGCCGGCCAGCTCGACTTCGGCCTCGACGGTCGGGTTGCCCCGGGAATCCAGGACCTCGCGGGCCCAAATCTTGGTGATCTGTGTCACAGGTTCAGGCCCCTGCTCGATGTCGGGGGAGCGTATCACGGGTCGGCGCTTTCGCCCGGGCAAGCCGGAGCCGGCGGCTTCAGAGCTCTGCCAGGAGGTGCTCGGCGACCATCAGATCGAGATGCCCTCCCCCACCGTTCTTGAAGACGGTGATGTCGTCGGAGGAAGTTCTCCCCAGCGATGGTTCGGCGCACAGTACGAAGAGGTCCCCGAGCACGTCGTTGCGGTCGATCGCTCCGGAGGCGATGGGCTGCACCAGATCGCCGGCCTCCTCGATGGTGGTCTCCGGGTTGTCGACGAACACACGGCCACGCCGCATCACCTCGTCGTCGCTCTCCCGGAGATCGGGGCGGTACGCCCCAACGAGATCGACGTGTGTGCCAGGACGCAGCCGCACCCCCTCGACCAGTGGCTCGGTCGACATCGTTGCACAGGTGATCACATCGGCCTTGGCGACGGCCGACTCGAGGTCCGTCACCATCTCCCCACCGGCCGTCTCGGCCAGCCGCAGCGCACGGTCTGCGGTGCGGTTCCACACCAGCACGCGCTGCAGCGATGGGCGCACCGCACGGTGGGCGGCGAGCAGGTATGGGGCAAGTCCCCCCGCACCGACCACGAGAAGCGTCGCCACGTCGGGCCGAGCGAGGAGATCGGCGGCCAGTGCCGAATCGGCCGCCGTCTTGCGATACGTGAGCGCGGTGCCGTCGATCACGGCCCGCGCGGCGCCACTGGTTCCGTCGAACACGACGTAGATCGCCTGCACCGATGGGTGAGGGCCGCCCAGATTGCCCGGGAATATGGTGACCAGCTTCACCCCGATGGCCGCCCCGGCTTCCCACGCGGGAAGGATGAGCAGCCCATCGTCATCGCTCGTCTGAAAGAGCCGTCCCGTCTCCGCCTTGGGTCGCCGGTGGCCGCGACGCAGAGCCTCCACCAGACCGCCCCAGTCGAGTGCCGCATGAACCGTCTCGGCATCGACGAACCTCATCGTCATCGCAGGTTGGCACGGCGTCGGGCCACCTGCCACCGCACACCCGCTCCGTTCCTCCGCGGCCGGCTGTATCGCTCCGGAGTCACGCGCGACGACATGGGGACGTTGCGTTCTCTTCTCAGGAAGGACCGACGTAGATGGTGACGGCGTAGTGATGGCCATCTGCGTCAACCGCATCGATGACCAGCGGCTCGTAGCCCGCGGTGGCTTCGAAAGCATCCAAGCGGGGGCGATGCAGCGGTAGATCAGCCGCCTCGAACACCAGGACATCGCTCCGCGGTCCGGCAGGGTCGTACTCGAATGCGGGATAACCGCCGGCAGCTTCCCACTCCGCGTTGTGGACGATGCCGTGGACACGTGCTTCCGACCAAGCTCCGTCGAGACCGGCGAGCATATGATGATTAGCAGTGCCCGGCGCCAGCGAGCCGTAAACGGCCAACCTCGTCTGCGCCTGCTTCACGTCATCCCACAACGCATCGAGCTCATCGAGCCCCAGTCGGCCGATGTCGTGGCCGCGGGAGGCGGCAAGCCGCTCCACCGCCCGAAAGCGATCCTCGAACCGCCGGTTGGCGCGGCGAAAAGCCACCTCGGCCTCGACGCCGGTATGGCGGGCCAGGTTGACGACGGAAAACAGGACGTCCCCCACCTCGTGCTCCACGGTGGTGGCCTCCCCGGTGCGCATCGCCAGCTCGACCTCCTCGATCTCCTCCCGCAGCTTGGCGAGCACCGGCGCGACCGAGGGCCAATCGAAGCCGAGGGCGGCTGCACGCCTCTGCAACTTGTCGGCTCGAGCCAGCGCCGGCATTCCGAGAGGGATGTCGTCCAGGGCCGACGATCGCTGCTTCTCGTGGGTCTTCATCGCCTCCCAATTGCGGTTCACGGCGGCGGCGTCGGCTGCCGCAGCATCGCCGAACACATGAGGATGTCGCGACACCAGCTTGCGGCGGATCCCCTCGGCGACCTCCTCGACCCCGAAGGCTCCGGGTTCCTCGGCCAGCGTTGTATGGAACACGATCTGAAGCAGGAGATCGCCCAGCTCCTCCTCGAGTTCGGCATAGGCGCCGAAGTCGGCATCGCCGTCAGGGGCATCGTCCGGAAGTCGCTCGATCGCCTCCACCGTCTCGTAGGTTTCTTCGATGAGGTGCTTGAGCAGGCTGTGATGGGTCTGCTGTTGATCCCACGGGCACAGCTCCCGCAGCAGACGATTGGTGGCCACCAACCCAACCCACCCGTTGGGGGGCGGGTCGACGAACAACGTCGTGCGAGCGTCGGCGGCAAACCTGCCGACGGCATCGAGCGTGGTGGTCAGCACCGTTTCCTCCGGGCTCCCCAACGCATCCAGTACGACGATCTCCGTCGAGTCAGGCAGCACCCGCCCCAACTCGACGACGACATCGGCCAGCACTTCGGGCCGGTCGACTTGGGTGATCACCGTTGGTATGTGCAGTTGGAGCGGATCCGGCAGCTCGCGGCCGTCGAGGATCTGGGCACCGGTGGCGATGGGATCGCAGCCGGTGCGGAGCCACACGAGATCGAGGAACGACTCACCGGGCTCGATCACGACTTCATGCCCGGCGGCCGCCGCGGCGGTGAGCAGAGCAGCCACCGAGCGCTCCCCAACAACCGCACTCCCGGGCACGGCGTAGATGACCGGACCGTTGCCGGCGCGCTCGAGCACCCGGGCGGTGATCGCCCCATACACCGCATCGAACGTCGCAGCAGTCTCGTAGAGATCGTCGCAGCTCTCGACGGGTCGAGTATGCGCCAGCTCGGCCGCTGCCGGATGCCGGGTCGTGCGTACTACCACGTCGGCATCGTTGCTCTCGAGCAATCGACGGATCCGGAGCGGGATGCGGTCCAGCCCGGCCGGACCCAGACCGACCACCGTGATGGGTGCGCTCACGCCGACCTCAGCTGCCCGGCGCCGCAATCCCCAGCCCGTCGGGAGACCAGCTGCCGATGTTGGAGGCGACGGAGATGTCCGCATCCCGCACCGCGTCGTTGAACCACTGGGTGAAGACTGCACCCACGACGTCCGGATCCATGAAGGCCGTGGCATCGGCGAGGAAGGCGGCCTCGTTGTCGGGGATCGTGCGCTCGTCGACGATGACGACGTGATGTCCAAAGTCAGTCTGCACCGGACCGATCGGCTCCCCCAGCGGCGCTTCGGCGACGGCAAAGCTGAAATCCTCACCGAGAGGGCCGACCGCCAGCGGGCATGCTTCGGGTGGGGTCAAATCAGGGCTCGGCGCCAGCGACACCTCTGCAGCCAGCGCCTCGAAGTCTTCACCGGCAGCGAGGCGATCCAGCGCCTCCTGTGCCTCTACTTCTGATGCGAGGAGGAGATGGCGGACGCACACGAGTGTCACCTCTTGGGGGGCCGCCGCCACGTACGCGTCGAGACTGCCGAACTCCTCGAGCACCGCTGGGCCGATGACGCGATCGCGCACCAGCGTGAGCCTCGCCTCGATGTCGAGCCGCTCCGGTCCGAATTCGGGGCTGGCAGCAAGACCCTCGATGTTGGGCTGCCAGCGTTGCGGCGGGTTGGCGATGCGTTCCCGAATGTCGTCATCGCTGATGGTGATGCCGAACTCCTCCTCAGCGGCCGCGGTGAGCGCTTCGGTGAAGATCATCAAGCTCAGATCGTCACGCAGCTGGCCCCCCGGCAGCACCGCAGCGTCCCCATAGCTGGTGCGCATGGCCTCGAGACGCTCGGCGGCGATCGTGACGCCGTCGACGGTAGCCACCGTGTCGGATCCGGCGCAGCCCACCGCCATGGTGGCGAAGACGAGAACACCTGCTGCGCGACGGATGGTCGATGGACGGCGCATGGGGCTGGCTCTACTCCTCATCGGCGGATGCGACGCCGACGCGGACCGGTGGCGCCTCTTCCGGTGGCCACATTGTATTGAGGAAGTCCAGCACTTCCTGCGCAGGGCGGTGCCGTGGCGCGGGGATGAATATTGTCGTGCCTCTGATGATGGCGCGGCGCACCAGACGTTGCAGCCGGACCTCCTGCGACGTCTTGAGCGTGACGGGACCGAGCCGCACCTCGTTGCGCACTTGGACGATCTCGGTGAGCCCCAGCCGGATGGCGGCCACCCGGAGTCGGGCGACGTCGATGAGCGCAGCCGCCGGGGGCGGCGGCTCGCCGAACCGATCGACCC
>JBFISM010000132.1:0-10103 GCA_041608535.1 Acidimicrobiia bacterium
AGGAGAAACCGTGGCGGGCTGCGACCTGACCTCTGCCTTCTTGGCGTTGAGCCGGCCCTTGAACGTGGGATAGCGCGGCAGATTGATGCCTTCTTTCACGCCGAGCACCGCCGGCAGTGGGAGCTCGTACACCTCGGTGGCGCTGTCGGTCGGCCGATGGGCGGTAACCGTGCCGTCGCCGAGTTCGATCGCCTTCACACCGTTGACGGTGGGGCGGCCCAGTTCGTGGGCCACCCGAATCCCGACCTGGTACCCGCCGGCGTCGGCCGATTCGTTGCCCAAGAGAATGAGGTCGAAGGTGCCGTCCTGCTCCAGGGTGCGGATGGCGTCGAGCAGTGCCGCTGCGGTGGCGGTTGGATCGACGTCGGAACCGTCGGTCGTCAGCAGGTGCGCCGCATGGGCGCCAACGGCGATGGCCGCCCGAAGCTGTTCTTCTGCGTCCGGTGAGCCCATGGTGAGCACGGTGACGTGGCCCCCGGTTCGCTCGGCGATCTGGACCGCCTCCTCGACGGCGCATTCCTCGTGCGGGCTGATGGCGAAGCCGAGGTTCTTGGCGTCGATGGCCATCGCATCCTCGGTGAGGTTGATCCTCGCTCCTGGTGCGGGGACCCGCTTGACGCAGACGAGGATCCTCATGGTCGGCCACTCACTGCGTTGCGGCCGCTCACTGCTTCATACGTGAGTCGTCGGGGTCGAACAGCGGGTCACTGCCAACGACGGCGACCTTCACCGGAAACAGCTCGTTCATGTACATCACCTGAAGATCCTTGCCAACCACTGCATACTCCGGTGGCAGGTACGCCATCAGCAGATACTTGCCCACCGACGGTCCGGCGCCGGCGCTCGTGACGTACGACACTCGGCCCTTGGAGTCGAGGATACGTTCGCCGTCGACGGTGAGGATGGGTTCGTTCCCCATCATGTAGCGCTTCACGCCCGAGGCCGAGGTGTGGTCCTCCACGGTGAGGGTGCACAGCGTCGCCGCCGGTCCTTCCTCTCGGGCCCGCAGATAGGCTTCCTTGCCGATGAAGTCTGCAGTCTTCACCTTGGCCCGAGCGAGACCCGCTTCGACCGGTGTGTACTCGTTCTCCAGCTCGGCGCCGATGAGCCGATAGCCCTTCTCCAGCCGGCCGGTGGTGCCGTATACCCCGGCGCCGACCGGAACAACCCCGTGTTCCCGACCGGCCTGCCACAGCGCATCCCACAGTGCAACCGCGTTCTCCATGTCGGTGTAGATCTCCCAGCCCAACTCGCCGACGTAGCTGATGCGGAACATCGTCACCGGGATGCCCGCAATGGTGGCGTGCTTCCAGGTGGCGTATGGAAAGCCCTCGTGGCTGATGTCGTCGTCGGTGATGGCTTCGACGACATTGCGCGCATTCGGCCCCCACACCCCGATGGTGCAGATCTCGTAGGTCTTGTTCTCCATCTCGACGCCGTGGTCCGGCAGATGGCGGCGGAAGTAGTGCCCGTCACGCCCCCCGTCGAATCCCCCGGTGATCACCCGGAAGTGCTCCTCGCCGAGCCGGAGCACGGTGAGGTCCGACTTGAAGCCTCCGAGCGGAGTGAGCACCGGTGTGTAGATGGCCGAGCCCGCCGGCCGGTCGCACTTGTTCACCGTCATCTTCTCGATGTACTCGACCACCCCGGGGCCGGTGAAATCGAAGATCGCAAAGGCCGTGAGGTCCACCATGCCGACGCTCTCCCGCATGGCGAGGTGCTCGGCATTCTGGATCGGGGACCACCAGCGGCGGTCCCACTCGGCCGGGCGGTCCTCGACACCGTACTCGTCGACGAGGGGTGCGTTCGATTCGTACCAGTGGGGCCGTTCCCACTCGCCGGCGGCGTAGTAGACGGCGCCGAGTGACGTGGTGCGGTCATGCAGCGGGCTGACCTTGAGATTGCGTTGCGATTCCCACTGCTCCCGAGGGTGAACGATGCCGTATGTCTTGTTGAAGTGCTCCGAGCACCGATCGAGGATGTGCTGCTCGGTGCGCTGTGTCGGGTAGAAGCGAGACACGTCGGAGTGGTGTGGATCGATGTGGGGATACCCGTGGGTCATCCACTGCGCCACGGCTCGAGCCGTTCCCGGGCCCTCCTTGATCCAGATGGCCGCCGCCGACCACAGGTTGTCGATCTCGGTCTCGCCGATCAGCGGCATGGCATCCGGCGTCAGCGAGAGCAACCCGTTGATGGCGTACTTGATCTCAGCCCCGTCGAGGATGTCCGGCATGATCTCGAGGGCGTCCTCGAGCTGCTCGTCGAAATCCTCCTCGGTGAACGGCATCTCGGTGGGCGAGAGCCGTGCCTCCTCGATGGAGGGGATGTCGTCGGGGTGGTGGAAGATCGGGCGGTGGGCATATGAGCCCACCTCCATCGACCCGGCGGTCTGGCGCTCGTACATGAACGTGTCCATGTCGCGCACGATCGGGTAGCCGATCTCGTTTCCGGTGGCTTGCAGGATGTCGATGGGTCCGACGTCGATCATCTGGTGCACCGCAGGGGTGAGGGGGATGTTGGCACCTGCCATCTCGGCGATGCGCGGGCTCCATACGCCGCAGGCGATGACCGCGTGATCGCATGCGATGCGGCCCTTGTCGGTGACGACGGCGGCGATCTTGCCGTCCTTGGTCTCGAGGTCGAGCACCTCGGTCATCGGGTGGATGCTGGCAACACCCAAGTCGAGGGCCTTCTGGCGCATCAACGTGCCGGCTTGCAGCGAGTCGACCACCGAGACTGTCGGCGTGTAGAAGCCGCCCAGCACGACGTCCTTGTTGACGAAGGGCACCATCTCGACGACCTCGGCCGGCGTGAGGAGGCGGGCCTCGATGCCCCATGCTTTGGCCGACGTCATCCTGCGCCGCAGTTCCTCCAGACGCTCTTCTGTCCGGGCGATCTCGATCCCGCCGCAGTAGTTGTTGACCCCCATCTCCTCGTATTGCTGCTGCGAATCGAGGGTGAGCAACGTCATCTCTTTGGAGTGGTCGACGGGGAAGATGAAGTTGGAGGCATGCCCGGTCGATCCCCCCGGGTTGGGGAGCGGTCCCTTGTCGACTTGGACGATGTCGGTCCAGCCGAGCTCGGCGAGGTGGGCGACGAGCCCGTTGCCGACGATACCGGCGCCGATGACGACGACCCGGGCGCTGGCCGGGACTCGAGACGGGTCTTCGCTCACGGGCTGGCTCCTCCTGGGGCATCCGGTGGCGCTTCGGCCCTGCGGCCGTGTGCCACATCGCGGTACGGTGCTGCATCGTGGGACGCGTGGGGGACTGTACCTCTCCCGAGGTTGCACTTCCAGCCGATCAGACCCACTGCGAGGCAGCCGGACCGCCCGAGAGAACGGGCACGGCGAAGGGGTCATTTGGGTTGGTGGATGCGCCTCCCGGTGATCAGAGCCGGGGGCACGAGGACCCATCGAGTGCGCTCGACGTCGTCCACCCATACCTGGTGATCGACTCTGTCGAGGCGAGCTCGACGGACCGTGTCGAGCACGGGCTCGATAACGCCCTGAACCACCACACTCCACCCGGACTCCACACCGGTCGCGTAGCCGTCGACCTCGTCGAGCCTTGCGGGCTGGATGTACATCTCGAGCCGCCGGTCCACACTGGAGGAGAGACCGTGTCGAGACGGCGCCAAAGGCGACCGGGAGCGCTCAGCTGCGGCCGGCGGATCGACAGACGCTGCACGACTTCTCTCCGAGACGGAGTCGGGGACGGGAAGCTGCGTTGTGAATACGCGGAGGCAAGCATGGTAGGGACGCAAGAACCCGTACCGTGTGAGGACTTCGGCGATACCCCAGCCGCACGGTGGGCACCGAAGTCGCGGTCGGTGAGCTGGAGGTACCGCTGCCTGCGGGATTAGGGTACAACCCTGGCTCTCTGCCGAAAAGTGTGAGACGCCACGATCTCATCGGAGGAACACACACATGACGAAAGCAAGATGGCTGTTGCTGCTCGTCGTCTTTGCGATGATCGTCGCCGCCTGTGGCGGAGACGATGATGACGCCGCAGACAGCGGCGGTGACGACGGCGGTGACACGGCTACAACAGCCGCAGCCGGTGATGGCGGCGGGAATGAGTTCACTGATGTCGACGTGTCAGGGACCGAGGTCTCGGTGTTTGCCGCACCGACCGGCGACGAGGGTGCCTCGATTCAGGCGACGTTCGACGCATACAACGAGGCAACGGGATCGACCGTCACCTACGAGGGCTCAGATGACTTCGAGGCGCAGCTGCGGATTCGTGTGGACGGCGGCAACCCGCCGGACATTGCAATCACCCCGCAGCCCGGCTCGATCTGCGTCTTCGCCGACGCCGGCGAAATCGTCGCCCTCGAGGACATGGGCATGGACATCGCAGCGCTCGAAGCGGCCCACGGTGAGTACTTCATGAACTTGGGTGTCTGCGCCGACGGTAAGCATTACTCCATCCCGACGAACGCCAACTACAAGAGCATCGTCTGGTACAACCAGCCGGCGTTCGACGCGGCCGGGTACACGATTCCCGAGACGTGGGACGACATGGTGGCACTGTCTCAGCAGATGGTCGACGACGGCCAAACCCCGTGGTGCATCGGCCTCGGCAGTGATGCCAATACCGGATGGCCGGCAACGGACTGGCTCGAGGACATCATGGTGCGCACAGGCGGTGTAGACGTCTACAACCAGTGGGCGAACCACGAGATCCCGTTCACGGATCCCGCGGTGGAGAATGCGTTCAACATCTTCGGCGAGATCATGTTCGGCGAGGGCTTCGTCCTCGGCGGCCCCGAGGGCGTGGCGGCGATCGATTTCCGCGATGCGCCCGATCCGATGTTCAACGATCCGCCGAGCTGCTTGATGCACCGGCAGGCGTCGTTCATCGCAAACTTCTTCCCGGAGCCGCTGCCCCGTGAGGATGCGGCGTTCTTCAACTTCCCGGCCGTCGACACCAGCCTCCCGGCTGCGGCGATGGGCGGCGGTGAGTTGGGCATCGTGTTCGACAACCGTCCCGAGGTTGCCGCAGCGCTGTTGGCGTACTCGGAGCCCGGTCTGCAGTGCATTCAGGCTGCGCCCAAGGGTCACGGCGTTGCGGGCATCGAGCGGATCTCGGCCAATGCCAACACCCCGCTCGACTGCTACGAGAGCGAGACCGTGAGGCTACAGGCGGAGGCGGTGGCGGCAGCACTTGGCGCCAACGGCTTCGTGTTCGATGCTTCCGACCTGATGCCGCCCGAAGTGGGCCAAGGCACGTTCTGGACTGGCATGATCGACTGGACTCGCGGCACGCCAACGACAGAGGTGTTGGAGAACATCGAAGCCAGCTGGCCGAGCGGCTAGCCCGCGCAACTGAACCCAAAAACGAGGAGGGGGCGGCCGCTGGGCCGCCCCCTCTCTTTGTGTCTAGAGTGCGAGGCAGCGGAGGGAGGAGGACTGTGACGGACCGCACTTCGTTCGATGCCGAGCAGACCGACGTCTCCGATCCGGGCGGTCCCGTCTCGGTTCCCTACAAGGGGCCCGGCCCGAACTTCACCACCCAGCTGCTTCGAATCGGCGTCTCAGTCGCCGTGCCGCTGATCGCCTTTGGGATCCTGTATTGGGCTGGGACCGTGGTACTCGACGAGAACGCCAACCGCGTGCTCGTTGTGTTCGTCGCCCTGATCATCGGCGTGTTCGGGGTGTTCGCCCTGTTCTACGCGATGGACTGGGTCACCAATCGTATGCCCGAACGCTATGCCCATTACGTGAGGCCGTTCGTATTCGTGGGACCGGCCCTCGTGTTGCTGGGGGTCTTCCTGCTGTACCCCGCCGTTGTCACGTTCAGACTCAGTCTCCAGGACGCAAACGGCGAGGGCTTTGTCGGGATCGACAACTACATCGAGATCTTCACCGACTCGGGGACCCTCGAAGCGCTGCGAAACTCGGTCCTCTGGGTGATCGTGGTTCCGGCGCTGGCAGTGAGTATTGGTCTCGCTTTCGCCGTGCTGTCCGACAAGCTCGGTAGCAAGGGCGAGGCCATCTCGAAGTCGTTCATCTTCATGCCGATGGCCATCTCGTTCGTCGGTGCTTCGATCGTGTGGCGCTTCATCTACAACTTCCGGCCCGAGGGCTTTGGCGACCAGATCGGTCTCTTGAACGGAATCTGGGCTGGGCTGGGCAACGCACCGGTGGCGTGGCTCCTCCAGGAGCCGTGGAACAACTTCTACCTCATGGTGATCCTGGTCTGGCTCCAGGTTGGCTTCGCCATGGTGATCCTCTCGGCCGGCATCAAGTCGGTGCCCGACGATGTGCTCGAGGCAGCCCGAATCGATGGCGCCAACGAGTTCCAGGTGTTCTGGCAGGTGATCATCCCCATGATCGCACCCACTCTGGTGGTGGTGCTGACGACGATCGTCATCACCGTATGGAAAGTCTTCGACATCGTGTTCGTGATGACTTCGGGCGAGTTCGGAACCTCGGTCGTTGCGGAGCGGATGGTGACCGAGTTCTTCACCTTCGGCAATGAAGGCCGGGGCGCAGCCCTCGCCGTCTTCCTCCTGATCGCCATCATCCCCCTGATGGTGCTCAACGTCCGCCGCTTCCGAGAGCAGGAGGCCCAGCGATGACAACCACAGCGGATCAGACCGCCACCGCCGCTACCCGTTACGTGCCCGAGGAGCCGGGTTTCTGGAGCCGCCTCGCATACCGCTGGCCGGTAAAGCTGGTCATCCTCGCCATTGTGATCATCTGGGTCATTCCCACGGTCGGGGTGCTCATCAGCTCGTTCCGACCGCAGGACGCGGTGAACAGCACCGGGTGGTGGACGGTGTTCGCCAACCTCGGGTCGAACGAGTGGACCTTCTCCAACTACACCGACGTGCTCAGCTCGGAGGGGTTCGGCAACGCATTCCTGAACAGCTTGTCGGTCACCATTCCGGCAACCGTGATCCCCATCACGATCGCAGCATTCGCCGCCTATGGGTTCGCCTGGATGGAATTTCCGGGTCGGCAATGGCTGTTCGTGCTGGTGGTGGCTCTGCTTGTGATCCCGATCCAAATGTCGCTGATACCGCTGCTCCGGCTCTATACGACGATCGACCTGAACGGGACCTTCCCGGCCTTGTGGCTGGCCCATACCGGGTTCGGTTTGCCCCTTGCGGTGTATCTCTTGCGCAACTACATCGGCTCACTGCCTTCATCGATGATGGAGTCGGCGAGCATCGACGGGGCGACGCACTTCGAGACCTTCACCCGCCTCGTCGTCCCGCTGTCGGTCCCCGTGCTGGCCTCCTTTGCGATCTTCCAGTTCCTCTGGGTCTGGAACGACCTCCTCGTGGCCCTCGTCTTCCTGGGTGGCGAGGCGGATGTTCGGGTGGTCACGCTGGCACTCAACAACCTCAACGGTTCCCGCGGGGAGGCGTGGCACTTGCTCACGGCGGGTGCGTTCATCACCATGGCTCTACCGCTTGCCGTGTTCCTCTCGTTGCAGAGGTACTTTGTCCGTGGTCTCACGGCCGGGTCTGTCAAGGGCTGAGCCGGCACTACAGCGGCCGCCGCTCTGTCGACACGTGGGCTGCGCGCCATGACGGATGCACCAAAGAGCCAGAAACGGGCGTGGCTCGCCATCGGTCTTGCAACCGGCGTTGCGGTGATCAGCTATGCCTCGCTCCTGGTAGCGATCGTCGCCTCCAGTTCCGAGACGCCCGAGGCGTCTGGGCCGGTCTATGCGCTCGGCTTTGCGTTGGTGCCGGTGGCTTTCGTCACGCTGGCCTTCGTCTCGGGACGCCGCAACGCAGCCATGGCCGTGCTCAAGGCCATGGGACTCTGGCTCGTGATCGCGCTGCCCTTCGGTCTGGCCAACCCGGTGTTCGGGTTGAGTGTCGGGTTCGGCATGGGCGGCGTGCTGACCCTCAAGGAGCACGCCACCGACAGTTGGAAGGCGCGTACGGTTGCCGTTTGGCTGGCGGGCGCCTACTCACTAGTCATGCTCTTTGTCATACCTGCGCTCGGTGTAGTCAGCGCTGGACTCCTGCCCTTCGCCTCGCTGGGCCTCGCTGACAGCTACACCGAATTCCGAGGCAGAGTTGCGGCCGGGCCGAAATGACGCGGTGCAACCGCGACAATCGCCTGTGGGTGGGGCTGGAGAGCTTGCAAAGAATCGGTCTCGGCCGCAGGAGGGGGTCCAGACTCATTTCCCTGGGCAGTCGGCAGGATCTCGTAACGGGCTGGCGCCGGTGAGCATGGAGAACGCCTCTACCAACTCCTCGCACGGGGGCGCCCCGAAACGCACGAGCGGAACCGTCTCTTCCAGAAGGCCCCAGGCGAACACCTCGGCTGCGTACTCGGCTCCGCGATCGGTCCACGGGACGTCCAAGCTGTCCCAGCTCTCACGTCCGGTGAGATCGAGAAGTTGCTGCTGCGTGTCGCTTCCTACGTGCTCGAGAATCCACACGTGGCCCAGTTCGTGCAGGAGGGCAAGTCGGGCGCTCAACGTCGGAGTTGCGCACTCCGTGCTGACGGGGCACAAGTCGCTCTCGTAGATGCACAGAAACAGCTCGCGAGCAGACCCGTCGTCCAGAACTCGGCCGGAGCGTTGATCGCAGCTCCGACTCGGCTCGAAGGTCACGGTGTCGAGGATTGGCTCCTCGAGGTCGGCGACGGCGAAGCGTCCGAGCCCGTATCGCAGAAAGGTCTCCAGCCGCTGGGTGCCGTTGTGTATGACGAGTCTGCGTCCTTCCGGCGTCACCAGGGTCCCCGTCACGACGCGGTCGCTGGGCGGTGGAAGGTCCAGGCCGGTCCACCAACCATCCGGGAGTAGGCCGTCCGTGCATCGGCGGAACGACTCCGGCTCTCGATAGCGGTGCTCGTCGACGATCAGACCGTCGTCGAGGGTCCAGTGCACCCCGACGAGCTGTGCGCAGCCGGCGGAATCCGTCACCTCGTAGATGCCGACCGCTCGCTGCGGATCCTGGGCGTAGTCCCGAGGGCCGAGGTAGATCGAAGGTCCTTCGGCCGACCCGTCGTCGCCGGAGTGGGCAGTGCTGAGGATGGGCGTCCATGTGGCTCGTGATGGCAAGGCAACGATTTCGTGGCGACCGGAGGCCTCGACGCCGAGGAGGGCATCGGAGACTTTGGCGCTTGCGGAGTAGATCCGATTTCTGTAGCCCGAGTCTGCCACCGACCATGCCTCCGCATACGCGTCGTAGAGACCTTCGTACATGGTGATGACGTCGGGAGAGGCCCGCAGGCTCCGATCCAGCGATGCCGCAAGCTCGAAGACGATCTCTCGGGAGATGCGGCCTCCGTCCATGGTGCTGACGACCGCTCCTTGATCACCTACACGCGGCCAGAGCACCAGCGACAGAGCGCCGTCGCCTCCCAGGTACACCGTTTCGAGCTCCTGGCCGAGATCGCCAGAATTCCACCGGAGCAAGTCGGAGACGGGCAACCCGCCGCGTACCGCCCCGCGCCACTTCTCCACATGGGCAGACACGGCGTAGAAGTCCAGCACGCCGTAGAAGTCGTTGTCGAGGTATGCGTCGGACAGCGCTTGAAAGTAGCGATTGGCCTCGCTGCCCCATGGTGTCGATCGATCCGCCTCGCCACTTGCGGAGCAGGCTGCCGTGGCTGTGAGCACTGCGACGAGGCCTGCGATCAGCCGCAGAGTCGGTACTCGTCGCACGGCGGTCGGCGTCTCACTCGTGGCATCCCGAACCTGACGGTATCAGCGTCGGGTGACCGTTGCGCGCCCTCGTCGATTGACCCTGCCTGAGGGGAATCTGGCAGAATCGATGCGATGCGCACCTTTCGAGATCCCAAGAAGGCTGCATTCGCCCTGGGCGGTGTCATTGCAATCGCATATCCGGAGCTGTTTCTTCTCAGCTTCACCAAGCCCGAGGAATATGAGATCGAGCTGTTCCGTTGGGCTGTGGTTGCCTTCTTTTCGCTCCTGCCGGTTCGGTCATGGGCGCTCGCTGAAGGCGGCACGGTTGCGATGCGTATGCGGCGGTGGTCGCTTGGAGCGACGGCGACGATCGGGCTGTACGCCTTCACGACGAACCCTCTGTTCCTGATTCTTGCGCTGTCGGCGCTCGCAGCCGGGGCCTTGGATGCCTGGGTCGAGCGTGCCACGTTGGCTTCCGAG
>JBFISM010000133.1:0-10038 GCA_041608535.1 Acidimicrobiia bacterium
GGCGGCGGCGGTTGTCCCACACCGGGCTGCGGCGGTAGCCGGGAGCTGGGCGCCCGGCTTTGTTCCAGCGTTCGTGCAGCGCGGAGCCAGCGACCCATGAATACAGCCGGGAGTTGGGCCGCCCCGCCTTCTTTCAGGGTTCGTGCGAGGCGGAGCCAGCGACCCATTGATACTGCGGAGCCAGCGACCCATGTGTGTACGTGCGCCGCTTTCGCTCGGCCCCTGCGGGGCCGGCGGTTGTCCCATCGTGAGGCAGGGCGGTAGCCGGGAGCTGGGCCGCCCGGCTTTGTTCCAGCGTTCGTGCAGCGCGGAGCCAGCGACCCATGAATACTGCGGAGCCAGCGACCCATTGATACTGTTCCCGCTAGCCCGCCGGGTTCCTATCATTGCGGCTAGATGTCTCTATTCAGCAAGGTCCTCAAGATCGGCGAGGGCAAGCGGCTGAAGGAACTCCAGCAGATCGTCGAGGCGGTCAACGCACGCGAGGCGGAGATGGAGCGGCTCGACGACGCCCAGCTCGCCGCCAAGACTGCTGAGTTCCGCAACCGCGTCGCCAACGGTGAGAGTCTCGACAGCATCGCGGTCGACGCTTTCGCAGTTGTTCGGGAGACCGCAAAGCGGGTGCTCGGGCAACGCCACTACGACGTCCAGGTGATCGGCGCCGGAGCGTTGCACCGCGGCATGATCGCCGAGATGCGCACCGGTGAGGGCAAGACACTCGTTTCGACGATGCCCACGTATCTCAACGGGTTGGCCGGCAACGGCGTTCATGTGGTCACCGTGAACGACTACCTGGCGAGTCGCGATGCCGACTGGATGGGGAGCATTCACCGCTTCCTCGGACTCGAGGTCGGGTTGATCCAGGCGGACATGACCCCCGAACAGCGCCGTCCCGAATATGCCGCGCACATCACATATGGGACCAACAACGAGTTCGGGTTCGACTACCTCCGCGACAACATGGCCATGCGGCCCGACCTCCGGGTGCAGCGCGGTCATGCGTATGCCATCGTCGATGAGGTCGACTCCATCCTCATCGACGAGGCGCGAACGCCGCTCATCATCTCCGGTCGGGTGGGCGAGACCGGCAAGTACTACCGCGATTTCGCCCGCATTGCTCAACGGTTGCGGCGGGACGTCCATTACGAGGTCGACGAGAAGAAACGTCAGGTGATGACCACCGAGGACGGCGTCTCGCAGGTCGAGCAGATCCTCGGCGTCGAGAACATGTACGACTTCGCCAACGTCGACCTCATCCACCACCTGGATGTCGCCCTCAAGGCGAAGGAGCTCTACCAGTGCGATGTCGACTACCTCATCAAGGGTGGCGAGGTGAAGATCGTCGACGAATTCACCGGTCGGGTGCTCGAAGGACGGCGCTACTCAGAGGGTCTGCATCAGGCAATCGAGGCCAAAGAGGGCGTGCAGATCAAGGAAGAGAACCAGACGCTCGCCACCATCACCTTGCAGAACTACTTCCGCATGTACGACAAGCTGGCCGGGATGACCGGCACCGCACTCACCGAAGCCGGTGAGTTCATGGAGATCTACGGTCTCGAGGTGCTGGCTATTCCCACCAACCGTCCTATCGCCAGAGCGGATGAACCGGATCTCGTCTACGTCGACGAAGAGCACAAGTTCGGCGCCCTCGTCGACGACATCGCCGGCCGTCACGATGCCGGACAACCCGTGCTCGTCGGCACCGTGTCCATCGAGAAGTCGGAGCTGCTGTCATCGCACCTCAACAAGCGCGGGATCAAACACGAGGTGCTCAACGCCAAACAGCATGAGCGGGAAGCGCACATCGTTGCCCAGGCGGGGAAGCTGCACGCGGTGACAGTTGCCACGAACATGGCCGGCCGCGGTGTCGACATCCAGCTCGGAGGCAATCCCGAAGAGCTGGCCAAGTCCGAGATGCGCAAGCGGGCGATCGAACCGGATGCAGAGGAATACGAAGCCGAGTTAGAAAAGGCGTTCGCCGCGTTCTCGGCAGAAACCGAGATCGAGAAGGACAAGGTGATCGCTCTCGGCGGCCTCTACGTGCTCGGCACGGAACGCCATGAGTCCCGGCGCATCGACAACCAGTTGCGCGGCCGGTCCGGGCGCCAGGGTGATCCTGGTGAGTCGCGCTTCTACTTGTCCCTCAATGACGACTTGATGCGCCGCTTCGCCAACGAACGGGTGGCGTCGATCATGCAGCGGCTGAAGATCCCGCCCGATGTTCCCATCGAGCACAACATGGTCACCAAAGCCATCGAACGCGCCCAAACCCAGGTCGAGGCGCAGAACTTCGAGATCCGCAAGAACGTCCTCAAGTACGACGAGGTGATGAACACCCAGCGGGAGATCGTGTATCGCTGGCGGAACCAGGTGCTCGATGGGGAGGACACCAAAGGTCTGCTCGCGGGCTGGCGCGACGAGGTGATCGAAGCGGAGATCCTCGCCGCAACGGGTGGCCTCGACCCTGTGGAGTGGGACTGGGACGAGATCACAGCCCGGATCACGCAGATGTACCCGACCGAGATCACAAGGACCGCGTTCGTCAATCCCGACGATCTCTACACCGACGAGCTCATCGCGGCATTCAAGGAAGAGGCCGAGGAGAAGTACGAGGAGCGCGAGGAGGAGTTGGGGAGCGACGTGCTCCGGCAGATCGAACGTCAGGTCGTGCTGTCGATCATCGACAACAAGTGGCGGGAGCACCTCGCCGAGATGGACTACCTGCGATCAGGCATCGGGTTGCGCGCCATGGGGCAGAAGGATCCGTTGGTCGAGTATCAGCGCGAGGGTTTCGATCTGTTCTCGGCGCTCGTGGACACCACCAAGGCCGACGCCCTCCGCTACATCTACCACGTCGAGGTGGTACGTCAGGAGGCGGCGCCTCGTCCCCGGCAGATCACGACGAACGCCCCTGGTGCGACCAGCAAGCCGAGGACGGTGAAGGCCGGGACCAAGATCGGACGCAATCAGCCCTGCCCCTGCGGATCGGGCAAGAAGTACAAGATGTGTCACGGTCGACCGGGCGCCGAGCCCCTCCCTGCGTAGTTGATGAACGATTTCGATCCACGCGCGATGCTCAAGGAGTTGCGAATGCGGCTCGACGACGCCAGGAGGTTCCTTTGACGTCGAAGGAAAACGTCGCGAGCTGGAGACGCTGAGAGAAGCGGCTGCCGCCCCCGATCTGTGGGACGACCAGGTACGGGCGCTCGAGGTCACCAGAAAACTGGCCCGCTACGAAGCCACCATCGGTCGCATCGAGTCGCTGGAATCGCAACTCGACGACGCCGACGTCTTGTTGGAACTGGCCACCGAAGAAGGCGACAAGGATGCGCTGACCGAAGTCACCGAGGAGCTGGCAGCGGCGGAGTCGTCGCTGACTGCACTCGAGAGGGAAACGCTCTTTTTCGGCGAGTACGACGACCGGCCCGCCATCGTGTCCATCAACGCCGGTGCCGGTGGTGTCGACGCGCACGACTGGGCGGAGATCATGCTGCGTATGTACGTTCGCTATCTGGAGCGCTCGAATCTCGCATTCGAGGTGCTGGAGACCGCATACGGTGAGGAAGCCGGGATCAAGTCGGCCACGCTGCTCGTCACGGGCGATCACGCCTACGGCATGTTCGAGGGCGAGCGTGGTGTGCACCGCCTCGTCCGCATCAGCCCCTTCGATTCGGCGGCCCGCCGCCACACCTCGTTCGCCGGTGTCGACGTCGTGCCCGAAGTCGAGATCGACGACGTCGAGATCAAGGACGAGGATCTGCGCATCGACACGTATCGGTCGCAAGGTGCCGGTGGGCAGCATGTCAACACGTCGGATTCGGCGGTCCGCATCACGCACATCCCCACGGGGATCGTCGTGGCCTGCCAGAACGAACGGTCGCAACTCCAGAACAAGAACCGGGCCATGCAGATCCTGGCATCGCGGCTCGCCGAGCACGCCAGACAGCAACAGCGTGCAGAGCTCGATGCCATTCGTGGCGAGCAAACCGAAGCAGGGTGGGGCCGGCAGATCCGGTCCTACGTGATGCAGCCGTATCAGATGGTCAAGGATCTGCGCACCGACCTCGAAGTCGGCAACATCCAGGGGGTGCTCGACGGCGACATCGAGCCGTTCATGGATGCGTACCTGCAGTGGCGACGGGAATCGATCGAGAAGTAGCCGCAGCGTCCTGTGGGTAATCAACGAGGTACCCTGGCAGCGTCGCTAGCATCCCCATGCGGCGGAGGATGAGTGTTGAGCAGGGGCTCCTCGGGAGCACGCACTTGGGCCGCCTCGCGCTGAGGGCTGCCTCCAGAGGTCATGGATGATCCGTCTCCAAAACGTCACAAAGGTCTATGACGGCGGCGTCGTCGCCGTCCAAGACATCGGTCTCGAGATCAACAAGGGCGAGTTCGTCTTCCTGGTGGGGCCTTCGGGCTCGGGCAAATCGACGCTCATCCGATTGATGATGCGCGAGGAGCGGCCCACCGAGGGGGACATCTGGGTGGCCGGCAAACATGCCTCCAAGCTCGCCAACTGGAAGATCCCACATCTCCGTCGTTCCATCGGCACCGTCTTCCAGGACTTCAAGCTGCTTCCCAACAAAACGGTCTACGAGAACGTCGCGTTTGCACTGGAGGTCACCGGGCGGCCGCGGAGCGTCGTGAAGACCCAGGTGCCGCAGGTTCTCAAGCTCGTGGGCCTGTCGGCCAACGCAGCACGCTATCCCCGGCAGCTCTCGGGTGGGGAGCAGCAGCGAGTGTCCATCGCTCGAGCCTTCGTCAACCGCCCGCTCATCCTTCTCGCCGACGAGCCCACCGGAAACCTCGATCCGGCGACCTCGGTTGGCATCATGCGAATCCTCGATCGGATCAACAAGACCGGTACCACCGTGGTCATGGCAACCCACGACCACGCGATCGTCGACGCCATGCGCCGTCGTGTGGTCCAGTTGGACCGGGGCAATCTGGTGCGGGACCAGCGCGGTGGTGTCTACGAACGGCGTGCTGAACCTCCGATCGCCACGGGAGCGGCGGAGGCGATGGAGGACGACCGCCCTGAACCGGGATATGCCCCTCCCGTCTCGGCCCCTCTTCCTGGTAGCCACCACGATGATCACTCGACTGCCGCCATGGAGGCGGCGGAGAGCCCCGAGGTGGAGGAGACGCCAACCGAGCTGTTCCAGGCCTACGTGGAGGACCATCCCGCCGAGGGAGATCGGACGTGAGCTTCCAGTATGTGCTCACGGAGGCGTTCAACAACATTCGCCGCAATGCGCTCGTCGTGCTCGGAGCCATCCTGGCCGTCTTCATCTCGCTGCTCCTGATGTTCTCCACCCTGGTGTTCGGTGAGATCGCCAGGGTCAACACGCTGCAGTGGTCGGAGGACGTGCGTGTCATCGCTTTCTTGCGCGACCAGTTCCGCGATACGGAATCGCTCATGGACACCGTACGCAGCTGGGCCGAGGTCGAGGAGGTCTTCTTCGTCTCCAAATCGCAGGCAGTCGAGGAGGCGAGGATCCTCCTCGCTTCGGACGAGGCGGCGCTGCGGGTGATCGAAGAGACCCCAACGATCCTCCCGGCATCGATCCGGGTGCGCCCCGTCGATCTCGACGAGTACGACCTCATCGTCCAGCGACTTCAAGCTTCGCCCGGTGTGTCCGACATCGTGACTGCAGGACCGCAGGTGGATGCGCTCGCCAGCCTGCGCGACGGCCTGCGTGTCGTCTTCTGGATCCTCTCCGTCGCTCTGGGGATCGCTGCAATAGCGCTGATTGCGAACACGATCCACATGGCCATCTATGCGCGCCGTGAAGAGATCGAGATCATGCGGCTCGTCGGCGCCTCCAACTGGTTCGTGCGAATTCCGTTCTTCCTCGAGGGCATGCTCGAAGGTCTCTTCGGCGCTGCCCTCGCCGTCGGTGTCGGTGTCGGGGTGTATCGATTGGCGCTGGATCGACTCACCGAGCTACCCGACTTCGTTGTCATCACGATCGGCAACGACTTCCTTGTCCGTTGGGGCGTGCTCACCCTGGCGTTCGGCGTGCTGGTCGGCGCTCTCGGCTCGAGCCTCAGTTTGGCGGTGCACCGGTACCTCAGGACGTGAGGCGCCGTACGCCGCGGCGGCGGCTTCATGTGTTCGCCCTCGCACTCGCACTGGTGCTCACCGGCTCTGTCCCGGTGCTGGCGTCCGATCATCTCGAGACGGAGCTGGCAGAAGTGCAAGCCGAGATGGATCGGATCGCCGCTGCCGCTGAGGCCGCTTCGGCGAACCGATCTCACGTGCTCGGCGACATCTCGGCAACGGAAGCCACCATGTCCGGCCTCCTCGCCGATCTCGGCCGGACGCGGATCGAGTTGGGGATCGTGCAAGACGATCTCGCCAGCCAGCGTGCCGTGCTCGATGCCATCCAGATCGAGCTGCGTGATCTGTATCTGCAACTGAGCAACACCCGCGCTGAATTGGGAGATTCGAGGCACGAGGCCAATGTCTGGGCCGTTGGGCTCTACAAGGCGGCGGGATCCAGAGAAACCGGGATGGCGCTGGCTGCGGAGGATCTGTCTGCTGTCTCCATCGGGCTGGCCTACCTCGATCGGATCTCGGAGACCACCGATCGAGCGATCCTCGAGCTGGAGGCATTGCAGCAGCTCGAGGAACGCCAACGGGAGCGGATCGAGGCCAGGGAGGCCGCAGCGGAGGACGAGATCGTGCGTCTCGGGGAAATCGAGGACGAGCTCGCAGCTGTGGAGGCCAAACTCGCCGAGCGCCAGGCTGCGGTCGAGGCGGAGCTGGGTAGGCAGCGGTCGATGCTGCGGTCGATCGAGGACGAGATCGCCCATTTCGACACCGAGCTGGATGCGCTGGAGGCAGAGCAGGGTCGCATTCGGCAGGCAATCGCCGATGCCGCCGCCAAGAACGACACCGCTGCAGGAGACGGCGGTGGCGGTGGCTCGTCCGGTCCATTCGTCCGCCCCGTTCCGGGTCCGATCACCTCGCCGTTCGGCATGCGCGTGCACCCGATCCTGGGGTACGCCAGGATGCACACCGGACTCGACTTCTCCGCTCCGTACGGCCAGGGGATCGTCGCCTCGTCATCGGGAACCGTCATCATGGCGACCTACTTCGGTGGGTACGGCAACACCGTCGTGATCGATCACGGCGGGGGAGTCGCCACGCTGTATGCGCACCAATCCAGCTTTGCCGTGTCGTCTGGGCAGGCCGTCTCCGCCGGCGACGTGGTCGGGTACGTCGGCTCGACTGGACTGTCGACCGGTGCACATCTCCACTTCGAGATCCGTATCAATGGCAATCCCGTCGATCCGGTGCCGTATCTGTGAACAGGTCTGTACGCTTCTCGCTCTGGAGGTGACCCGATGGCCCGTTCCGGTGCGAAAGAGGGGCGCAAGGTGGTGGCGACCAATCGCCGCGCCAGACACGATTACGAGATCTTGGAGACCTTCGAGTGCGGGATCGTGCTCACCGGCTCCGAGGTGAAGAGCTTGCGTGCGGCGCAGGTGCAGCTCAAGGACGGCTATGCGGAGATTCGCGGCAGCGAGCTGTGGCTGACATCCGTGCACATCGCCCCGTACTCGTTCTCCCGCAACGGCGGTCACGAGCCGGAGCGACCCCGCAAGCTCCTTCTCCACAAGCGGGAGTTGCAGCGGTTGATCGGCAAGGTGCAAGAGGCCGGCCTCACGCTCATCCCACTCAGTGTCTATTTCACCCACGGCCTCGCGAAGGTGGAGTTGGGTCTGGCCCGAGGACGCAGTCGCATCGACAAGAGACACTCGATCAAAGAGCGGGAGATGCGGCGGGAGATGGAGCGCAGCACCGGTCGCCGGCAGTGACTTTCAGTCGGCTGCGGGGTGATGCGGCATGTAGCCGCCTAGATCGTCGCCCCACGACCGCTCCAGCGTTCCGGCAGCATGTCGCGGAACGTTGGTGACGCCGACGGACAGCCCCGCCTCTTCGGCGTCCCGGAGGAAGCCGAGCAGGGCCATGGCTCCCGTGTAATCGATTCTCCCCAGCTGACGCAGGTCGACGAGCACGGTGTCGATGTCACGATGGGCGGCGACTTCGTCCTCCAAGGTCTCGTTGAGCCGGACCGCCGAGCCGAAGAACAACACACCCGACGGACGCAGGATGAGGGTCGTTCCCTGTCTGACCGCATCGACCCGGATCCGTCTCTCCCGGCGGAGGTGAACGAGTACCGACAGACCCACGCCGATCACCACCCCGATGTCGATGCGAGGTGAGAGTGCCAGCGTGGAGAGCAGGGTGCCCCACGCCACCACGGACTGCCCCCAGCTCTGGGAGATCAGGCGGATCAGGCCGCGGATGTCGAAGAGGTTGACGACCGCCGCGATCACCACACCGGCGAGAACGGCTCGGGGCAGCTCCGCAAGCACCCCCGCGAAGGGCAGAAAGGCGAGCACGGCGATACCGGCGACCGCTCCGGTCCAGCGGGTGCGCCCGCCGGAGAGCCGGGCCAGGCTGCTCCTCGAGAACGAACCACCAACGGGCAGACCGCACGCCACCCCGGCAGCGAGGTTGGCGGCCCCCTGAGAGATGAGCTCGCGGTCCGGGTTCCACCGCTCTCGATCCTTGATGGCGAAGTTGCGCGAGATGGCGATGGCGTCGGCGAAACCGATCATCGCGATGACCAGACCGGGAACGAGCAGCGCGGGAGTGCTGCTCCAGGGGATGTCGAGCGAGAATGGAGGAAACCCGGCAGGGACGTCACCGATCAGCAGCTTGTCGAAGTCGGAGACGGCCGTGAGGACGAGCCCGCCCACCACGGCGAGCAGCACCGCAGGGAAGCGTGGGCCGACTCGCTGACCAAGATGCACGACGGCCACCGTGGCGGCGGTGACCACGACGCTGGGGGTGTGCCAGGCGTCCGGCTGGGTGAGCGCGTCGATGCCGGCCACGATCGGGTTGGTTGCAGAGGGCGTGAGCCCGAACGCGGTGGGGAGCTGGCTGGCGACGATGAGGATCGCTGCCGATGTCGTGAAGCCCATGAGCACGGGTTGCGACATGAAGTACGCAAGATCGCCGAGACCAGCCAGACCGAGCACGAGACGGACGGCGCCGACCAGCAGCGCCAGCAACACCACGAGACGGATGTACTCCTCCGATCCGATCATGGCCAGCGGGGCCACAGCACCGAAGGTGAGCAGTCCGGTCAAGGCAACCGGGCCGGTCTGCAGATAGCGCGACGACGCGAACACGGCGGCGACGATGGGCGGAAGCGTGGCTGCGTAGAGCCCGACATACCCGGGAACACCGGCCAGCTCGGCGTAGGCGAGGGCCTGCGGCACGAGCACCAGGGCAACACTGATGCCGGCAATCAAGTCGGCTCTGCCGGGCGCCGATGTCTGCGGAGGGAGCGTCGTTCGGCTCACAGAGACGGCAACATCACTTCGACGGCGATCGTGGGGGTCGGCACCCGCTCACCGTATCCGGCGGGATGCGGCTACGCCAATCAGGAACATGCATGCTCCGAGAGGCGTTACCCTGGGTGGCGAACGCAACTGCGTGTCACGGGGGTGACATGGTTTCGACCGTGAGGGTTGAAGCGTCGGAAGCGAGCCGAGGTACCCCGGAGTCCTCGTAAAAAGCCGGGAACCAACAATAAGTGCCGAAGACAACTTCGCACTGGCTGCCTAAGTAACGCAGCCTGTCTGCCCGGGGGCCGCCTGCGTCGCCGGGGTCAGGCATCGCAATGCAGGACGCAACCGTCGGGGTACCGGAGACCCGGCGGCCAAGACTTTCTCCGGTTAGGGCCACGGGAATTGCGCCAGCAGCATCCCACGGTCCGAAAGCTCGCTGCTGGCTGCGCTCGGAGATGCCGGCGCCGAAAACTCACGGGACGGGGGTTCGACTCCCCCCACCTCCACTTAATGAGGGGGGCAAGCACAGCTTGCCCCCCTCATTAAGTGGTTGTTGTCTTCCCGGGCCGACTTCGGCGGCTGCGCCGCCGAACAGACGCCGGTCGGCCCTCCTCCCACAGATGGGGCCCCAACCCCATCGTGGGCCGTAGTGGGGTTTCGATTCGA
>JBFISM010000134.1:0-10010 GCA_041608535.1 Acidimicrobiia bacterium
GCACGACGGCGCCCACCCCCGCACGACCTACATGACGGGTCGCAGCATCTGGTCCGAAGCGGGGCGGCGGGACACCCCGGCCGCCACGGCGCCGGCCAGCACCGGCAAGGCCACCAGCACCACGGCGATCGCAGCCCAGGGGACCACCACCGGGTAACCCTCCTGCGATGCGAGCTGGATCACGGTGATGGGGAGGAATCCCGCCGGTACCGCCAGGACTGCAGCCAGCAGGGTGAGCTGCAGCGCCCGGTTGCCGGCAATGGTGCGTTGCGCCCGGGGATCGGCACCCACTGCCGCCAGGATGGCCCCGCTCCGTCTCGACTCCGCCGACACCAGCGCCACCGCAACGGCGATGATGCCGAGGGCGCTGAGAGCGGTGAACGCAAGCACGATCCATCGCAGGGGAGCCGCATCGAAGACCAGATCGGCTCGCGACATGACGACCATCCCCGGAACCTCTGCAGCCAGCTCCCTGACTGCCGCCAACTGCTCGTCGGTGATGTCGGCGGCGGCCCGGATGACGACTTGTTGTCCCGGAACCGCCACCAGCCCGAGCTCCTCTGCCCGCCCCTCGGAGATGATGAGCCCCGGCACGAGGCCGGCGCCATAGACTCCCGTGCCGGCGTCAATGGCCGGGATGTCGATCGTCGTCGGGCCCTGTTCGGGGTCGGCGGACGGGTCTTCGAGGTGCATCACCCCGTTGTCGACGACATTGTCGATCGGCACGATGGCCATGCCGGCTTCGAGCGCCGCGATGTGCTCCTCGCCGCCGAGGGCTCGCAGCAGGTCGGCATCACCGATGCTCACCACCTCGCCGGGGATCTCGACGACACCGTCACCGAGATGCCGCTCTTCTCCATAGGCATAGGCGAGCAGCTCGGAGACCATGAAGTCGTCACGGAGGTCGTAGCTGTCACCATATGTGGCGAGAAGGGCCGTTGCGGTGGTTGCGCCGGGGAGCACCTCCGTCTCGATTCGCTCCACGAAGCGCTCCATCGCACCGTCATCCGACTCGGCGGCGAGGGCCGGAACGTTCACCACGAGCTGATCGGGTGGAAGGCTCGGCTGGGAGCGCTGCCAGGCGTCGGCCGACAACGTGGCGGTGGCCACGGCAACCGGCACGATGAGGGCCACGGTTGCCGCCGCCACGGCGGCACCGGTACGACGACCGTGCCGTGCGGTGTCCCGAGCCGCCACCCGAGCCGGCAGCGGGAGCGAGCCGGCGACCCGGCCCAGCAGCGTGACCAGAAACGGGATCACTACGAGGAAGCCAAGCACGGTGATCACCGGTCCGGAGACGAGCCACACGTCGCTCACCTCCACCGCACCCCACGCCGTGATGACCGCCCCGATCAGGATGGCGAGGGCACCCCAGCGAGCCAGGGCACCGGCCGGCCGCGGAGCGCGAGTGCGGCCGGCCAGTGCCTGAACGGTGCTCACCTTGGCCGCCGATCGAGCCGGTCCGTAGGCGGCGATCGTGGAGGCGAGGGTTCCCAACACGATGGCACCGATCGGGAGGAGGATCGGGACCGCAAAGGGTCCGGTCATCCGGCCTGCCAGGCTGTCCAAATTCGGCGAGACAGCGAACGCAATCGCAAGACCCAGGACCACACCAACGGCGGACCCGGTCAGACCGAGCAGGACACCGTCCATCAAGACCAGCCGGCGGATTTGGCCCGGTTCGGCTCCGGAGGCTCCGAGAATGCCGATGGTGCGCAACTTGCGCTGCGCACTGACCACGAAAGCGGCCGCAGCGACGAGCCCCGTCTCCAGCAGCACGATCGCAGCCAGCGCAAACGGGATGAGCAGGGACTGGGTGGTGCCGGTGGGCTCACCCGCTGAATACCAGCGCCGCTCTCCGAAGGCGTAGATGGCCTCATCGGCCAGCGCCTCGTCGATGACCTGCTGCGGCGTTCCCGGAGCAAAATCCACGAACAGCCCGGAGAAGAACGCCTGAGGGTTGCCCTCGAGCGTCCCGGGAGCGACCAGCGCCAACGGATAGCGGAGCGATTCACGCTTCACCACCTCACCGACCACCAGGAAGGGAGTGGCGTCGTCGCCCATGGGGATGGTGTCGCCCACCTCGGCTCCGAGGCGCTCCAGCACGACCGGAGCCACGGCGACCTCACCAGGCGCCGTCGCCGCACGCCCGGAGCGCAGGTCGTAGATGGGACCCAATACCGGATCGAACGGGTCGGCGTCCTCGGTGGCGATGTAGTGGTATTCGCCACCGACGATCGTGGACACGTCCCAGCGGTGCAGTGCGGTCCAGGTGCTGGCGGGCAACGAGGCGGCCACTTCCTCCGCCCTCTGCTCCTCAGCCCAGCTGTAGATGACGACATCGGCGGCGCCCATCTCATCGGTGACCAGCTCTTCGTACGTCGGCGCCGCGGCGGCGACGAGGGCGCCACCTGCGGTCAGACCCATGATGGGCAATCCCACCATGGCGACCACGAGGGCGCTGCGCCACTTGTTGCGCTTGATGTCCCGCCACGCGGTGCGGGCGAGTGCTCGGGTTCCCGCCATTGTCAGTTGCCCGCCGTTTCCAGCAGGGCCTCGGGGCCGAGCAGGGCCAAGGTCTCGTCGACCATGCGGCCGTCCCGCAGGAACACGATGCGATCCGCCCACGCCGCGAGGCGGGCGTCGTGGGTGACGAGGACGGCGGCGCCGCCGTCGTCGCAATGGCGCCGCATCATGCGCAGCACCGATTCACCCGTCAGCGAGTCGAGCGCTCCGGTGGGCTCATCGGCGAGGAGCAGGGTCCGCTCCCCCACGATGGCGCGGGCGATGGCGACTCGTTGTTGCTCGCCACCGGACAGCTCCTCGGGGAAGCGATCGGCGAGATCGCCGATCTCGACGGATTCGAGGGCGGTTGTGGCCAGCTCGTTGGCGCGGCGGCGGTGAACGCCGTCGAGCTCGAGAGGCAGCGCCACGTTCTCGATGGCGGTGAGCCCGTCCACCAGGTTGTATTGCTGGAAGACATAGCCCACTCGGTTGCGGCGCAACCGGGCCAGCTGCGCAGCCGAGAGCGTGGCGAGATCCTCGCCGAGCACGCTCACCGTGCCGGTCGTTGGGCTGTCGAGCCCTCCGGCCAGAGACAGCAAGGTTGTCTTTCCGGACCCGGACGGGCCCATCACGGCGAGCATCTCGCCCGGTGCCACGCCGAGCGACACGTCGTCCAGTGCGATGACTTCGGTGTGACCCGAGCCGTAGCGACGGGTCACCTTCCACAGCTGCAACGCCATGGTCATCCCCGCACCTCATCTTTCTGTGGTTCGGCGGGGATTGCGCCCCCGCGGTTGGTTTCGTTGGTTGTCGTGGGTTCCATCTCCGCCCGGGCGATGCGGCTCTCGCACGCATCGAGCCAGCGGACCCGAGCTTCGGTCTTGAAGATCAGTGAATCGAGCAACATCAGCCAGCTGAGGTCGTCGGCCTGCTGGGCGTCGACCTTGAGCCGGGTGTACTCCTGGAGCTGCTCGATGAGCGCCCGCCGTTCCGCCTGGATGACGGCGCGGACGTCGACACCGGGGGTGGTCATGGCGATGGTGATCTTGAGCACCATCTCGTCACGGGAAGCGGCCAGCTTCTTGCTGGGTCGCGCAAACCAGGTGGCCACTTTCTCCCGGCCGGCGGCGGTTGTCTCGTACAGCTTCTGACCGTCGTGCTCCTCGCGCAACGCGACGAGACCGTCCCGTTCCAGACGCCCCACGGTGGTGTACACCTGGCCGACGTTGAGCGGCCACACCCCACCGGTGCGTTCCTCGAAGGAGTGCTTCAGCTCGAGACCGTACATCGGTCGCTCGCCGAGCATCGCCAGCAGACTCATCGCCACCGACACGGTTCTTCCCTTTCCCGAGGCGTCCGGTATACCCAGTATAGCGCGCAGTTATACCCGGTATACAAGCCCATGTCAATAGGGGTTTCCGAGAAACCTCGGCGGGGCAGCGTAAGGTGCGGGTGTGGGACCTCAGCTCACCAGACGACCCGGCTCACAGGCGTAGAGCTCGGTTCGCCCGCACGACAGACAGGTCCATGCTGCGAGCGCGCTCACCGTCCACGCCGCCCCCGATGTGTCGCCGCGCTGCCTGACGAACAGCTTCGACTCCACCTGGGTTGGGATCAGCTCTCCGGCACACCCGGCGCACTGCGGCGGTTGCGGGTTGCTGTCGTGGCTACCGGTTCCCATCGCACCCTCCGCCACGCACAACGCCGCAACGACAGTCTGCACATCGAGATCGTCGGCTCGACGACGGTGCCGGCCCCGTCACCAGATGGCGAGCGACTCCTGATACAGCTCAGCGAGTGCAGCCCGATCGAGCTGCACGGGTGCGTTGGAGAGGAGACGCTCCTGGAGGATTGCTCGATCGACGAGGGGATCGATGTCGCCGGAGTCATAGCCCACCGCGGTAAGCCCATTCGGCATCCCGGTGGCTCGCATCAGCTCGATCACCCTGGCGGCGAGGGCATCGCCAGGTTCGGCATCGGCCGCCACCGAGGCGCCGAGCCGGCGAGCCGCATCTCGGTGCCGCTCTGGGTGGGCCTTGCCGAGACGGCGGAACACCGCCGGTGCGGAGAGCACGACCGACATCCCGTGCGGGATCATCGGTTCGTCGTAGGGGTATCCCTCGGCCACGAAGTCCCGCACCAACCCGGAGACCGGATACGACATCCCGTGCGGGGCGTGACAGCCGGCGTTACCGATGGCGGTACCCGCCAGCGTCGCCGCCCACATCAGCCGGCTGCGCGACTCGGGATCACCGTGCACACCGTTGATCATGTGCTCGCCAACGATGTGCAGCGCTTCGCGACATCCCATGTCACTCCACGGATTGGCGCCTTGGCTGGCCGGACGCATTGAGGCGATCGTCGGCGCGGGGCGCCTGCTGAAGGGCCGGGCCGTATAGGACTCGACGGCGTGACACAGCACATCGAAGGCGCTGGAGGCCACCACCTCCGGCGGCAGAGTGGACGTGGTCAGCGGGTCCACCAGCGCCAGAGTCGGCCGAAGGTGCCCGTGCTGGATCCCGGTCTTCGTCTGCAGATCCAGCATGTCGAACACCGCGATTCCGGTGCACTCGGCTCCGGTGCCTGTCGTGGTGGGGCAGGCGATGTGCGGCTTGAGCGGACTCGGCGGGGCGGCCCCCTCCCCCACCGGAGCATTCACATAGCGAAGAAACAGCGCCGGATGGGTCGAGTAGAGATTGGCTGCCTTGGTGGTGTCGATCACCGACCCGCCACCCACGGACACGAAGCCGTCGACGCCGGCACCGACCACGAACTCGGTGGCGGCCTGGATCGAAGCGTCGGTCGGCTCACAATGAACCTCGTCGTACACGACAGCGTCGACACGGGCGGCTGCGAGCGACTCGAGGACCGTGGCGACATGCTCGGTGGCGGCAAGCCGCTGATCGGTGAGCAGGGCGACCCGCCGTAGCCCCATTCCGGCGGCCACGTCCCCGGCTTCGCGCAAACACCCCGGTCCAAACGTGATCGCCGAGGCAGCAACGCTGAAGGCGGTGTCGCCGGAGTGCATTGGCTCGGACATGCCAGCGCAACCATACGTCGCATCCAGTCCGGACGCAGCTGGGTCGATCGACTCGAATGTTCTCGAGGGCTGTTCGTCCCGGTGTTCGCTCGTTACGATCTGTGCCAGTGCCGAGCAACCGTGGTGGATTCCGTGGGTTGCGGCGGTTCGCAGTCCATACCCTCCAACATCCCCCTATGACGATCGAGCAGCGGCCAGACAATTTCGATTTGATCCGCTCCCGGGCGCGCATTCGCGCCGCCCTCGACGGCGTGATCACCATCGACGCTCGGGGCGTCGTCGCAGAATGGAATCCGGCGGCCGAGCTTATCTTCGGCTACTCCGCCGACGAAGCCATCGGACGCAACATGGCGGAGCTCATCGTCCCACCCGATCTCCGTGAGGCACACCACCGCGGGATGGAGCACTACCTAGCGACCGGTGAGGGGCCAGCGCTCGACACACGGCTCGAGATGCCGGCCGTGCGAGCAGACGGCACCCAGATCACCATCGAGCTGACGATCACCGCCTTCACAGTGAGCGGCGAGCACTGGTTCACCGGGTGGGCGCGGGATATCACGGAGATCATCGCCACCCGTGAGGAGCTCGAGCAGAGCCGACGCCGCTTTGAGTCCATCGTCGAGCACAGCTCAGATGTGATCACTGTGCTCGACAACGACGGCACCTGGCTGTACACGAGCGACGCCGGTACCCGGCTGACGGGATACGAGAAAGGGTTCGACCCGGAGGGCGGAATCTTCTCGCTGCTGCATCCCGACGACCAAGGACTGGCAGCCCGGGCCCTAGCCGAAGTGGCGAACGGCCTCCGCCGGCCTGATGAGCCGGTCGAGCTCCGTATCGTCGACAAGCAGGGTCACATCCGCTGGTTCGAGACCGTCGGGGTCAACCTCGTCGACAATCCCGCGGTCGGCGGGATCGTCTTGCATGCTCGCGACGTGACCGAGCGGCGCGAAGCCGAAAGGGATTTGCGGGTCCGCACCCGACAGCTGAGCGGATTGCTGCGGCACATTCAGTTCGGGGTGCTCGTCGAGGACGAGCATCGCTGTGTCGCCATCGCCAACCAGGCGCTTGCCGACATGTTCAACTCACCGGTCGGACCCGACGAGATGGTGGGAGCAGACTGCTCCGAGGTCGCCCACGCCATCAAGGGACTTTTCGCGGATCCGGAGGGCTTCATCAGCGGGATCGAAGAGCGGATCGACCAGCGGCAAGCAACCTCGGGAGAGGAGCTGGCGATGGGCGACGGCCGGGTTCTGGAACGCGATTACATCCCGGTGATCGACGGCGACACCCTGCGAAGCCACATCTGGCTGTATCGAGATGTCACGGATCGCAAGCTCGCCGAGAAACGACGCGAGCGGACGCTGGAGGCCGAGCAGATCGCCCGACGCAACATGGAGGCGTCGCAAGCGGCGCTCCAGGAGCAGAACGAATCGCTCCGGCAGCTCGACACTCTCAAGACCGAGTTGGTGGCGACCGTCTCCCATGAGCTGCGCACTCCGCTGACGTCCATCGTGAGCTTCAGTGAACTCTTGTCCGACCCTGAGGCAGGCCCGCTCAACGTCACGCAGACCACGTTCGTCGACACGATCCAGCGCAACGCAGACCGCCTCATTCGCCTGGTCGACGATCTGCTGCTGCTGGCCCGACTCGAGTCGCAGAATCTGCAGCTCGACGTCGCACAGTCCGACCTGGCGGTCCTGGCACGCCAGGTGGTTGCGTCCCAAGCACCACGCGCCGCCGAAGCCGGCATCGAGGTGGAGCTGGACAGTCCGGAGACGGCGCCCGCAGCGGTCGACCCGGCCCGTATCGAGCAGCTTCTGAACAATCTCGTCAGCAACGCCGTCAAGTTCGGCGCAAACGGCGGCTCGGTGACAGTGACGATCGCACCCCGGGACGACGGTTGGGACATTGCCGTCTCCGATACGGGCATCGGTATCCCGAGCGACGAGCTCGAGCAGCTCTTCCAGCGATTCTTCCGGGCTAGCAACGCCCGATCCAAGATGATCTCCGGGACGGGACTCGGTCTGGCCATCTGCAACGCCATCGCACGTCTTCACGGCGGGTCGATGAGCGTCTCCAGCATCGAGAACGAGGGGAGCACCTTCACCACATGGCTGCCCGCAGCTGCCGGGGAGCGGCACGATGAGTAATCGAGTGCTGCTCATCGAAGACGAACCGGACGTGCGAACGGCACTCCGGATCCTCCTGCAGCGGGCCGGGCTGGAGACATTGGAGGCCGCAACTGGACGCGACGGCTTGCGGGTCTTCCACACCGAGCGACCCACGGCCGTGATACTCGACGTGGGTCTTCCCGACCTCGACGGGTGGGACGTGCTGGAGCGGATCCGCGATCTCAGTGACACGCCCGTATTGATGCTCACCGCACGCGGTCTCGAGTCCGAGAAGGTTCGGGGCCTCCAAGCCGGAGCGGACGACTACGTGACCAAACCTTTCGGCAACGCCGAACTGGTGGCTCGAGTGCAGGCACTACTGCGGCGGGCAGAGTCCTCCGGCGGCACCATCGACGTCTTCGACGACGGCGACCTGTTCATCGACTTTGCGGCGCGCGTGGTGCGGATCGAGAATCGAGACGTCGCGTTGACACCACTCGAGTTCCGCCTCCTGGGGACACTCGTGCGCTACGCCGGGAACACGTTGTCCAATGAGCAGCTGCTCGAACAGGCGTGGAAGGATCCGATGGGGATCGCACCGGAACGAGTGAAGTACTCGGTTTCCCGGCTGCGCAAGAAGCTCGGATGGTCGGACCCCGAGAGCTCTCCCATCGAAGCGGTGCGCGGCGTCGGCTACCGCTATCGGTCGGCTCGCTGACCCACCGCAGCGCAACGATCCGCTGCTACCGAACTGCAACCATTCGGCCCCCGAATCGCGATGTGCGCCGGACATGATGTCTCCCGTCAACCCAACTCAGGCCAGGGGGGATACATGTACGACAGAATCAAGAACTCGAACGTCGTCGTCATCGAGGACGACAAGTTCGCAGCGGCATCCATTTGCTACATCTTGGAGACCCGTGCCGGATGCACGGTGCGTCACTTCGCAGATCCGCGTGAGGCACTCGCTGCATTGATGCGGGACCCAGCCGACATCATCATCAGTGATGTCCGGCTCCCCGGGATGGACGGGCTCGAGTTCATCAAGAGGCTCCGCCTGACTGGCATAGCCACCCCAGTCGTCATGTCGACCTCCTTCGCCACGCTCGACCTCGCCGTCCAAGCGGTTCGAGTTGGTGCGTCCGCATTCCTCCAAAAGCCGGTCTCGCGTAGCGAGCTTCTCGGCGAGCTCGACCGGGCGATGGCATCATCGCCCGCGTCGAGTCGGACTCGAGTACTTGCCGTCGGGGCTCACCCCGATGATGTCGAGATCGGAGTCGGCGGGACGCTGGCGATGCACGCCGCAGCCGGCGACCAAGTCACCATTCTCACGCTGAGCCGCGGAGACATCGGGGGCGAACCCAGCTTGCGCGAAGTCGAAGCCCGTACCGCGGCTGAGTTGATCGGCGCCGAGCTGATTCTCGGCGACCTGGAGGACACCAAGATCGAGGAACGCGGCGCCGCGGTCGAGCTCATCGAGCGAGCGGTGGCCGCAGTGGAGCCGGACATCGTCTACACGCACTCGATCAACGACGTACACCAGGATCACCGCTCGACGCACCATGCCGTGCTCGTCGCCGCACGGAACGTCCCGTCGATCCTGTGCTTCCAGAGCCCGTCGGCGACCGTAGGCTTCCGGCCGACGCGGTTCATCAGCGTCGATGCACACATCGAGCGCAAGCTCGAGCTGATCGCGGCACACCGGTCCCAGGCGGACACCCGCGGATACCTCGACCCGGACCTCATCCGCTCCACCGCCCGCTACTGGGGCCGGTTCGCCGGATCAGCTCTCGCTGAGCCTCTCGAGGTGGAGCGGGAGCGCCAGGCCAAGCGAGTGCGCAATGCTGCGTGACCTCTCCTCCCGCCACGGCGGCCCGCTGCGCGTGCTCGTCACGGGCGCCGGTGGGCCTGCGGCCCAGTCCTTCATGAACGCGTTCGCTGTGGGCGAGATCGCCTGGTTCACCGCCGATGCCGACGGTCTCGCCCCAGGTTTCCTCCTCAGTTCCCCCAACCGCCGGGCCATCGTCCCCCGCGGCGATGCCCCCGACTATGTCGACGGCCTTCTCCCCGAGGCCGTCGACATGGGAGTCGACGTGATCGTCCCCACCGTCGACGCCGAGCTGGTGCCGATCGCTCAACAGCGGCATCGGTTCGCCAGAGCAGGCATCGAGCTGCTCTTGGCCCGGCGGTCCACTCTCGACCTGACCCTCGACAAATGGAAGCTCGCACAGCTTCTCGGAGGCGTGGTGGTCCCCATCCCCCACACCGCGCTGCTCGAGGGTCGGGTCGAACCCCCCGGCGATGGCCTCCCCCGCATCGCCAAGCCCCGCACCGGCAGCGGCGGCCGCGGC
>JBFISM010000135.1:0-9967 GCA_041608535.1 Acidimicrobiia bacterium
GACGCCAGCGGCGGGCTGGCCGGCATCCAGGGACACGGCGCTTTCACGGGACCCAGCCTGGACGTCGACTACTGGGGCACTGTGTCCTTCTGACCGAGGAGTTCTGAGCCGACGAATGTCGAGGACAGACCCGGGCAGCGTGGGGCGGCGTTGTGGTTCCGCCCCGGCTGCCTGGGGCGAGAGTGACGCCGTGTACCACGGAAAGGCGTGCGTTCGCGAAACAAATCCACGCCGGTCGATTGCATCCCCATAGGACGCTCCGCTACAACTATGGCCGCTCACCAGGGAGCTTTCCCCGCTTCACTTCCCGATCCTTGCGAGCGCGCCAAACCGACGAGAGGGCATGCGCCACAAGGGCTCCGAATACCCTTGACGTAGTTACATCCGTGTAACTACAATCGCTATCCCTAACGCAACATCTGGGGCCTGCACCACTTCCCCGGCACAAGATGTTGTGGGTGTGGATATTGGTTGTGGATAACTGACACTCGAGGTGCGTCTCCGAAGGGGATGAGAGAGGGCAGAATGGTGGTTGAACCAACGACCGTCCGACGCCTCCTGATGCACCCGAGCGTCACGGCTTCTCGGGAGGGCCAGGAGTGACCCAGCAGTTGACGGACACGGGAGAGACAGTGACCACCGACACCACCACTGACAACCCTGCCAGCGGACTTCGTATCGAGCGGCGCTTCACCGCCGGAGGGCTCGATCCGTACGAGAGCGTGGAGTGGTCGCGGCGGGACAGCCGCATCACCAACCCCGATGGCTCGGTGGTGTTCGAGATGAAGAACGCCGAGATCCCGGCGCAGTGGTCGCAGGTGGCCGCCGACATCATGGTCTCCAAGTACTTCCGCAAGGCCGGTGTCCCCCAGTTCGACGACGAGGGCAACCAGATCCTCGACGACGACGGCAACCCGGTGCTGGGCCCGGAGCGCTCCGCCCGTCAGGTAGTGAAGCGCCTTGCCTCGACGTGGCGGTGGTGGGGCGAGAACCACGGCTACTTCGCCTCGTCCGGCGACGCCGACGCCTTCGAGGACGAGCTGGCCTACATGCTCCTCCACCAGATGGCCGCTCCGAACTCCCCGCAGTGGTTCAACACGGGTCTGCATCATCAGTATGGGATCGAGGGCCCGGCACAGGGCTTTTGGTACGTCGATCCGGAAACGGAGGAGCTGGTCCCCTCCCCCGACTCGTACAGCCGGCCGGCCCCCCATGCTTGCTTCATCCAGGCCGTCGGCGACGATCTGGTGAACGAGGGCGGGATCATGGATCTGTGGATCCGCGAAGCGCGGCTGTTCAAGTTCGGTTCCGGCACCGGCTCGAACTTCTCCAAGATCCGCGCCGAGGGCGAGCCGCTATCCGGGGGTGGCAAGTCATCCGGGCTCATGTCCTTCCTCAAGGTGGGCGACCGCGCTGCCGGCGCAATCAAATCGGGAGGTACGACCCGTCGCGCAGCCAAGATGGTGATCCTCGACATCGACCATCCGGACGTCGAGGAGTTCATCAACTGGAAGGCCAACGAGGAAGACAAGGTGCGGGCGTTGGTGGCCGCCGGCTACCCGTCCGACTTCAACGGTGAGGCCTATCTCACCGTGTCCGGTCAGAACTCGAACAACTCGGTGCGGGTCACCCAGGAGTTCCTCGAGGCCGTCCAGAACGATGACGATTGGGAGCTCACCGCTCGCACCGACGGCTCGGTGATGAAGACGGTCAAGGCTCGCGATTTGTGGCGTCAGGTCGCCGAGGCGGCATGGAAGTGCGCCGACCCCGGGGTCCAGTTCCACACCACCATCAACGAGTGGCACACCTCCCCCGCCGGCGGCGAAATCCGGGCAAGTAATCCTTGTGCCGAATACCAATTTTTGGATAATACGGCGTGCAACCTGGCGTCACTCAATCTCACGACGTTCGAAGATGAGGACGGCGGCTTCGATCTCGAGGCATACGAGCATGCGATCCGGATCTGGACGATCGTGCTCGAGATCTCGGTGACGATGGCGCACTTCCCGTCACGGGAGATCGCTCAGGGCAGCTACGACTACCGCACCCTGGGTCTGGGCTACGCCAACCTCGGTTCGCTGCTGATGCGGGCGGGGATCGCCTACGACTCGGACAAAGGCCGGGCTATCGCCGGAGCACTCACTGCGATTCTCACCGGTATCTCCTATCGCACATCGGCGGAGATGGCCGAGGCGGTCGGTCCATTCCCCAAGTACGACGAGAACGCCGACAGCATGCTGCGGGTGATGCGCAACCACCGCCGGGCTGCGTACGGCGACGAGGCAGGCCTCGACGGCATTTCGACCCACATCATGACGCTCAACCAGATGGAAGCTCCGGTCGACATGCTGACGGCGGCGCATCAGGCGTGGGATGAAGCCGTGGCACTGGGTGAGCAGCACGGCTACCGCAATGCGCAGGCGACGGTGCTGGCTCCGACAGGCTGCCTCGTTGGCGGATCGCTGGTGCCCACCGAGCGCGGCTTGGTGCGTCTCGCTGGTTTGGGAAATCCCAACGGTGCGCAGTGGCAGGACCTTGGAATCGACGTCGCTACGGACGAGGGTCCTCGGAACGCCTCGCAGTTCTATGTGAACGGCGTCGAGCCCGTCGTGACGGTGACGACGAGCCGCGGATATCGGATCCAGGGCACACCGACCCATCGCATCAAGGTCATCGACGCAAACGGTGACTGGGTTTGGAAGCGGTTCGGCGACATCGCCCAGGGTGACACGGTGCCGCTGCAGATGAACCAGCTGATCGGTGAGCCGCAGACCGTGTCGTTGCCACCGCTGCCCGAGATGCACTGGACGGGCGACTTCACGACGACGGTGCCGCGGACCATGACTCCGGAGTTGGCCGAGTTCGTCGGCTACTTCATGGGTGATGGTTCGCTCCACGCCAAGGGCATCCGCTTGGCAGTTGCCGCTGAGGACTTCGACGTGGTTGAGCGGCTCAGCCAGCTGGGCAAGCGACTCTTCGGTCTCGAAGCGCACGTCACAGAGCAGACCGGTTACACGGAGATCGCCTTCCATTCGGTACCGCTGGTGGTGTGGTGGGAGGCGTGTGGCTTCGCCAAACACTCGCCTACCGAAAACCATGTCGGCAAGGGCTATCACCCGCACATTCCCGATGCGCTCCTCTACAGCAACGACGCCGAGATCTATCAGGCTTTCGTTCGTGGGCTCTATGAGGCTGATGGGACGATCACCGGCGGTCTCTATCCGTCGTGGTCGACGACCAGCATGGACTTCTCCCACGACATGCAGTCGCTGCTGCTTGCCCTCGGCTACCCGACGACCCGCAAGTTCGACAAGACGGGCTGGGGAGACTCCGACTTGGCCGTGCTCCGTTTGCTCAACGTGTCGTACAACGAACGCTGGGCAAACGAGATCGGCTTCATGTCGGATCGCAAGCAGGCGCAGCTGCGAATCGGAGATCACCCGCAGGCGGCACGCAAGGATCAGATTCCAGCTCCCCGAGAGTTGGTCGAAGGTCTCATGCCTGAGAACGACAATCTGCGCAGAGCCATGCTCCACTCGCTTCGCATGAACGGGACGGTGAGCCGTCGCTCGGCGCTCACCCTGTACGAGCGGACCGGCAACGCCGAGCTGGGCGAGTTGTTGGAGTTCTTCTACGACACGGTGGGATCGGCCGAACTCGGCGAGGAGCAGTACACGTACGACCTGTCGGTTCCCGACAACGTGACGTACGTTGCGAACGGCTTCGTGTCGCACAACACGATCGGCCTGCTCATGGACTGTGACACCACGGGTGTCGAGCCGGACTTTGCGCTGGTGAAGTTCAAGAAGCTGGCTGGTGGCGGCTACTTCAAGATCGCCAACCAGTCGGTGGCGCCGGCGCTGCGCCGTCTCGGCTACACCGAGGATCAGGTGCAGCGCATCGTCGAGTACCTCGTGGGCACGATGAGCCTGCACCGGGCACCGCACATCAACACGGCGACGCTCATCGCCAAGGGCTTCACCGCGGCCGATGTCGACAAGATCGAGGACATGCTGCCCGGTGTGTTCGAGCTCGGCTTTGCGTTCAACCAGTGGACACTCGGCGAGGAGACGATGCAGCGGCTCGGCTTCACTCCGGAGATGTACAACGACCCGACATTCAACATGTTGAAAGCGCTCGGATTCTCCGACAAGGACATCCGGGAGGCCAACGACTACATCTGCGGCCGGCAGACCATCGAAGGAGCCCAGGGCCTGCGTGAGGAGCACCTCCCGGTGTTCGACACCGCCAATCGCAACGGCAAGTACGGCGAGCGGTTCATCCACTACACCGGACACATCCAGATGATGGCGGCGGCCCAGCCGTTCATCTCCGGTGCGATCTCGAAGACGATCAACATGCCCAACGAGGTGTCGATCGAGGAGATCGAAGACAGCTACCGGATGAGCTGGGACCTGGGTCTCAAGGCGATGGCGCTGTACCGCGATGGCTCAAAGGCGAGCCAGCCGTTGAGCGCCACGTCGGACGATGCCGTGTCCGAGGAAGAGGAAGAAGGGCTCGAAGAGGCGCTCGAGGTGGAGCGCGAGTTGGTGACGATGGGCGCCACGACGGTGCACGGCGGCATGTTCCAGCCCGGCGTGTCCCCGAGTGCCGCCTACGCCAACATGCCGCGGCCTCGGTTCCTGCTGCCGGCGCGGCGCGGCGGGTTCACCCAGGAAGCACGGGTGGGCGGCCACAAGCTGTTCATGCGCACCGGTGAGTACGAAGACGGCACGCTCGGTGAGCTGTTCTTGGATCTGGCCAAGGAAGGCGCCACGCTGCGCGGGATTCTGAGTTGTTTTGCGATTGCGGTGTCCAAAGGCCTGCAGTACGGCGTCCCGTTGGAGGAGTTCGTCGACACGTTCACCTTCCAGACGTTCGAGCCCAGGGGCATGGTCGAGGGCCATCCCAACATCAAGATGGCCAACTCCATCGTGGACTACGTGTTCCGGGCGCTCGGTATCGAGTACCTCCACCGTGACGAACTGGCCCAGGTCCCACCCGACCGTGCCGAGAGCGACCTCCCCGGTCTGCCCAAGGGCGTGGCCGTTGACGCCGGCGTCCAGCTGGGCCTCGACGAAGCGGTGAAGGAAGCCGACATCGATGCCCAAGTCGCTGCGGCCGAGTTCGTGGATGCAGAGGTGGTCGAGGAATCACGCTCGGTCACCGTGAGCGATCCAGACGGCGGTTCCGTGGAGATGAAGGCGACCCGCTCGACCTCCACGGTGAGCGGTGCGGCGGTGACTACCGGCGACGTGCAGACGGCGTCCGTACAAGCGGTGCTTGCAGACCAGATGGGCGACGCCCCACTCTGCGATACGTGTGGTCACATGACGGTGCGAAACGGCTCCTGCTATCGCTGCCTCAACTGCGGCGACAGCAAGGGATGCTCGTAGTCCGACACTGAACACGCCAGCGAAGCGGGCCCGTGGCCAGTCGGGCCCGCTCGTTGCGTCACGGGCGGTTTCGCCCCACATCGAGAGCTGCCCGCGTCACTCTCTGCGAAGGGGAGTCTCATTGCTCTTCTCCAAGCGAGTCGGCAGATGCTGACCATCCGCAGACGGAAGCGGCCGTCGGTCCCTGGCGGGATCTCGGATCATCGAACACGGTGGTGAGACGAGACCACCAAACCCCGCTGCCTCACCCATCGCCGGGACCGTCGACATGAGGAGGCCCGGATGCAGGCGCACGAGGGATATGCAGTCATTCCCTTCTCGAAAGGGCGGCGACTGATCGCCGACGCACTGTCACAGGGACGGCACAAACACAACATCCACGGTTTGCTCGAAGTCGACGTCACCGATGCGCGCCGGTGGATCCACGACTACGAGGCTGCCACCGGAGAGGAGGCCTCGTTCACCGCATTTGTTCTTGGGTGCGTCGGACAAGCGGTCGACTCGAACCGAATGGTCCATGCGCTGCGGAGCTGGAGGAACCAGCTCGTGGTGTTCGACGACGTGGATGTCAACACCACCATCGAGATCGAGATGGACGGGGAGAAGATCCCGATCCTCTACATCGTCAGAGCTGCCAACCGGCGCCCGTATTCAGACCTGAGTCGGGAGATCCAAGAGATCCAGGCGAAGGGCCCCACGAGTCGGGCGGCGCAAAAGGGCCGATCCACGTTGATGACGATCACGCCATCCTTCATCAGACGACTCCTCTTCAAGCTACTGATGAGGTTTCCCCTGGTGGAGAAGCAACAAGTGGGCACGGTCCTGCTCACCTCCGTGGGGATGTTCGCCAGCGGGGGCGGTTGGGGGATCCCGTGGGTCAGACACACCCTTGCGGTCACCCTCGGAGGCATCGCCGAAAAGCCGGTGGTCGTCAATGGGCAGATCGCAATCCGCGAGATGATGAGCATCACGGTCAGCTTCGACCACGACATCGTCGACGGCGCACCGGCAACACGATTCGCCGACCACTTCAAGGACCTGATCGAGAACAGCTACGGGTTGGTGGACACCCCCGCCGCCGCTACATCCTGAGTCGAACCCGGAGCAGACCCCGACGGTCCGTCGAATTCGCTCCTGGGTCAGCTCGAGCGTTCTCTGGCGACGTTCACGGTGAGGTCACGACCGTCGACGTTCTTGCCGTTCAGCGCCTCGATTGCACTCTTGGCTGCCTCGGCGGTTTCCATCTCGACGAATCCGAAACCACGGGAACGGCCCGTGTCGCGGTCGGTGATGACGACGGCTCTTGTCACGGCGCCGTGCTGGGAGAAGAGGTTCTCCAGATCTTCGGAGGTGGTACCGAAGGTGAGGTTGCCGACGTAGAGATTGTTGGACACTTGCGTACTCCTTGCACGTTCGACCGTCAAAGCCACGCGGCGACTCCACCGACAAATGAGAATGGGAGGAGCAGGCGCAGCGCACGCGGTTGTGGGCTATGGCATCAGTTTAGACACCAAACCGCGGTCCGTTGGGCGAGGGCAAAACGCACATCGAACAGACCTCTGATTGCAGAGATTGCGTCGGTCACCTCACTGTGAGCCGGATCTCAACCGCAGCGGGTCCGGATCGTCAGCTACTCGAGGTAATTGGCGATCTCGACGAGATTGCCCTCAGGATCGTGGATGTAGATCGACTCGATCGGACCCCGAGCGCCGATTCGCCGGCCCTCGTCCACGATGTCCACCCCGCTCGCCACCAGATGGCGTCGAATCTCACCGATATCCGCGACTGCGAGTACGCAGTAGTTGCCCGAACCCGGGACGGTTCCGGCCGCAATCGGCGGCTTGTCGGCGTCGTCCTGCAGACTGATCTTGTGCTCCCCCAGCCAGACCGCCCACTTACCCGGTCGCTCCTCACCGACGCGAAAGCCGAGCACCTCGCGATAGAACGCAACCATGTCATTGACGGAGCGGCAACTGATGACGATGTGGTCGAAGCCGAGGACCTCCATACGCTCGACTGTATCGCGCTGCAAATCACTGTCCCAATACCTGGCAGAAGGCGTACGGTGAATAGATGGGCCAATTCGAAAGGAGTTGGCTATGACCACTGCGCTGGATTCACCAACCACCGAACGGGCGGCACGCCCCAAGAGAAGGTGGCTGCGCATCGCCATCGCCGGCGTGCTGGCGATTGTTCTCGGATATCTCGGATTTCAGGCCTACCGACTCTTCGGCATGTACAACCGGGGCGAACTCGTCGATATCGGCGATCGCAGGCTCTTCGTGAGTTGCGCCGGCACCGGTTCACCCACTGTCATCCTCGAACACGGCCTCGATTCGAGCGGATTCGAGTGGACAGCCGTACAAGACGCCGTCGACGACACAACGCGGGTCTGCTTCACGTCGCGAGCCGGCATGGGATTCAGCGACCGACCTCCCGCCGATGACCATCGCACGATGCAAGACGCCGTCGACGACCTCACCGCAGCATTGACCGCCGCCAATGTCACAGCGCCCTATGTCCTCGTCGGCCACTCGGCCGGCGGTCTCAGCGTCCGGTTGTTCGCCGCCCAGTACCCGAACGATGTCGTTGGAATGGTCCTCGTGGATACAACACACGAAGAATTTCTTGCCCGTCTCCGGCAGGCGCTGTCCCCGGAGGCATGGAGCGAGATCGGGGACAGCTTGGTCGACAACGTGGAGAACCTGGACCTCGAAGCGAGCAGCGAAGAGCTCGCCGGCCTTGGCGACCTCGGAGACCTTCCCCTGGTGGTGCTCGAGGCTGGGATTTCTGCGACAGACAACCCGCCCCCGGGACTGTCGACCAGCACGGTCGAGGAGATGCAAGCCGAATACCCGGCGATCGAGGCCGCTCTGCAAGCTGAACTGGCAGAACTCTCGACGAACAGTACCCACTTCGTCGTCGGAGACGCCGGCCACTTCATTCATCTCGACCGGCCCGATGTCGTCATCGATGCAATCGAAGCGGTGCTCGCCGGGTAGGCCGGCCGCTGCCGCAACCGCCATCGGTCCCCACGTACGGTCCCCCCCTGCGACGTAAGGTAGGGCCCGCCCGACCGAGAGGCCCGCCCGAGTGGAGGAAACCTGATGCACGTCGTTCGGCCGGCCCGAACTCGATACCAATTGACGACCGAGCTGTTCTCGCCGCGCGGCACGGTTCCCACGGCCGACCTGCCGCGGGCGCAGCGGGTTGCGCACAACATGAACGCCGTGCGCGACGCCGCCCGCTTCCCGGAGTCGGCGGTGAAGACCGGCGAACTGTTCGCCGCCGGAGTGATCGAGGAGGTGCTCCGGCTGGTCGTCCAGGGCTACATCGAGCGCCAGCACCCGGATCTGCTCGGCGATGCCCTCGATCAGCTTCGCCGCGACCTCGGCTCCGACACCACTGACGGCCTCCTCGCCGAGTTCACGACGCACTTTCCCCCACTCGCCGTCGACGCGGGCGACGCCACTGTCGCCGACTACCTCGCCGGCACCAGCGACGGCCGGCCTCATCGCCAGGTCACGATCGAAGAGCTGCTCATGCTGCGTCTCGGCAACGAGAACCCCGCCAACTTCCGGTTCCGTGAGCTGTTCGACGACGCACCGCTCGAGGCCACCACGGCGTACGAGCGAAGTATCGCCGCCCTGGAGCGGTTCTTCGACGAGCTCGAACCCGTGGAGGGCGGCGCCGGCGACGGGATGTCACTTCTCCGGGTGCTGCGAGCCCCGGCCCAGGCCAGTCCCACGTCGCTCGAAGGGCAGCTGCGCTTCATTCGCGACAGCTGGGGAGGCCTGCTCGGCGACCGCTTCGCCGCCATCCTGGACCGAATCCTGCGCGCCGGCGACGTCCTCGTCGAGGAACGCAAGGAGGGCGGCCTCGGATTCGCCCCACCACCGGTCCCCGACGCCGTCTCGCTTGCGGCAGGCGCCGGAGAGTACGAGCGGTTCTCCGCAGACAGCTCGTGGATGCCGCGTCTCGTGCTCCTCGCCAAATCGACGTACGTGTGGCTCCACCAGCTCTCTCGCGACCACGGCCGCGACATCAGCCGCCTCGACCAGATCCCCGACGCGGAACTCGACCGGATCGCCGCCGCCGGCTTCACCGGGCTGTGGCTCATCGGCCTGTGGGAACGATCAATCGCCTCTCGCACCATCAAGCAGATGCGGGGCGATCCCGACGCCGTCGCCTCGGCCTATGCCCTCTACGACTACGTCATCGCCGAAGACCTCGGTGGGGAGGCGGCGTATGAGAATCTGCGCAACCGAGCATGGCAACGTGGGGTCCGCCTGGCGTCGGACATGGTGCCGAACCATGTCGGCATCGACGGCCGCTGGGTGATCGAGCACCCCCACTGGTTCCTCTCCCTGCCCGAGCCGCCCTACCCGGCGTACCACTACACCGGTCCCGACCTCTCCCCCGACCCCGGGGTGACGGTGCAGATCGAAGATCACTACTGGGACGGCACCGACGCCGCCGTCGTCTTCAAGCGGTACGACCACGGCAGCGGCGAGACCCGGTTCATCTACCACGGCAACGACGGCACGGCGATGCCGTGGAATGACACGGCC
>JBFISM010000136.1:0-9826 GCA_041608535.1 Acidimicrobiia bacterium
CGGATCTCGTAGGCGTCACCGAGGCTGACGTTGTTGAGGAACTCGAACCCGACCGGACCCCACAAGTCCCGCAGGAAGGGCAGTATCCCTTCTTTGCCCAGCACGGCATGGATCTGGGACTTCAACCCGGCACGGAGCCGTGACAGCTTGTGCCGATAGCGCACCAGCTCCCGCAGCTCCCGGATCGAGCGGGGGGGCGATGCACGACTCGGGCAGGGTGCCGAGACGCAGCAGGTTGGCCAACATCTCGGCGTCGGCCAGATCGTTCTTCACCCGCCGGTTCTCGAACCCCTTGATCCCCAACGGATGCGCCAAATGCACCACGATCCCCTCATCGGCGAGCACATCCACCGCCCAGTACCAACCCCACGTGGCCTCCAACACCACCTCCGGATCGGGGCCGGCCGCGGTCACCGCCTCAATCAGTGTCTGCGGCGAGTTCTCGAACCGCTTCCACCACAGCCGCTCGCCTCCCTCGTCGAGGCACACCGCCAACGACCGACGACGATGCAGATCAATCCCAACATAAGCTGTCATCCGGGGCCTCCTTCCACTCGGTGAAAGACAGCAACCCGAATGATGACCGGGTCACCGACGAGCGGGAGGCCCCCGCCCGCTCATCGCATCACGTCGGCGTGCGGCCTGTCGTCCGCTCCCGGTGGTGGTCGATGGACGAAACCGTTGTGTTTCGTCCGTTCTGATGCGAAGACCCCGTCTTTTGGCGACGATGGTCTGGGATTACATTGGTGGGAACCTGAAGACGACTGGGTGACAGTCCGATCCCCCACCTTCGACGCTGCTCATGAGCCGATCCGCAACTGCATTGCCGAGGATCATCCAGGGTGGGATGGGTGTGGCCATTTCGGGCTGGCCGCTTGCCAGGGCGGTGGCCCGGGAAGGTGAGTTGGGTGTGGTGTCGGGGACTGCGCTCGAGGTGGTGTGTGCCCGCCGGTTGCAGCTCGGTGATCCTGGCGGTCATGTCCGCAGAGCGCTGGCTGCCTTCCCGGTGCCGGGTGTTGCTGATCGAATCGTGGAGGCTTTCTACGTCCCGGGCGGCAAGCCGGAGGAGAGCCCGTTCAAGAAGGTGCGGAGCTTCACCATCCACCCCACCGGGGAGCTGCAGGAGCTGACGGTGGCCGCCAACTTCGTCGAGGTGTTCCTCGCCAAGGAGGGCCACGACGGGCGTGTCGGCATCAACTACATGCGCAAGATCGAGCTCCCCCTGATCTTCGCGCTCTACGGCGCCGTGCTGGCCGGTGTCGATTGTGTGATCGTGGGTGCGGGCAACCCAAAGGAGCTGCCGGACCTGGTGACTCGGTTGGCGAACCACCAGGAGGTGGCGTTGCCGGTGCGGGTCCAGGGTTTGACCTCTAGCGACGACGATGTTGAGGTCCGGTTCGATCCTCGAGCCGTGACGCGTCGCGACCTACCGACGGTGCGCCGGCCGGAGTTCCTGGCGATTGTGGCGTCACTCGATCTGGCCGCCGGCCTCGCCGCCTCTGTGGTTCATCGGCCTGACGGGTTCGTCGTGGAGGGACCCAGCGCCGGGGGCCACAACGCACCGCCGCGGGGACCCCGCAGAACCGACGACAGGGGCCAGCCGATCTACGACCATCGGGATGGTGTCGACCTCGCCGGCATGGCTGACCTCGGGCTTCCGTTCTGGCTCGCCGGCTCCTACGGAACACCGGAAGGATTGCGCACCGCCCTCAACGCTGGCGCCGCCGGGATCCAGGTCGGAACCGCGTTTGCGTTGTGTCGGGAATCGGGTCTCGACGCCGAGCTGAAACGCCGCATCCTCCAAAAAGTTGCCGACGGCACCATTGATGTCCGCACCGACTGGCGTGCATCACCCACCGGCTTCCCCTTCAAAGTCATCGAACTGGAAGGGACCCTCTCCGATCCGCAGGTGCTCGCCGATCGTCGCCGAGTCTGTGATCTCGGGGTGCTGCGGGTCCCCTACAAGACCCCCGAGGGTTCCATGGGCTACCGCTGCCCCGGTGAGTCGGAACGGCCTTACAGCAACGTGAAGGGCGGCAGAGCTCCCAACATCGAGGGACGAATCTGTCTCTGCAACGGGCTGCTCGCCACCGCCGGGTTCGCTCAACTCCGCCCCAGCGGGTACGTCGAACCTCCCGTCATCACCGGCGGCGCCGACTACCGGGCCGTCGCCGACCTCCTCGACACCCTGCCACCCGACCACGATTTCTACTCCGCCAGCGACGTGATCGATTACCTGCGTTGAGTGCCAGCCGTCCGAGACAGCACCACAGCAGCGAGATCACCACAGAGACGCACATCAAGCATCAACGCCCCTCGGCGACCAGTGCAACCGCATGGCGGGGTGCCTCCTCCGCACCGAACAACCGTTATGTGCCATAACGTACCCTCCGACGAACTGCTCAGTAACGGCATCCCGTACGCGCTCGCTACGCCGGTCGCTCGCTCGGCTGGGGGCTCGGCCGCTTGCAGTGCGGGTTCGATTGCGCTCTGCCGGCGTAGCGCCTCGTTGACCGGTGCGCGTCATGTGCGGTATTGATCAACTCCACCGGGTCCGCTAGCTATCAGCTAGGTCAACCGACTTCCGATCGGTGGTTCAGCGGCCTGTTCGCTGAGCAGGAGACACGAGTCGCCGAACTCGTGCCATAGGTAGTCGCCGGCGATGGCGCGGCTATAGGTGCTCGCCACCAGCTTCGTACCGGCCACTGCCCGCAAGAGGTCGAGGTGGGACGCCTCCGGGGGGTGCCATCCGGTGATGAGTCCATCGACGATACGCGCTGGACGATCGGGCCCGAGCACGAGGTCGGTCCATCCTGTCGAGGCAACGATCGTTCCGTCTTCGGCGACGGCGGACTCGAGGGCGCGGGTGACGGTCGTCCCGACCGCGATCACCCGCCCTTGGTGGCGCAGGTTCGTGTTGATCAGTGACGCCGTCTTCTTCGAGACCGCGAATCGTTCGGGCTGAGGAGGCTCGTGGGCCTCCTGGGAGGACACCCCGGCGTGGAGCTCGACCGAGGCGAGATCCACGCCGTTTCTCCGCAGTGCCCGCACGAGTCGTGCCGTGAACGGTCGGCCTGCGCTTGGCATCTCGGCGCTGCCCGGCCACCGGCATCGATCGGCAAAAACCGTCTGATACATGGAGAGGGGCCACTCGCCCTGCACATAGCGGTAACGGATTGGTCTGCCATGGTGGCGTATGAGAGAGCGCACCCCGCCGGCGACGTCGATGCTCGCTCGCCACAGGCGAACCCTTCCGCGCGTGCCACTATCGGCGGCTTCCTCCAGCAGGATCGAGCCGTCGGGCACTCCGACTTGCTCACTGGGCCGAGCGTCGAGGATCGGCCCCTCCAAATCGGGCCGTCGCAGCTCGATCACCCACCTGCCGTCGTCGAGGGGCGTGGAGAGGTGAACAACAACCGGTCGGCGGCTGCGGGTGCCGGTCACCGCCGCTGCCATGGTCGGGCTGGTGTTGACTACGAGCAGGTCGCCCGGTGCCAGGAACGCGGGTAGCTGCCGCAAGGTCGTATCGACGTAGCGATCCGGGGAGGCGACCATCAGGCGTACGTCGTCGCGCTCGAGGCCCCGTGCCTCGGGCGGCGCACTTGCTGCTCGATCGTCGGGGAGCGCGAATGGCAGCTTGGCTGCTCTGAGTGTCATCGGGCATCGGCTCGCAGGTCGCTGGCGGCGTACCGTCCCGAGGGAAGCCCGCTCGAGATCATATACCGCAGGAGCGGCACGACGGTCTCTGGTAGGGGCCTATCGGAGATGTCCTCGTCCGGGAAGGCCGCCTGGTGCATGTCGGTGCGCATGTCACCTGGGTCGAATGCGTACACCCTCAGGCGGGGCTCTTCCCTGGCCAACACTGCGCTGGCATGGTCAAGCGCTGCCTTGGATGCCCCGTATGGCCCCCACGTCTCGTAGGCCTCGACCGCGGCGTCCGAAGAGACGTTGATGACGACGCCGTTACCCTGCTTGAGCGCAGGAAGGACGTGTCCGACCAGTGCGAGCGGGGACACGACGTTGGTGTCGAACGCGGCGTGCAGTTCGTCTTCGTCGACGGCGCCGATCGGGAGGAGCGGGCTGGGGCCAAGGTGGCTGGCGTTGTTAACGAGGAGGTTGAGACTCGGGCCTACCGCGTCGGCCAGCCGGACCCGGTGAGAGTCGTCGCGCATGTTGCCTGCGAGGGCCCGGATGCGGGGGGAGCCCTCCCGAACCACCTCCTCGAGCATGTGTTGGGTCCTGGCCGTGATAACGACATCCCAGCCGTCGTCAGCGAGCGCTAGGGCAAGGGCCCTGCCCAGGCCCTTCGAGCCTCCAGTGATCAATGCATTTGGCATGTCTTCCTCCTGTCGGTGTGACTGTGTATCAGACCGTACAACTTGAAGTTGACTTCAAGTCAAGACATAATCTCGCCCTATGGAGGATGTGCTCACGATCAGCGAAACCGCAGCACGGAGCGGCTTCAGCGCCTCGGCCCTTCGGTACTACGAGCGGGAAGGCCTCATCGACGCGTCCCGAACACAAGGTGGTCAGCGTCGGTTCCGGCGCAGCGAACTCCGTCGTTTGGCCTTCATCGCCGCGGCGCGGCACGTCGGACTGACCCTGGAGGAAATCAAGGAAGCGCTCTCGCTTCTCCCCGCCGAGCGCACGCCCACAAAGGCCGACTGGACCCGGATCTCCCGATCCTGGCGCCATCGCCTCGACGACGAGATAAGGGCGCTGGAGCGGTTGCGCGATGGATTGGACAGCTGCATCGGATGCGGCTGTCTCAGCCTGCAACGGTGCCGCCTGAGCAACCCCAACGACATCGTCGCCGATCGAGGCTCCGGTGCCGTGTTCCTGCCCAAGCCACTGCACCCGCCCTCCGTTGAACACCAGTAGAGGTCTCTCGGCGTCGAAATCGCCGAGGTGCCTCCGCTCAGATCAACGGTTCCGGAGCGAGAACGCCCGCGTCGCTCAACAGCGCAGACCGGCACCTCCAGCGCTACCTGGCGACGTCTTGCCGGTTGGCTTGTTGCCGCGGTGCGTGGTGTGCTGGTCGGGTTCGTGCAGGCCGGTTCCTCTCGACAGGTGAGAGGAACGATATGACAACCACACAAGCAGCTCTGGTGCCGTTCGTGGTGGCGCCGGACTTCGACTCGTTCGCCGTGCGGCAAGCGATCGCCGGGTTCCTGGCCGGCTACGGTGACGCCACCCGCGACGCCTACACCCTCGACCTCAGGCAGTGGCTCGGGTGGGCCGACAGCCACGACCTGAAGGTGTTCGAAGTGAAGCGGGCACACATCGAACTGTTCGCCCGCAGCCTCGAACAAGACGGCAAAGCCCGAGCGACGGTGGCGCGACGGCTGTCAACGATCGCGGGGTTCTACCGATACTGCGTCGAAGAGCAACTCATCCCAGCCTCACCGGCGGTGCATGTGCGCCGCCCGAGGCTGGACTACGAGTCGAACGCCACCGGCCTCGACCGCAACGAACTCGGCATGTTCCTGGTCCAAGCCGGCCTGGCTGGTGGCCGCGACCACGCCCTCGCATGCCTCCTCGCCCTAAACGGGCTCCGGATCTCCGAAGCACTCAACGCTGACATTGAGCAGCTCGGGATGGAACGCGGGCACCGGACGCTGACGATCACCCGCAAGGGCGGCAAGATCGCCACCATCCCCCTCGCACCCCGAACCGCCCGCGCCGTCGACCTATGTGTTGGGGAACGTGAAGAGGGACCGATCTTCCTCAACCGAGACGGCACCCGACGACTCGACCGGCATGCGGCGACCCGCATTGTCAAGCGCCTGTCGAGACGGGCAGGGATCGACAAGACGATCACCGCACTCGCTGCGGCACTCGTTCATCACCGCCGCTCTCGACGCCGGCGTTGCCCTCCGAGATGTGCAGGAGGCCGCCTCGCACGCCGACCCACGAACCACCATGCGATACGACCGAGCCAGACGCTCCTTGGACCGGCACGCCACCTACATCGTGGCCACCTTCGTAGCCGGCGCCAGCCGCTGAACCCGGAGTCGGGGAGCTGACACCACCCAGCGCGTCAGCTCCCCGCTCAAAACTGCCGGATCTGTTCGGAACGGCGTGCGCGCGATCGCTCGTGGTTGTGGCTGATCTGTGCGGCGGTGGATCAGGGCCGTGGTCGCCGTGCTCAACCGATTGGGTCATCCCGACCATCGTCGCGCCGCCGCTCGGTGGGTTGGCGAACGGGCCCACCAACGGGGACTGCAGTTTCGCCAAAGCGCCGAGTGCCGCCGCACCGTGGACTGCTACGCCTCCAGCAGCTCGGCTGCCTCCCGCTCGATCCACTCCAACACGTACACCAACACCTCCGCCGCCCCTTGCGCCTCCGACAGCGACTTCAGCGCCGCCGGCAACCCGGGCTCGACATGCGGCACAAACACCAGTAGGTAGGGCAGCGAACATCTCCAGGGCGTCAGCTGGCGTCGGGGAGGATCCGGGTGGTCGTATCGCCGCCGAGAACCCACACGGCTCCATCCACGACAGACAGCCACCCTCCGCTGCCCGTTTCTGCGACATCCGTGACCTGCCGTGATTCAGTGTCGATTCGGGCCACCGTGCCAGGTGCCTCGATGCCGTCGGGCACGGGAGTGACGAGTTGCACCCAAACAGCGTCTTCGGTCGCAACCGTCCACCCGACCTCGTCGCCCACTTCGATCACGTCGGTCACGTCACCCGTTGAGGCGTCGATCCGCGTGACGGTCCCCTGAGGCCCGTGAGGCACCCACACACCGCCATCCGCGTAGACCCCCCATCCGTTGCCGCCACCGACGTCGACCCTGCCGGACGACGCCAAAGAGTCGAGATCGAAGCGTGAGACGATGCCCTCGAGATCGACGACCCAGATCGCATCGCCGGCCAAGACCGCACCCGGATCCGTGTCACCCTCACCGCTGGCGAACGTCTCGATCTCCATCGTCACGAGATTCACACGCCGCAGAGTCGATCCAGGACGGTGCGCCCACAACGCATCATCAACCTCACCCACCCACCACACCGACTCGGGCCCCCCAACAGGAACTGTCTGGACTGCGCCCGTGGCGATATCGATACGGCCAATGCCGCCGACGTAGCTCACCCACACGGCGCCGCCGGCAACGGCCAAGCGACGACCCCACGCTGCTTCGCCCGGGAACTCGTAGGTGTGGCTGATGGTCCCCGTGGCTGCGTCTATCCGGCTGACAACCGCTGCAAACGTGCCCTCTTGCGCGGTGAGTGCCCACACCGCGTCCTCCGTCGCCGTCAGGTCGACTGCCCCGATCGGCGCCGCCTCGGATGTCTCCCCGGAACCGGGATCGAGGCGCACCAGACCGTCTTCGTCGCCGACGACGCCCCAAATCCCCCCGCCGGCCTGCACGAGCGGCAAGCCTCCTGCAAACGCAACGTCATACAAGGTGAGCTCGAGTGGCGTCGGCAGCCCAGCGGGTGGGCTGGCGACCGCGTTCGGATCGATGCGCAAGTCGGTCAAGAGGGCCGACCCCTCCGCGAAGTCGATGCGGGCGATCTCGTCGCCCCGTGCATCGAGGAGCGAGAAGGGAGTGACGAGCTTGCCCTGCGAGCCCTCGACGAAGAGCGCCATACCCGCCAGAGGCCGCTGCCAGACGACCGAACCGTCGGCGAGTCCAGCAGTGACGATGGCCGCATCGAGCGGTAACCCGGCCATGGCGTACACCTCTCGACCACCGAACGGACCGGGGTCGAAGAGCACCGATCGGGTGCCGGCCCGATCAACGAGGAGGTCACCGATCTCGAATCCCGTGCCCCCGCCGCCAGCGACTTCCAGCACGAGCGCCTCGTCGTAGATTGCCGTGCACGCATCGATCTCGAAACCATCGACCACGATCCGAATCACCGCCCTGACATCCACGTCGTCACAGACCGGCCCCGACACGGGCACGGATGGTCCGGCCAGCGGAATCTCGGTTCCCAACCCCGCGGGATCGAACTCCAACGGAACCGGCGAGGCGTTCTCGATTGCGGCATCCACATAGCCCGCAAACGAGGCGCGGGGCGCCTCGATCGCGGTGACCGCATTCATCCCGAAGTCAGACTCGAACCGCATCGCAGTCTGCTGCATCTGGGACACCACAGTGAGCGCGGCCAGCCCAGCCCCGCACGGGACCGAGTCGGGATCCGTGCAGTCCTCTTGCAAGCCCACGACATCCCGCCAAGCAGCGCCGCTATCAATAACCACCACGTCGAGCACGCCCGGCCACGACCTCACGTCATCGGCGCGACCGGCCAGAGAACCTGCAGAATCGGAACCAGAAGAGGTAGCCAGCACGGTCCACGAACCCGGCGCAACCAGCCCGGCCCCAGCAGCCGACGTCGTCTCCGCAACCGAATCGTCAGAGACCTCGGTCGTCACCGTCGACTCCTCGGAAGGGCTCGTGGTGACCGTCGACTCTTCCGGAGGGCTCGTGGTGACCGTCGGCTGATCGGCCGGCTCAGCCTCGTCGCCGGTCCGAGCCAACCATGCCGCCCCCCCGACGAGGAGCAGGACGATCACTGCGGCGGCGACAGCGGCCCACCACCGGCGCCCTGTCCGTACGCCTGGTTCGAGCGGCTCCGGCAGCGGCAACGAGCGCACCGCTTCGCCCTTGGCGAGGACTTCGGCGAGGTCGACGGACTGCCGCTGCTCCCGACTGTCCCGGCCGTACTCGGCGAGCTGCGTCAACAGATCGGTGCTCACAGCTTCACCCCCATCCGATCACGAAGCCGCGCCATGCCACGCTCCGCATGGCTCTGCACCGTCGACTTCGACACATCGAGCAATTCAGCAACTTCACTCATCGTCCACTGGTAGCAATGGAGCAGCATCACCACCACGCGCTGCTGATCGGGAAGGTTCGCCAGCGCCTCCGGTAGGTGGGGCTCTACCCAGGGCGTGCGCTCGATATCGACCGGCATCAAGGTCACCCGGCGCCGCCGAAGCATCCGCCGCCCCAGATTCCGTCCCACCACGTACAGATACCCGGCAGGGTTGTCCAAATCGCTCATCCGATCCCAGTGCTCCCACGCATACGCCAGAGCCTCCGCAGTGGCGTCGCGGCCCACCTCGAACCCCAACGCCGCCGACAATGCATCGTGAAGGCGCGGCTCCACATCGCGCACAAAGCCGTCGAACGACTTCTCATCACCGGCGTCGGGCAACACGCCTCCCTTTCCACTCCTACCCTACGAAGGCACCCAGCTGCCTGTTCGTACGACAGCGATCGCTAAATCTGCCAATGGCGTCACGGACTGAGGGACGATGCGCGCCGTAGTGCCATCCCACGGGGCCACCAGCTGGTCTGGGCCGGGTGTCTCCAAACCAGGTCGCCGCTGCACCCGCATGCGAACAGCGCCGATCACCAAATCGGGGCTGAAAACGAGCAGTCACCGCAATAGCGCCGAGCGGCACGTAGGCGTGCGCCTCTGGATGCGGGCGATGAGGAGGCGTCGCGGCTGGTCGACGGCAGATCGGTGCAAGGTCGCGAGGTTCGAGCTGGCGAGCACTGTGCGCCGATGAACGGACTGTGTGTCGACGGGAGGTCCGCCACGATCCCAGTTGTCTCCCCGGCCAGTAGACGAACGCTCGGGGCGCGCTGGGGGCGCGGGAGAACCAGAAGGGGCGAGCATCGACCCGCAATGATGCAAACTCTTGCAAAGCCCGAGATTGTTGTGTATCAACGGTTTTCGGCCGATTCCCCTGTCACTGAGGACGCGTCCCAGACAGGGCGTGGCAGTCTTGAAAACTGCCGAACCCCCAGCGGGTTCCGTGGGTTCGAATCCCACTCCCTCCGCGCCCTGACCGAACGCCCCCGCC
>JBFISM010000137.1:0-9777 GCA_041608535.1 Acidimicrobiia bacterium
CGGCGGTTGTCCCACTGTGAGGTCTGGCGGTAGCCCCGGGAGCTGATCCGCCCTGTTGTTCGCCGGCGTTCCTGCAATGCGGATCTCAGCGACCAAAACAGTACGCGGCTGCTGCGTTCGCTCGCACCCGGATGGGTGCGGTGGTTGTCCCACTGTGAGGTCTGGCGGTAGCCCCGGGAGCTGATCCGCCCTGTTGTTCGCCGGCGTTCCTGCAATGCGGATCTCAGCGACCAAAACAGTAGGTCTCCCGACTCATTCGCCATTTGGGGATGTGTTAACCATGGCTGGATGTGCGGTTGAGCCCGCGTTCCGCATTGTGGGGCCGTACCCGGTACCGGAGGCCCGATGCCAGAGCGACTGAATCTCCCCACAGCCGCTGTCACCCTCGTCCCAACTGAAGGTGCGATTTGGGCCCTACCCCGTGTCGGCTCCCCCGACACACGAAGTGCGAGGCGGGACGGACCGTCGACGATGCCGGCGTCCGTCCGCCCCGACACCACCCCTGCCACATCCCCGGAGAATCGCTGCGTGCCGACTCATCCCGCATTCCCCAGACCTTCACCGACGAGGGCCAAACGGCCGCATCGCTACCGACGCTCGGGCTAGGCGAGGCCGCTCCCCAACCGGCCAGGACACCCGGGCTTTCACTGGGGGCTCGCTTCCACGAGAGCGAGCCCCCAGTGCGTTCACCGCGATCACGGGTGAAAGATGTCCTCGATCTTGAGTCCGAAGATCTGTGCGATCGAAAACGCAAGTGGTAGCGAAGGGTCGTAGCGACCTCGTTCGATGGCGATGACAGTCTGCCGCGAGACGTCGAGCCGTTCGGCTAACTCGACTTGGGTCCAGTGCCGCTCTTGTCGCAGCTCCCTGATCCTGTTCTCCACGGCACTCAGGCCTTGGCTTGGTGGGCCCGCGCCCAGCCTGCGGACCAGGCAACCATTGCGATCATGAACGGCCCCCAGACGGCGTAGACGGCAGGGTCGCCGGGCGGCTCGTCGAGAAAGGAGAAGACGAGTCCGGCGATCGCCAGGGCCGGGATGCCGAACGCAAACCCCGTTGCTGCTCCCTGCAGCATGTGTCTGCGCACCAGCTCATCGCTCCTCCGGTACAGCCCGACGATGGCGACGGTCATCCAGATCACACCCGCAACCGGTATGGCCGCCAGAGCGAGCTGAGTTGCGGTCGAGCGCCCCTCGGCGACAAAGAGGCTCATCGTGCCCAGCGCATACAGGACGACTGCCGGTGCAAAGCTCCGGTAATACCGCTGCATGTTGCGCCGAACGGCCGCTGTCTCGCTGCTGACTCGTCCCACGGGGCGCTCCGCTGTGTGAAGTTTGCTTTACAGCCGGGAAGGTAAAGCGACCTTCACATCTTGTCAAGGAAGTTTTACATCGCTGGCGATGACGGGATTCGGCCGGTCGACCGGGACGGGTGGGGTGATTCTCCCGGGGCGCGGTATCGGTGTGCCGGTGAGCGACAGCACGACTCTTGCTCCACCCATCGGGCTCGCCTCGACCGACAACGATCCTGCGGTGGCATCGGCGGTCCCACGAGCGATGTCGAGCCCGAGTCCGGTGCCGCCACCGAGGCTGACACCCCGATCGAGCGCTCGTGGCGGGATTCCGGGGCCGGCATCGTCCACGATGACTGTTCCGAGAGCTCCCCTCACAGTGCAGGTGATCCGGTACGGAACCCCCTCGTCGGTATGCGAGAAGACATTGCCGATGACGGCATCGAGAGCGGCAGCCAGGTCCTCGCGGGACAGCTCGACGAGCAGCTCACCATCGGCATTGACGGCCGTGGTCGTGGCTCGCTCCTGTTCCTCGGCGAGCGCTTCCCAATACGTGGCTCGTTCGGTGACGACGTCGATGACCCGGCACGCGTTGCTGCGTCGCTGTCGATCGGGACGCCGGGTTTCGGCGATGACGAAGTCGACAACGCGTTCCAACTCGGAGAGATCGTCGAGAAGTCTCTCTCGGATCTCGGTCTCCGGTACCGACTCGATCTCGAGTCGCAACGCAGCCATCGGGGTGCGCAATCGGTGCGACAGGTCGGCCGCCGTTTCTCGCTCGTGGCGCAACAGCTCGGACACTTGCTCCGCCATGCGGTTGAACTGGTGGGCAACAGACTGCACTTCGGCGGGTCCCGACGGTTCCACCCGCGTCTCGAGGTTGCCGCCTGCCAGGGTCCGGGCAGCGACGGCGAGCTCGTCGACGGGGCGGCGCAGGCTACGTCCGAGCAGGTCGCCCAGCCACACCGCAAGTACGACGAGAACCAGCCCGAGGATGCCCAGACCCAGCCAGGCGCCGCCAACCCCGGCGCGCAGCTGCTCCTCTTCCACGAGCACCCGCACGATGGTGATCCCGTCCGGTGTGAAGGCGGGTGCGTACACCGCCTCGCCGCCCTCGACCGCGGCCCGTCCGGCCGTGCCTTGCAGCGGGCGGGATATGTCCTCCCCGGGGTCGAGGGGACGGCCGACGACCGTACCGTCGGGGAGGATCACGGAGAGCAAGATGCCGCGATTGGACGTCACGGCACGTTCGGCTGCGGATCGGCCGTCGTCCGCAGTGGCCGTCAGCGAGAGAGCGGTGAATTGGGCGACGTTCTCCGCCGTGGTGATGGCGCGGTCGTGCGAGAGTTGGCGGACGAGCCCGGCGAGCGGCACGACGAAGGCGACGACGATCAGCAGCGACACCGCACCCGTCAGCGTGAAGAGGCGGCGTCTCACGTCGATGGGTCGACGAGTCTGACTCCGGCTCCGCGCTTGGTCTGGATGTACCTGGGGTCGGAGGCTCGCTCGCCGAGCTTGCGACGCAGCCAGGACAGGTGCACATCGACGGTCTTGTCGGCGCCACCGTAGGGCTGCTTCCACACTTCGGCCATGAGCTCTCGCTTCGAAACCATCTTGCCGGCCCGTTCGGCAAGATAGGCCAGCAGCTCGAACTCCTTGGCGGTGAGTTCGAGCGCCTCACCGTCGAGACTCGCGGTGTGCGCATCGAGGTCGACATGAAGCCCGCCGACGGTGACCACATTGTCGTCCTCGCCACTACCTCGTCGCCGCAGTACCGCCCGCACCCTGGCCTCGAGTTGCTCTGCTCCGAAAGGCTTGACCAGGTAATCGTCGGCTCCCAAGTCGAGCAGGTGCACGATCTGCCGCTCATCGTTCTGGGCGGTTGCGATCACGACGGGGACTTCGCTCACCGCACGGATCATGCGAAGCACCTCCGAGCCCTCGAGATCCGGCAGACCGAGATCGAGCACCACGATGTCCGGTGTGCTCGCCACCGTGGCCTCCACGCCGGCGATTCCCCGTGCCGCCGTGTCCACTGCATGGCCCAGCTCGGTCAGCCGATCGGCCAGCCTCTGACGGATCCGCTGGTCGTCCTCGATGAGGAGAATGGTGGCCATCGAGCAACGATACCGCCCGCCACAGGGGTCGACCGGCTCATTCTCTTCCTTGCGCCACTTTTGTACGGTAATTAGCCATGGCTTAGCTTTGTCGACGCTGGTCTCTGGCACTATGCCCCAATGTTGAGGCGAACAGCCTTTGTTTCGCTATGGATCGTCGCCACCTTGGTTGCGACATCCGTCGCCGTGGCCGCAGTGCGCGGCGTGACAGGACGTGTCGTCGACGCCCCGACGCCGACGCTCCCGACGGCCGCCGGGCTCGACACAGATGTCGCCGCCGCCGATTCGGTTGTGAGCGATTCGGACGAGGACAACGACGACCCCGGAAGCACAGGCGTACCGACCACCGACGACGGTGCAACGACCTCGACGAACGTCACGGCAAGTGGCGGCGGTGCGGCGACGACGCAGGCTCCGGGAACCACTTCGGGCTCCGGGTCCGGCTCCGGAGGCACGACGGTGGCGACGAGCCCCGGTCCCGACGACGGCGGACCTGCCTCGACGACACAGCCGCCCACGACGACGCAAGCGCCGGCCACTCCGACCACCTTGGCCCCAACGACCACCACCGAGGCGCCGACGACCACCAAGGCGCCGGAACCAAAGACCACCACGTATCAGCTGGTTGGCGGTTGGGTGCGGGTGGAGACGGTTCCGGGCACCGTCCTGCTTCTCGGTGCGGGTCCCACCCCCGGATTCGACATGGATCTCGAAGAGGTCGGGCCCGAGGAAGTCGAGGCCGAGTTCGAATCCGCCACCCACAAATCGTCGATCAAGATCAAGTGGTCGGGCGGCGAGCTGACGGTGGACATCGATGAAGAACCCCAAGTCGCCCAGGACGAGGACGACGACGACTAGCGCCGCGCTCGGATCAGAGACGCCTCGCTGCTGAGCGCCCACTTTGGGCGACACGCGAAATCCCAGCCTGCTATACCTTCACGCATGGGGGAGACGTATAGGGGAATTGCAGTCGTCTCCGTGTGGGTGTTGACCACACTGATCGCTGCACTGGGGGCCGTGGCGGGCGTGCGCGCCCTCACGTCGTGGGTGTCGGGACCGGACGCTCCCGACGTGCAGCCGGTGGCAGCCATCGAAGATTCGATGCCGCGACCACCGACGACCGAGCCGGGACCAATCGCACTCGCTCCGCCACGCTCGACGACAACGGTTGCTGTGACTCTGCCCAACTTCCCGTCGACGACGCTGTTCATCCCCGAGATTCGTAGCCCGGAGCCACCACCGTCGACCTCGCCCCCAACGGCGCCGCCATCGACGTCTCCGCCGCCACCAGTCGTGACGACGACGGCGCCTGAGGTGACCACGACTCTGCCTCCGACCACCACGACCATCTCACCACCGGTCGACCAGGTGCTCACCTACGACCTCACGGGCGGCTCGATCCAAGTGACGGCCGGTGCAACATCCGTCGTCCTCGACAGTGCGGTCCCGAAAGAGGGATTCTCCGCCACGATCCACGGCACCGGTCCTTCGACCGTCAGCGTCCGGTTCGGATCGCCGGCACACGTCTCGTTGATCTCGGTGCGGATGGTGCGCGGTGAGGTGGTCGCCAGCGTCGAGGAGAACCCAGTCGGCTGATCGGGGCGCGCACGGACGAAGCTCGAGTGCGAGGTGCCTCGCCCGACCTCCCAGATCGCAGAGCGGGACCGGACGAGCTACGTCGTAGGTGGCCCGGCCGGCCCCGAACCATCTACTCGAATTGCGTGGCCTCGGTCGAGCCCTCCATCGCCAGCGTGGAGGCCGTGCCGCCCGAGATCGTCTGCGCAACCAGATCGAAGTAGCCGGTACCCACCTCGCGTTGATGCCGGGTGGCGGTGTAGCCGTGATCCTCCATCGCGAACTCGCGCTCTTGGAGGGCGACGTACGCCGACATGCCGCGCGCGGCGTAGCCGCGCGATAGCTCGAACATCGCCGCGTTGAGCGAGTGGAAGCCGGCCAGGGTGATGAACTGGAAGCGGTACCCCATCGCTCCCAACTCCTTTTGAAATGCGGCGATGGTGGCGTCGTCGAGATGTCGTCTCCAGTTGAACGACGGCGAACAGTTGTAGGCAAGCATCTTGCCGGGGAACTCTGCGTGGATCGCCGTGGCGAACTCGGCAGCTTGACCGAGATCGGGTGTGCTCGTCTCGCACCAGATCAAGTCGGCATATGGTGCATACGCAAGGCCGCGCGCCACCGCTGCCTCCATGCCGTTGCGAACGCGGAAGAAGCCTTCGGCGGTGCGCTCTCCGCTCACGAACTGGCGATCGCGCTCGTCGATGTCGCTGGTGAGCAGGGAGGCACCGAGCGAGTCGGTGCGGGCCACGACGAGTGTGGCCGTGCCCATGACGTCTGCGGCGAGACGGGCTGCGGTGAGGGTGCGGATGTGGTGCGCCGTCGGCACGAGGACCTTGCCACCCATGTGGCCGCATTTCTTCTCGGAGGCGAGCTGGTCCTCGAAATGCACGCCGGCAGCACCCGCCTGAATGAAGGCCTTGGCCAGTTCAAAGGCGTTGAGCTGCCCACCGAAGCCGGCCTCGGCGTCGGCGACGATGGGAACCATCCATTCTCGAGTCACCTCACCCTCGGCAGCTTCGATCTGGTCCGCCCGCTGCAGTGCGTTGTTGATGCGGCGGACGAGGGCGGGTGCGCTGTTGGCCGGGTACAGCGACTGGTCGGGGTACACCTGCCCGGCGAGGTTGGCATCTCCGGCGACTTGCCATCCGGAGAGATAGATCGCATCGAGACCGGCACGCACCATCTGCACCGCCTGCCCGCCGCTCATGGCGCCCAGTGCGTGGATGTAGTCGCTGCGATGCAGCAGCTCCCACAGTCGCTCCGCTCCACGACGGGCCGTGGTGTGCTCGATGGGGTACGAGCCCTGAAGCCGCACCACGTCTTCGGCCGTGTAGTCGCGCTGCAGGCCGTCCCACCGCGTGTTGGTGTCCCATTCCTGCTGTAGTGCAGCAATTCTCTCGGTGGTGCTTTCCATGTTCATGGTCCCCTTCGGTCAGTCGAGCAGGTCGTAGGCGGGCAGTGTGAGGAACTCGGGGAAGTGCGTGGTCAGCGCTACCCGTTCGAAGACCTTGCGGGCTTCGTCGTAGCGGCCGGCGGCAAACCCCTCAGCCGACAGCTCCGAACGGAGCCGGTCGATCTCCTCGTCGATGATGCGGCCCACCATCGCGGCGTCGATGAGTGTCCCGTCCTCGGTACGGCAGCGGTGGTGGATCCATTGCCAGATCTGGCTGCGGGATATCTCGGCGGTGGCGGCGTCTTCCATCAGGTTGTAGATCGCCGCCGCCCCGTTGCCACACAACCAGGAGGCGATGTAGCGGATCCCCACGTCCACGTTGGTGCGAACCCCCGACTCGGTGATCGTGCCGCTCGGGATGTCGGTGTCGAGCAGATCCCGTGCGGTGACGGTCACCGGCCGGCGCACTTCGATCTGATGGGGGCGGTCGCCGAGCACGGCGTCGAAGACTGCCGTCGCAAGCGGAACGAGATCGGGATGTGCCACCCACGTGCCGTCGTGTCCGGCGGAAGCTTCGCGCTGTTTGTCCCGGCGAACCTTGCCGAAGGCTCTCTCATTGACCTCGGCGTCGTGGCGGCTGGGGATGAACGCCGCCATCCCGCCCATTGCGTGCGCCCCGCGGCGATGGCACGTGTCGATGAGCAACTCCACGTACGCCTGCATGAACGGCACCGTCATGGTGATCTGCTTGCGGTCCGGCAACACCATGGTGCGCTGGTTGCGGAACTTCTTGATGATGGAGAAGATGTAGTCCCAGCGGCCGGCGTTCAGCCCGGCCGAATGCTCCCGCAGCTCGAACAGGATCTCGTTCATCTCGAAGGCGGCAAAGATCGTCTCGATGAGCACGGTGGCGCGAATGGTTCCCACCGGGATTCCCAGCGCCTCCTGTGCGGTGACGAACACGTCGTTCCACAAGCGCGCTTCGCAGTGGCTCTCCAGTTTGGGGAGATAGAAGTAAGGCCCGGAACCGCGCTCGATCAGCTCCTTGGCGTTGTGAAAGAAGTACAGCCCGAAGTCGACGAGGCTGGCCGACGTGGGGGCCCCGTCGATGACGATGTTGCGCTCGTTGAGGTGCCAGCCTCGCGGACGCACCATCAGGGTTGCCGGGGACTCGTTCAGTCGGTAGGTGGTGCCGTCGGGCTTGGTGAACGAGATGGTGCGACGCACCGCATCCATGAGGTTGGCCTGGCCTCCCATCATGGCGGCCCATGTGGGGGAGGCGGAGTCCTCGAAGTCCGCCATGAACACCTTGGCGCCGCTGTTCAGGGCGTTGATGATCATCTTGCGATCGACGGGCCCCGTGATCTCGCACCGTCGGTCGAGCAGGTCGGGTGGAGGTGCTGCGACCGTCCACTCGCTGGTGCGTATCTGCTCCGTGGAGCAGCGGAACTTCGGCCGCTCTCCCGCATCCGTGCGCCGCTGGCGCTCCCGCCGGGCTTCGAGCAGATCCAGCCGGCGCTTGTTGAAGCGGCGATGCAGCAGAGCAAGGAATTCGAGGGCCTCGGGGGTGAGCACGCTCGGGTAGTCCTCGCCTCCAGACGTCTTGACTCCCATGATCATCGTCGACTCGAGCTGCCGCTCCATGTGCCGTGCCCTCCTGCTGATCGCGTGCGATGGTCTGGCCGTTGCGGATACGCTGCTCATCGATGCGCACACTTTCAACCGAAGTTGCGGATAACTTTGTTTGTTTTTATCCTCAGCGGACATTTGCTGGAGGCTTTGGTGGACACAATCACAGTCGATCCGCTCATCTTCGGAAAACGGGTGAAGCACTACCGGCGCCTGCGTGGTCTGACGCTACGGACGCTGAGCGAGCAGGTGGACAAGCCGGCTCCGTACCTCTCCCAGCTGGAGAACGGCAAGCGGGAGCCGCGTCTCGGGCTCATCAATGCGCTGGCGTCCGCCCTCGGCGTGCCCGTCGCCGAGCTACTGAGCAACGAAGCCCCGGATCGCCGCTCGCAGCTCGAGGCCATGCTGGAGCGCAACCAAGAGGATCCGCTCTATCAGGACCTCGGTCTGCCCCCTCTCAAGCCGTCGGCCAAGCTGCCCGACCTGGCGCTCGAGCACATCGTGACGCTGTACCGCGAGCTGAAGAATCGGGCTTTCCCGGCAGCCGCGACCCGGGAGGATGCGCGCATCGCCAACGCCGAGCTGCGTGCGGAGATGAAGGAGCGTGGGAACTATTTCGACGAGATCGAGGCGGAGGCCCGCGCGGTCGTCGACGTCATCGGGTACGAAGGTGCGCGGGCACTCGCCGAGGGTGATCTGCTGGCGATTGCGGCGCATCTCGGCTTCTCCGTGGTGCGCTCCCAAGACGTTCCCCACGCCACTCGCTCGGTGACCGATCTCAAGAACCGCCGTATCTATCTCCCGCAGCGCAATTCGATGTCGAACGACAACGCTCGGTCGGTGCTCATGCAGACACTCGGCCACTTTGCACTGGGTCACACGGATCCGACCGATTTCGGTGGTTTCCTCCGCCAGCGTGTGGAGGCGAACTACTTCGCCGGCGCCGTGCTGGTGCCGGAGCGTGCTGCCGTGCCGTTTCTCGAGATGCACAAGAAGGCGCGTGACCTGTCGGTGGAGGATCTCCGTGACACCTTCTCCGTCTCCTACGAGATGGCGGCGCACCGTCTCACCAATCTGGCGACACAGCATCTGGGGTTGCGGACGCACTTCGTTCGCTCCGACGAGGCGGGGTTCATCTGGAAGGCGTACGAGAACAACGACGTGCCGTTCCCGCAGAACCACGAGGGGGCCATCGAGGGCCAGCGATTGTGCCGGGAGTGGGGAACCCGTCGGGCGTTCTCCAGCGAAGACACGTTCTCCATCCACTACCAATACACCGACACGGGCATCGGGACGTACTGGTGCGGCACGTTCGTCAACGAGGACAGGCAGAGCGCCATCACCACCGGCGCCACCTTCGACGAGGCCCAGTACTTCCGAGGACGAGACACCGAACGGCACTCCGTGTCACGGTGCCCGAGCGGCTCGTGCTGCCGGGTGCCCGACGAGGCGCTTGCAGCCAAGTGGGACGGCCACGCCTGGCCTTCGGTCCGCCCCAACTCCCACGTCCTCGCCGCCATGCCCGTCGAGACCATCCCCGGCGTCGACCTCGCCGAGCTGTACGAATTTCTCGAAACCCACGAATAGGGGGTTTCGCTCGAAACAGGTTTCGAGCGAGCTTGTAGAGAGCGCCCCTGTCGGGGCGCGCCCTCTTCTTCCTGGTCGCACCGCGCAGGTCGCTGCGACCAGATCGAGGGGGCACGACAGAGTCGTTCCCCCTCGAGCACCCCCTTCCGTCCCCCGAGATCGCGCCGGAAGTGTCCGGTGCAGTC
>JBFISM010000138.1:0-9769 GCA_041608535.1 Acidimicrobiia bacterium
CCTGCAAGCAGCCGGTCGATGAGGTTGCCGATGACGAACCGGTCGATGAGGCCGGCTGTGTCGTCGGCGAAGACCCGCTCGCTCAGCGCAAACCACCACGCATTGAAGATGGCTCCCTGCGGTCCGTCGTAGAGACCGTCGCCGTTGCGGTCGACCTGGAGCTGATCCCACCGCTTGAGCAGATCGATGATCGGCCGGATGCGTGGATCGGTCGACGGGTCGAGCTGAGCCATCATCTCGGCGAGATAGGTGCTGACGAACACCGACCCCGCCTGGCCACTCGGGGTGTCGGTGGTGAACCCACCGGTGCGGTTGAGAAGCTCCAGCGTTCGCGTCGTTGCCGTCCCCGGTGCGACGGCCTCGAGCACGTTGATGAACGTGTTCACCCGATGCGCACCACCCCACCTCCAGAAGTCGGCCGACGAGTTGAGCCAGCCAGGTGCCGGTTTGTTGTTCCAGCTCGCCAGCCATCCCTGCGCCGGATTGACTACCTGAGGGTTGAGGGCAAAGGGTAGGAAGCCTTGCCATTCGGCATCCCCGCTACCCGATGCAGGGAACAGCGGGTTGAGCCCGGCAGCGCGGATGGGCATATGCCCGATGTGCCAGTAGGCGATGTTCCCGGCATTGTCGGCGTACAGCGCATTGAAGTTGTAGGCGACACCGGGAAGAAGGGACGCAAACTCGTCGATGTTGGTGGCGGTGCCGAGCAACATCCACGCCTCGAACGATGTCAGCTCCTTGCCGTCGGTCGCCGTCTGCAAGCTGAAGGCGGTGGTTCCGTCGACGGCCAAAATCGGTCCGTGGTGGGTGGCGCACATCGTCTGCTGCACCGCATCGCCTCCGGCCACAGCAATGGCTTCGACACGGCAATCGAGTGGATGCCAGGCGCCATCGAACCAGTACTCGGTCGGGTCATCCGGGTTCAAGGTCTCCACGAATATGTCGGAGTTGTCGGTCCCGCCCGATGTCAACGTCCAGGCAAAGCCGTCGCCGACGCCGATCGGGACGAGCGGGAAACCGGCGATCGTCATCCCGGTGACGTTGAAACCGGCGCCGTGCAGGCCGACCTCGTGGTTGATCTGGGGTGCGGTGTAACCCATCTGCGGACCGCCGAGCAGCAAGGGAGCGCCATCCCGGCTCAGAGACCAGCCGATCACCGCTGCGTTGGAGGCGTGGTTCGGCGCGATGAGTCCGGCTCGCTCCCGGGCGATGCGAGCAGCTTCGCGGTCGGCGGTCACTCGCGCGGCGGCGCGCACCATCGTCTCATCGACCTCAGCCGGTGTCGCAGTGATGGCTGCCGTATCCGCACCGGGCACCGTGGTGGGAGCATCGGGATCGTTGAGCCAGTGGGTATCGGCGAACACTTCGGCAGCAGCTGCCGGCCCCAGCGCGGTGACCAGACCGTTGAACACTGCGACGGTGGTCAACTCATCGGACCCGGCCCAGCCGAAGTTCGCCCCCAAAGCCATGGCCACGGCGATGGTGTCGTCGACCGTCCACGGCTGTGGCGTCACGCCGAATGCGGAGTACTCGAGTGGTAGCGCACCCGTGGCGCTGGCCTCGGCGATCCAATCGTTCATGCCGGCTGCGTGGGCATCCAGCGTCTCGCGGAGGGACTCCGACGACGCCGCATAGAGCGCGTCGCGTCGCTCCGTTGGGCCGAACAAGAGTCGCGCCTCGACGTCGGAGGCCACCGACCCGGCACCCAACACCTCGGCGAGCCGGCCGGTGGCTTGGCGACGTAGTAGCTCCGCCTGCCACAGCCTGTCCTGGGCCTGCACATAGCCGAATGCGTAGAAGAGGTCGTGCGTCGTCTCGGCGAAGATGTGGGGGACGCCGTACTCGTCTCGGATGATGGTGGCCTCACCCTCGGCGGCGGGTGCGGCGGCTACGTGTGAAGTCGCAACCACGAGCACCGCAAGCATCACTGCTATGCGAGGGCGCAGCGACATTCGTACCTCCTCCCAACCCAACCCTACGCGGCGAGGACGAGAGGCGTCTCTGCGAACTTTCAGCCGGAGAGGCGGTGGCCGCTGATGTCCTGGAGTGCGTCGTAGGCTGCGTACTTGTACGCCTCGGCTCTCGTTGGTGTGTTGAAGGTGGAATGGATGAATCGCTCCACCGGATCGCCGGCATGTATGGCGGCCTGCCCGATGTGCACCAGCTCGGCGGCTTCGTCACCGACGATGTGGACCCCGAGCAACTTGTGATCGGTCTTGTCGACGACCAGCTTGACCATGCCGGTCTCCGATCCGGCGATCCGGCTCCTCGGATTGGAGCGGAACAGGTTGCGCCCAACGGCGACGTCGTGACCCTTGTCGCGAGCCGCCAGCTCGGTCAGGCCCACCATGCCGACTTCGGGTATCGAGTAGACGCCGAACACGGGCACGGTGTCGAGATGCTCCACGACGCCGAGATCGAAGGCATGGGAGATCGCGATGCGTCCCTGTTCGGCCGACACAGATGCGAGGGCGGGTGGACCGGCGATGTCCCCGGCGGCGTAAACGCCGGGGCGTGAGGTCTGGAAGTGCTCGTCGACGAGAATGTGGTTGCGATCGTCCGTGACGACACCGGCATCCTCGAGCCCGAGACCCTCGGTGTTGCCCACTCGTCCGGCAGCGAAGAGGACCTTCTCGGGCGTCAGGGCCTCACCAGTGGGAAGCGTGACTTCGAGCCCACGGCTGGTGCGCTCGATCGTGCTGCCCGGTGCCTCGAAGATGAAGCGAGCGCCATCGGCCTCGAGTGCCGCAGCCAGCGTCTTGCTGATCTCCTCATCGGCAAACGGGATGAGCCGGGGTGCGGCGTCGACGAGCGTGACGTCGACACCGAGCGCCAGGCTGATCGATGCATACTCCACACCGACCGGACCTCCCCCGATCACGACGAGTGACTTGGGAATCGACTGGAGAGCGAGGATCGAGTCCGAGTCGTCCACGGCCGGATCGTCGAACGGGATGTTGCCGGGACGGAAGGGGCGCGATCCGGTAGCGATCAACACGACATCGGCATCGAGCGTGGTGACGTCTCCATTGTCGGCGGTCACGGCGACCCTGCCATCGGGCGTGAGCGACCCGGTTCCCGTGACGATGTCGATGCGATGACGGTCGATGTTGCGCTGCACGGCATCAGTGGTCAGATCGACGACCTCGGCTGCGCGGCCCCGCAGAACCTCGAGCATCTCGTCGGGTGCGATCTCCATCCCCACGCCGTAGACCTCGCGACGGTGGTAGCTGGAGAGGTAAGCCGCCGCCTCGCGGAGTGTCTTCGTCGGGATGCCACCGCGCCGCACGACAGTACCGCCGGGGCTTTCCTCACGCTCCACGATCGCCACTCGTTTGTCGAAGTAAGCGGCCATCGCCGCCGCCTTCTCGCCCGCCGGTCCGGATCCGATGACCACCAAGTCGTATGCGCCCACGCAATTCCTCCTTGCTGAGAAATCTACCGATCACGTAGCTGTGCGGGTGCGACGAGTTGCGGCGGCCATTTTGGACCCTCGGCCCGGCACGGCACCGACCCGATCGCTACCGTCGGGTCATGGCTGACACATACACGGTGGAGCGCTCCACGACGATCGCCGCTCCGGCGGAGCGGGTGTACGGACAGTTGATCGACTTCCACAACTGGGAGGCCTGGTCGCCCTGGGAAGAGCTGGATCCGACCATGGAGAAGACGTACTCCGGCCCCGACTCCGGCGTCGGTGCGAAGTACGCCTGGACCGGCAACCGCAAGGTGGGTGAGGGCCGGATGGAGATCAAGAACGCTTCCGAGCCCGACCAAGTCGAGATCGCCCTCCAGTTCCTCAAGCCGTTCAAGGCGAACAACCGCACCGTCTTCACACTCGAGCCGCAGGGCGACAGCACCAACGTGACATGGGCGATGACCGGTAAGAACACGCTCATGACCCGCCTCATGGGCATCTTCAAGAGCATGGACGCCATGGTGGGCCCCGACTTCGAGAAGGGCCTCGCCAAGCTCAAGACCGTCTCCGAGAGCTCCTAGCCGGCGCAAGCACTCGCCTTCATCGGAGGGTCCGAGGCGCCGACGCGCCATCTGCGCCCCTATCTAGACGAACCGGGAAAGGTGTGAGACGCGCCGCTGTGCCGCCGTTCGACCGGGCGGGCTGTTGGGTGCGGCGTCCTGTCGGGTGTGGGGAGGTCGGGGTTTAGTGGTGGGGTGGTGCTCTGGTGGGGTTTGGTGGGTGGAAGCGTCTGCGGTGGGTTGGTGTGTTGGGGTTGATGGTGTGGCCTTGTTGGTGGATGACGACGTGGTGGTGGAACCAGCACAACAAGGTGAGGTTGTAGGGGTGGTGGGTGCCGCCTTGTGATCTGGGGAGGATGTGGTGGACTTCGAGGCGGTAGCGGCTGGTGCAGCCGTCTGCGGTGCACGATCCGTTGTCGCGGTGGTACACGTAGTTGCGGGTGCGTTGGGGTATCTCGTCGCCGTTGGTGCGGACCTGGTACAGGCCGTCTGGGGTGATGAGGGTGGTGGTGGTTTCGCCTACACAGAGGATCTCTTCCAACGTGTTGGGTCCGATCTTGATCCCGGTGCGGGTGATCGCCCCGGTTTCGCCACCGGTGGCGGCGGCTTGGTCTGCGGTGACGAAGATGTGGGCCTTCAACCGGCGCTGCCCCAACCCCGACCCCGATTCCGATCCCGGTGCGGGTGTGTCGGTGTCGTCTCTGGCATCTTGTTGTGTGTCCGGGGTGAGGTTGGCGTCTAACGCCAACGACACCAGTGCGTCGATGCGGCGTTGTTCGAGGCGGGGTCGGTGCGGGTCATCGGCAGTCACCAACTCGTCGGCTCGTTTGTCGAGTGCTTGGAGGAGGACGTCGACGTCGGCACCAGAAAGGGTGATGGTGCCGGTGGCGAGGGTGTGGTCCAAGTTGGGTTGGATCCACAGGCGACGCATCTCAAACGCGTCCTGTTCCTCGATGGGGGTCATGCGGCGTTGTTGGGCGGTGAAGCGCCCCAACTGTGACACTGGAATCCCTGCGGCCTCGTCGAGCACATCCGGTGGGGCGCCGGTGCTGATCAACCGTTGCATATCGGCGGCTCGGTCGGTTGACCATATGCCTGCCACGAGTTGGGATCGCACCACATCATGGTCGACTGTGGCGAGTACGGCGAGGTCGGACGCAGTCTTGGGATGTACAGCGAGGCGTCCGGTGATCCATTCTTTGAGGGAGCGGGTGCCGTCTGCGGTGGGGACTTGCATCCGGTCGATCTCACCGAGCAGTTGGCTCTGCCGAGCGCGCACCTTGGATACGAGGCCTTCTAAGCGGAGGAGTTCTTGTTCGATGGCGTCAACGGTGGGCAACCCGGCCAACGGGTCTGTCTCTGTGTTGGTGGTCAACATGGGGTTCATGATGCCAGGGGGGTGTGACAAAAAACGGTGCTTGACAGCACGAAACGAGAAAAAAGGCAGAAAAACTTCAATGTTCTTTGATTGCCGTGCGCGGTGGTGGATTGGGCATCCGTGGGAGGTTGACAGCCCCCTCAACACCGGCAACCACCCCTCACCGTCGGATCAAGCGCGAAGCCCGACACCTCCGGGGGGACAGACACAAAGGCCCCTTTTCGTCTCCGCGGGACAGATACCGTCGCCCTTCCCCGCGCCGGGGGGACAGATGCGGATGCGCCCGGCTGGCGCCGGCTATCCCGCCAGGGACTCGAGGAATTGCTGGCGCCACTCCTCGGTTTTGTCGACCTGGTTGAAGGTGTAGATGTGGAAACCCTTCACGTTGGCGACGGGGTCGACGAGAGTCTGCGCCAGGCCGAGGATGAGGGCATCGGGGGCGTAGCCGCCGGGGCGGACCAGCTTGCCGATGAGCGACGAGTTCTTCCGCAGGTAGCGGGCAGACACCCCGACACCGATGCGGGCCGAGACCATCGCCAGCTTCTTGAGGTCATAGACGCCGGGAATGCCGATCACCACGGGCAGCTCCACACCGAGAGCGCGCACCGAACCGATCCACTCCTCGATGGTGTCGGGGTTGAAGCACATCTGCGTCGCCAGGTAGTCGGCGTAGGGCGCCTTCTCGAGGAGCGCCCCAACCAGCTTCTCGGCAAGGATCAGCGGATGACCCTCGGGATACCCGGTGATCCCGATCTCGGTGAAGGGATGCCCCATCTCCTCCATGGTGTGGATCAGCGTGGGTGCATCGAAGAACTCACCAGGCGTAACGGCGTCTCCTGCCACGATGAACACACGGGTGAGCCCGGCCTCGTCGAGGCGCTTCATCACCTCTGCCAGCTCGGCGCGATCTTGCAGGAGTCGCGCCGAGATGTGGGGGATCACCTCGAAGCCGCGCTGCTGGAGCTCGAGCGACAGATCCACGGTGGCCGCCATCCCCTTCGCCGGCGAGGCGGTCACGGTGACTGTTGCCCCATCGGGAAGGAAGGCCGCCTGATCGAGGACGTTCTTCATCGGGATGACCTCGAAGTGGGCGTTCTCGACCAGCCGCCGGACGACCTCCCGCCGCTCCGCCGTCAACTCGGGAACGCTCCGCCGCGCCATGTCACACGTCCGAATCCGGGAACGAGGCCTTCTTGCGCTCGATCCACTCCGTGAGCTCTTCGTCCTTTGCTTCGTCGAGCGGGGGCGGCTCGTACTCGGCCAGCATGCGTTTCCACGTCTCGTTGGCGCGCTCGACGGATGTCTTGGCGCCATCCTCGGTCCATTGCTCGAAGCTGTTGTTGTCGGCTTGCGCCGATCGCCAGAACGCCGTCTCGAAGTTGGCCATGGTGTGCTCGGTGCCCAAGAAGTGCTGCCCCGGACCGGTGTCGAGCATCGATTGCAGCGCCAGCCCGTTGTCGGAGACGTCGAGACCTTCCACCCACTTCACCATCATCCCGGCCTGGTCGGCGTCGAAGATGAACTTCTCGTACCCCATCGACAACCCGCCTTCAAGCCAGCCGGCGGTGTGGAGGAGGAAGTTGACGCCCGCCTGGATGGCCGGGAGAAAGGAGATGGCCGACTCGTACGCCGCCTGCGCATCCAGTGTCTTCGCTGCGGTGAAGTTGCCGCCCGAACGGAACGGGACACCCAATCGCCGCGCCAGCGCCGCCACGGTGAAGAGCACCATTTGGGGTTCGGGCGTGCCGAACGTCGGCGCCCCCGACTGCATCGACATCGATGAGGCGAACGAGCCGAAGATCACCGGTGCACCCGGGCGCACGATCTGGGTGAACGCCATCCCCGCAAGTGCCTCCGCCAGCGTCTGCGTGGCCGCCCCGGCCGACGTCACCGGCGACATCGCCCCCGCCAGGATGAACGGGGTGATCAAGGTTGCCTGGTTCGCCGCGGCGTAGGCCTGCGCCGACCCGAGCATGTTGTAATCCCACGACATCGGGGAGTTGGCGTTGGCCAGCCCGATGACGACGCACTGCTCTTCGACGGTGTCGGCGCCGAAGAGGATGCGGCACATCTCCACCGTGTCTGTGGCGCGCTGGGGATGGGTCACCGATCCCATGAAGGCCTTGTCGCTGTATTTCATGTGGGCGTACACCATGTCGAAGTGGCGCTTGTTCACCGGAAGATCGACCGGTTCACACAACGTGCCACCGTTGTGGTGGAGCGACGGCGTCATGTAGGTGAGCTTGGCGAAGTTCTGGAAGTCTTCGATCGTGGCGTAGCGGCGTCCATCGTCCAGGTCCCGCACGAAGGGTGAGCCGTAGGCGGGAACGAGCACCGTATGGGGATCGCCGATCACCACGGATCGCTCCGCGTTGCGGGCGTGCTGCGTGAAGACACTGGGGGCGGTCGCCTGGATCAGCTCCCGACACATACCTCGGGGAAACCGCACCCGGTGTCCGTCGACGTCGGCCCCGGCGCCCTTGAAGATGTCGAGCGCCTCGTCGAAGTTGTCGATGGCGATACCCACCTGCTCGAGCAGCGTGTCGGCGTTCTCCTCGATGGTGGCGAGCCCCTCCTCGGAGGCGATCTCCACGGGTGCGAGCTTGCGGGTGAGGAAGGGAACGGCCTCGGCCATCTCCCCCATGGTCCGGGCGGCCCGGCGTGCCGACCGTCCCCCGCTCCGCCTTCCCGTCCTGCCGGTCATGCTGTGTCCTCGCTTGCGATTCGTTGCGTTCTCCGGCGCCGCCGCCCGGAGTCACTCCCCACGGCAACCTGCTGCGGCAGATCCACGACCTTGGCCAGCTCCGGGAAGGCGTCGGTGGCGTGGGGAAATGCCATCGCCCCGACGAACAGCTCCTGGAACGCCGGCTCGACGGCCGTCTCGATCTTCTCGATGCGCTGCGCCACGTCTTCGATCTCGCGGCGCGACGCCGCAGACAGCAAGGCCATGATCGCACCCGTACCGGCGGCATTGCCCGCAGCGGTGACTCGGGTCTGGTCGCAGTCGGGGATGAGCCCGATCACCGTGGCGTACAGGGTATCGATGTGGGAGCCGAAGGCGCCGGCGAGCCGGATCTCATCGACGGTGGCGACACCGAGACGATCCATCAGCAGCTTGACCCCGGCGTACAGCGCCGCCTTGGCGAGCTGGATGGCGCGCACGTCGTTCTGGGTGATGAGGATCGGCGCCTCGCCGTCGACGAGCCGGTACGCCATGGTCCGTCCCTCGGCGACGATCCGGTCGCTGCGCGTCGGGTTGCTGATCACGCCGTTGGAATCGATCACCCCGGCGAGGAACAGCTCGCCGATCGCCTCGATGATCCCGGAGCCACAGATCCCGGTGATGCCCGTCTTTTCGGCAGCAGCGGCGAAGCCTTCCTCGTCGGACCACGGATCTACACCGATGATGCGAAAGCGCGGCTCCAGCGTGTCACGGTCGATCCGCACCCGTTCGATGGCGCCGGGAGCGGCCCGTTGTCCGGACGAGATCTGCGCACCCTCGAACGCAGGTCCGGTGGGGCTGGAGGCAGCCAGCAGACGCTGCCGGTTCCCCAGCACGATCTCGGCGTTGGTGCCGACATCCACGAGAAGCTGCACCCCGTCCTTGTCGTGCGGTGTCTCCGACAAGATCGCTCCGGTGGTGTCGGCGCCCACATGCCCGGCCACACACGGCAGCGCATAGAAGTGGGCACCCGGATTGGCGGCGATGCCGAGTTGGGACACCATGCCGCTCACGCTTTCGTCGGTGGCGAGGGCAAACGGCGCCGTCCCCAACGGTGTCGGATCGATCCCGAGCACGAGGTGGTGCATGATCGGGTTGCCAACGAACACGACCTCGAGCACATCCTCCCGTGTCGAGCCCGTCTCTTCCACCAGCTCGCCGACGATCCCGTCCATGGCGGCCCGCACCACCCGCGTCAGTTCGGCATCGCCCCCCGGGTTCATCATCACGTAGCTCACCCGGCTCATCAGATCCTCGCCAAAACGGATCTGCGGGTTCATCCGGCCGGTCGAGGCGAGCACGGTGCCGGTGCTCAGATCGCACAAGTGCCCGGCGATCGTCGTGGAGCCGACATCGAAGGCAACCCCGCGGGCGGTGTCGTGGAACCCGGGCCATGCTGCGATGAGCTGATCGCCGTTGCGCACCGCAAGCGTCACGCTTCCGTCGCTGCGCTGTATCGCCACTTGAATGGGTGCCAGCAACGATGCCGCAACGTCGACACCCGTGATGTCCCACTGCTCGGCGAGCGCCGCCAGTGCGCGATGCACATCGCTCGACCGGCCCTGCAACGTCGCCGGTGCCAGCTCCACGTAGTGCAGCCGCACGACCGGGTCGACATCGATGGCAACCACCTCGGCGCGTTTGCGCACCACCTGACGGTGCACCTGGCTTTCCGGGGGCACGTCGATGAC
>JBFISM010000139.1:0-9728 GCA_041608535.1 Acidimicrobiia bacterium
CGGCCACCGCAGCATTGAGACTGTCAATGGCTCCTGGCATCGGGATGCTGAGCCGGTGATCGGCCCGGGCCTGCACGGTGTCGGGAAGTCCGTGAGCTTCGTTGCCGATGATGAGCGCAGGTGCTGCACCGGCCAGTGACTCGGGGGCGATGCCGCCCGCGGGCACGGCGACACAGAGCTCCAAACCGGCAGCCGCAAGCTGATCGAGTGCATCTTCGGCCCGGAGCGGGATGATGTTGGTGTGGAACTGGGCCGCTGCTGCGGCCCGGATCGTCTTGGGGGCCCAGGGATCAGCCGATCCCTCGACCACGGCCACGGCGAACCCGAAGGCAGCCGCACTGCGGATGATGGCGCCAACGTTCCCGGGGTCGCCCACTCCCCACAGGACGACGGTCGGGGTAGAGCGGAGCTGACCCGGCGCCGGGATGCGCACGACGGCAACCGGGCCCCGCGGGTGAGCCGTGCCGGCGATGCGTTCCAGAACCGCAGGACTCACCACAGTCGCAGGTATCGCCGATCGCAGAGGTGGCGATTCCGGTGTCGCGTACAGCTCGACGATCGCTGCTCCGCCAGTCGCAGCATCTGCCACGAGATGAGGGCCTTCCACGATCGTGAGTCCCGTCGCGAGGCGGTGTCTCCGGTCGTGCAACTTGGCCACGTCGACGATACGCGGGTTGCGCAGGGAGGTGATGGCCGGCTGTGTCACCCTGGCTCGATGTGCGGGTTCGGATCGTGCCTTGCAGTCAATCCTCGGTGGCGTTCACCGCTACATCGACGAGCGCGCGGAACGCAGGAGGGTCGTTGACCGCCATCTCGGCGAGCATCTTCCGATCCACCTCGACGTCTGCTGCCTTGAGCCCGGCGATGAGTGCCGAGTATGTGGTGCCGTTCAGCCGCGCTGCTGCATTGATACGTGTGATCCACAGCTTGCGGAACTCGCCCTTGCGAGCGCGACGATCCCGATAGGCGTATTGCCCGGAGTTGAGGTTCTGCTCGCGAGCCGCCCGGTACCGCCGACTGCGCGCCCCAGTCGCCCCCGAGGCCCGCTCCAACACTTTGCGCCGCTTCTTGTGGGCGTGTACGGCGCGCTTGACTCTTGCCATGTGCGCTTCTCCTTCCTACCGGCCGAGCAACCGGGCGATGCGCTTGGCATCGCCGCCGGTGAGCGTCGACTCCCCGTCGACCCTGCGCCATCGTTTGGCGCTCTTCTTGTGTCGGTTGTGGCCGCGCCACGCCTTCTGATGCCGGATCTTGCCGGATCCGGTCACCTTGAAGCGCTTTGCGGCGCCCTTGTGTGTCTTCTGCTTCGGCACGTCCTCGTTGCTCCTCGCTGACTGGTCACGTGTTGCGAGCTCAGGGGCCGCTGCTTGCGCCGCCGGCGTCCTCGATCGACTCCCCGGGGGCGGTGTCCTTGGTGTCGCCTTCCGATCCGCCGGTCGTGGCGTCCGCAGGTGCATCCGATGGCTCCGACCCTTCGCCGGCTTCGGCGGCTGCGTCGCTGCTGTCTCCCTGTTGCTCTGTCTCGTCTTGATATCTTCTCTTCGGTGTCTTCATCGGCGCCAACACCATCATCATTTGACGGCCCTCGAACTTGGGCGGCGACTCGACGACGCCCTGATCCTCGACTCGTGCGATGAGCCTGGCCAGGATCTCGGTACCTATCTCGGGGTGGGTCACCTCCCGGCCCCGGAATCGCATGGTCACCTTGACTTTGTCGCCTTCCGCCAAGAACCTCTCCACTCGTTTGCGCTTCACCTCGAAGTCGTTGTCGGAGATCTTGGGGCGGAACTGGACTTCCTTGATCACCGTGCGGGACTGCTTCTTGCGAGCCTCGCGCGCTTTGACCGACTGCTCGTACTTGTACTTGCCGTAGTCCATCATGCGGACCACGGGTGGTCGGGCATCGGCGGCGACCTCCACGAGGTCGAGACCGAGCTGATCCGCCAGCCATCGGGCCTCCTCGATCGACTTCAGACCGATTTGGCCGCCATCAGGGTCGACGAGCCGGACTTCGCGAGCCCGGATCATGTCGTTGACCCTCGGTTCTCTGGTGATTGTCTACCTCCTGGGTAGCGATAGTCGCCATTCCTCCGGCGAGCAGAGCGGATGCCTCCGGTCGACCCGGCCAAGCAAAAGGCAGCACGAAAGCGTGCTGCCAGAACTACATGACCGGTTGGGTCGTGGACGCCGGTCGCACCTCATGCGGTGGACGGGTGGGAGACAGCGCTCCGCTTGCTTGTGGATTGTGCGGAGATTGTATACCGGTCACCGCGGCGCATCAACGTGCGCTGCATCGAGCGAGCGCAGCACGAGGGCGGTACGGACTGCTGCCTCGGCAGCTTCCGCGCCCTTGTTCTCGGGTCCGGGCCGGGAGCGGGAAATCGCGTGATCGGCGCTCCGAGTGGTGAGCACACCGAAGGCGATGGGCACACCGGTCTCCAACATCACCGCCATCAAGCCCTCGGAGGCGCGATGGGCGACGTGTTCGTAGTGATCGGTCTCCCCCATCACCACCGCACCGAGCGCCACGACGGCATCGTGGGTGGCCGCCAGCTTCCTGACAACGAGGGGAAGCTCGAAGGCGCCGGGCACCGCAACGATGGTGGGATCGTCCACACCGGCGCGATGCAGCCACGCAACAGCTCCAGCTTCGAGCCCGGCGGTGATGGACTCGTTGAATATGGCGGTCGCCACGGCGACTCGGAGCCCGGTCGCGTCGACCTGCTCGCCGTGGCCGGCCCCATCGACCCTCACGCACGTCCCTCTTCGAGTAGGTGCCCCATCTTGGATCGCTTCGTTTCCAGGTAGGCGACGTTGTGCGGGCCGACACCCGCCACGTGAGAGATCCGACCGCTGATCCGAACGCCGTAGAGCTCCAGCTGTCTCGTCTTCTCCGGGTTGTTGGTCATCAACCGAATGCTCGCCACCCGCAGCGCCTTGAGGATCTGGGCGTCGATGCCGAACGACCGCATGTCATCGCCGAATCCGAGTGCGATGTTCGCCTCCACGGTGTCGTGACCCTGGTCCTGAAGCCGGTACGCAGAGAGCTTGTTGAGCAGCCCGATGCCGCGTCCCTCATGGGACCGGTTGTACACGAGGATCCCACGACCCTCGGCTGCGATCCTGGCCAGTGCTGAGCCGAGCTGCGCCTGACAGTCGCAGCGCTGCGAACCCAAGACGTCTCCCGTGAAGCATTCGGAGTGCACCCGGGTGAGTACGTCTTCCTCGCCGGCCACATCACCCATCACGAGTGCGATGTGTTCGCTCTGATCGAGCTTGGAGCGGAACCCAATGGCGCGAAACACGCCGTAGTCCGTGGGCAGAGCAGCTTCGGCCTCACGGCGCACCACCTGCTCGGTTGCCCAGCGGAAGTCGATGAGATCGGCAATGGACATCTTCGGGATGTCGTGCTCGGCGGCAAACGCGTCGAGTTGTTCGCCACGCATCATCGTCCCGTCGTCGTTGACCAGCTCGCACAAGGCTGCAGCCGGTTCGAGGTGGGCCAGTTTGGCGAGATCGACTCCGGCCTCGGTGTGCCCGGGTCGCAGCAACACGCCGCCGCGAGTGGCGCGCAGCGGAAAGACATGGCCTGGTCTCGCAAAGTCGGTGGGACCGTAGCGACGGTCGGCGAGCGCCCTGATGGTTGCGGTGCGGTCCGCTGCCGAGATTCCCGTGGTCGTGCCGTGCAGGAGATCGACGGAGATGGTGAATGCGGTGTGGAAGGATTCGGTGTTCGTCGCCACCATCAGAGGCAGACCGAGCTGGTCGAGCCGGCTCGCCTCCAATGCCACCACGATGAGGCCACTCGTGTGGCGGACCATGAAGGCCATCTGCTCCACGGTCACCTTCTCGGCGGCGACGATGAGGTCGCCCTCGTTCTCCCGGTCTTCGTCGTCGACGACGAGCACGAAGTGGCCGTCGGCGAAGGCGTCGACGGCCCGTTCGGTCTTTTCGTAGAGCCGGCGTACGGTCAAGCGCGAAACTCCAACAGTCGTTCGATGTACTTGGCGAGGATATCCACTTCGACGTTGACCGTCGCCGACTCCGCCCACTCCCCGAGGATGGTGACTGTGCGGGTGTGCGGGATCAGCACCACCTCGAACCACGCTTGGGGCGCAGCGGGGGGCGACACGGCCGTCACCGTGAGACTCACTCCGTCCACTGTGATCGAGCCCTTCTCCACGACATAGCGGCCCAGGTCGGACGCCAGCTCGATCCGCACCCGGTGGGAGTCTCCCTCGGCCGCCACCGACACGATCGTCCCCGCACCGTCCACGTGACCCTGGACGATGTGACCGTCGAACCGGCCTTTCCCGGACAGGGGGCGTTCCAGGTTCACGCCGGCGCCGGTGCGAAGCTCACCCAGATTCGTGCGGTGCATTGTCTCCGCCACCGCCTCGACCGCAAAGCGATCGTCGGCTGTCGCTACGACGGTGAGGCACACACCGTTCACAGCCACCGAATCACCAATGTGGAGTTCAGCGGTGGTGCGGGGGGCGGCCACGCCGATGGTCGTACGCCCGGCGTTGCTGGTCAGGTCGGCGACCGTGCCAATCTCGGAGACTATCCCGGTGAACATCAGCTGGTGGTCCCCGAGGTTCGAGTCCGCGCAACGATCTTCACATCGCCGTCCAGCTGCGTCACCTCTTCGATACCCAGTTCGATGGCGTCACCGACGGTGGCGAACGAGCCGGCGAGCGCAGGTCGCCCGGTTCCACCCCCGAGCTTGCCGGCGGTGTACCACACGATGCGCTGCACGAGACCTGCGTCGAGCAACGACCAGGCCAACGTCGGTCCGCCCTCGACGAGGAGATCGACGACCCCACGTGCCCCGAGCTCGGTCAGCACGTGGCGCAGATCCAGCTGTCCCCCGATAGCCGGAACTTCGATCACGGGCACCGAGACGTCGACAGCCCCAACGCCCGGCGGCCCGAAGACGAGCGGGTCCCGAGTCAACACCTGGGCGCCCGCGGGAAGCGGCTCGCTCCCCGCCACCACTACCGGGCGGGGCTGATCGACTTCGACGTCGCCGAGACGCACGTCGAGACGTGGGTCATCGGTACGCACCGTTCCCGCTCCCACCATCACGGCATCGGATTGGCTGCGCAGCCGGTGTGCATCACGTCGGGCAGCAGCATTTGTGATCCAGCGTGACGTGCCATCTGCTGCCGCAGCTTGTCCGTCGAGCGTTGCGGCGATCTTGAGCGTCACGAAGGGACGACCGGTGCGCCGATGGTGGAAGTACGCCGGGTCCACCCATTCGGCCGACGTCTCTGGTGGGGCGACCATGACCTCCATCCCGTGATCTCGCAGTACCGCGACCCCACGTCCAGCGGTGCGCTCGTCGGGATCGATGGCGCCGACGACGACGGTGGAGATGCCCGCAGCGATGATGGCGTCGACACACGGTGGAGTGCGCCCGTGGTGGACGCACGGCTCCAAGGTCACCACGAGCGTGCCGCCTTCGACGTCCGTGGTGGCACCGGCGAGCGCAACGACTTCGGCATGGTCGCCACCGGCGGCCACGTGCGCACCGCTGCCCGCTACCTTGCCCTGCCGATCGAGGAGAACACACCCGACCTTGGGGTTGGGCCGGGGGCGGTGAGGCAACGCGAGAGCGGCCGCTTCGGCCAACAGCTCGGCCAGGGCGGGCTGCAGTTCGGTTGTCACCGATGGGTCCACGACAGAGCTCCACAGCGTCGGCGCTGCATCACGCCGATGGGATCGCGAAAGTCGCCAGTGTAGAGCTGCGATGCTGCGGCCCGGTCAGCGCCATGGTTTCCACGATGGATCGATGCGCCGACGCTGCCGGCCCCGGCTTCACGACCGGCGGTCGACCCGGAAGTTGGAGCCGGGCCGGCTCTTGGCGTATTCCTTCATCTCGGCGGCCAGTGCGACAGCCTCTTCTGGCGACTTGAACGGACGACGCACGTTGTTGGCAACACCCAACGAGAGCGTCACTATCGGATAGCGCTGCCGATTCCCCCGCCGGTCCGTTGCGACGATCGCACCCCGCTCTCGATCGGCCTGATCGTAGAACGTGGCGACTCCTGCATCCCACAGGTCGATGACCGAACTGCAGAACGCGGCTGCGTGGTCGGCGGCGATGAGCACCACGAAGTCGTCGCCTCCGATGTGACCCAGGAACGAGTCGACGACTGTGGCCTGCTGCGCCTGCCGCAGACAGCGCACACAGAACCCGATGAGCGCATCGCCGCGCAGAAAGCCGTAGTGATCGTTGTAGGACTTGAAATGGTCGATGTCGGCATGGATCACGGCGAACCGGGAAGAACCCCGAGCACGTTCGGCGAGGCGTCTCCGGATGACGGTGTTGCCCGGAAGCCCGGTGAGCGGTGACGTCTCCAGCAGGCGCACAGAGCGCCGCACGAGAAGCTCCAGCCGATCTGCCGCAACCCGGACGGGTGTCGACAGGTCCACCACATCGTCTCCCCCCAGCTGGTCGACGACGGCCAGGTCGAGCCCCTCCTCGACGGTGGCGCAGGCCACGATCGGTGCCGACCGCAGGTCGGGATGAGACAGCACTCGCTCCAAGTGGTGCAGTCCGTCCAGCGTCAAGCCGGCAGATACGAGGACCAGTGTGAAGCGCCCGCGCTGCTCGACGAGCTCCATGACCTGTTCCGGCTCGGACACGTGGATGTCGTAGTCACGCAGCTCCATCTCTCCGAGCAGTGGACGCAGCGCCGCGGGCTCTGTCGCGATGACGAGGATCCTGCGTCTCGGCGGGTTTTCCGGCTCACCCATCTAGGCGCCACGACCGGCGAGATCGCGCTGGGTGGCGAGCCGGCGGAGTTCGGTGACGGCTGCGACCGGATCGTCGTTCCCGAAGACCGCGCTTCCCGCCACGAACACATCGACGCCGGCGCTGCGGGCACGCTCGATCGTGTCGGGTCCGATGCCGCCATCGATCTCGATCAGGGTGTCGAGCCCGCGTCGGTCGATGGCGCGACGTGCCTCCTCGACCTTGCCGAGCACGTCCGGGATGAAGCTCTGTCCACCGAAGCCGGGTTGCACAGACATCACGAGCACGAGCCCGCACAGCTCGAGAAACGGATCGATCGCCGCATAGGGCGTCGCCGGGTTGATCGCCAGCCCGAAACCGAGGGCGAACTTCTCCGCATCCGCGGCGATCGAACTCGGCTCCGGCACTGCTTCGATGTGGACGGTCACCATGTCCGCCCCGGCGACGCTCAATGGCTCCAGATAGAAATCCGGATTCGTGATCATGAGATGACAGTCGAACGGAACCTGTGTCACCGGGCGGAGCGATCGGATGACGGGGATGCCGAAAGAGATGTTGGGGACGAAGTGGCCATCCATCACATCGATGTGGATCAGCTCCACGTGATCCGACACCAGCGCCACCTGCTCACCCAGCTTGCTGAAGTCGGCGGCGAGAATCGACGGGGCGATCTTGACGGGGTCGGCCACGCCGGAAGGATACCCGGTGCGATGGGTGTACCCGGCTCCGGTGTCCCGATGAGGCCGTCAGCCGGGCGCCGCGTCGGCTCCGGGCCCTCCGCGCCGATGAGTCGCTCGGTAGATTGTCGACGTTTCTGGACCAGGAGGAAGCGTGGAACATCTCCGGATACGCCCCGGCACCGACGTCGATCTCGCCTCGTTCGATCCCAACGACACGTCGGGATTCGACGGTGGCAAGAGCGAGGCCGTCGCCGAGTTGAAGCGGCTGCGGAAACGCCTCGCAGACCTGCAGTACCGCTTCTGGGCCGACGGCGGTGAGAAACTGCTCGTCGTGCTGCAGGCACTCGACTCCGGAGGCAAGGACGGCACCGTTCGCCGTGTCTTCGCCGGCGTGAACCCCCAAGGCGTTCGGGTCCATGGGTTCAAGAAGCCAACCGAGATCGAGCTGGCACACGACTACCTGTGGCGGGTCCACCGGCACACCCCGGCGAGCGGGATGATCGCTGTGTTCAACCGCAGCCACTACGAGGATGTGCTGGTGGTTCGAGTGCTTGGACTCGTCCCGGAAGAGCGGTGGCGCAAGCGCTACGGCCATATCAACGCCTTCGAGCGGCTGTTGACCGATGAGGGCACGACCATCGTCAAGTTCTATCTGCACATCTCGGAGGACGAGCAGGCCGAGCGATTTCAGGCTCGTCTGGACGATCCGACGAAACGCTGGAAGTTCAGCAAGGGAGATCTCGCTACACGCAGCCAGTGGGACGCCTACATGGCTGCCTACAACGAGGCGCTGTCGAAGACGAGCACAGAACACGCACCGTGGTACGTGGTTCCCGCCAACAAGAAGTGGTATCGCAACCTCGTCGTCGCCCGCACGCTGATCGGGATCCTCGAGAGCATGGATCTGCAGTTCCCCGAACCCGAGGAAGACTTGGACGATATCGTGATCGTCTGAGCTCAGCCATCGATCACGGCAACGAACATCCCGTCGGTGTTCGTGAGGTGGGGAGCCATGAGGACGCCGTCGCCGAGGCGCATCCCGGGGAGATCCGGCGGCTGCGCATCGAGTCCTGCGATGACCTCCACCGTCTCCTCGGCGAACATGGTGCACACCGAGTACACCAAACGGCCTCCGGGCCGCAGCAACGGCAAGCTGGCTTCGAGGAGACCTCGCTGCATCTCTCCCATCCGTTTGGGGGCCGATGGATCGAGACGCAACTTGATTTCAGGCCGTCGCCGGACGGTTCCCAAACCGGTGCACGGTGCGTCGAGCAGGATGCGATCGAACGTGCCGATGCGAAACGGAGGTCGGGCACCGTCGGCGGTCACCCAGGTGGCCCCGACATCGAGGCGCTGCATCCGACGTCTCGCCCGTTTCGTCCGGCGCGAGTGGGCGTCGGCCGCGACGAGCAAGCCCTCCGACTCCATGGCGTCCCACAGTGCCGCCGTCTTGTTCCCGGGTGCGGCAGCCACGTCCAGCACCCGATCCCCCGGCCGCGCCTCCATCGCATCGACGACGGCGGTCGATGCCGGATCCATCACCATCGCAGCCGAGCCGAGGTTCACCACCTCCCTCCGGTCGCTGAGCAGCCTCGCTCCTGGTATCCCGGGGACGCCTTCCCCAGGCGGATCGTGGACGTTGCCTCGGAGGCGTATGCCGATCGGCGCCGGCTCGTTGAGAGCCGCGATCAGCGCCGCCGTCTCTGCAGACCCGAAGAGTGCCGCAAGCGAATCCCAAATCCATGGGGGCGAGCCCAATTCCAATGCAGGTCGAATCGCCTCCGGCGGTTGCGGTACATCTCCCCTGGCGAAGCGGCGGCATATGGCATTGACGAACCCGGTCGCTCGTCCCATACCCAGGACGCGCGTCGCTTCGACGGCGCTGTTCACGACTCCGTGCGGATCGCCTCCGAGGTGAAGCTCGGTGAGGGCAATTCGCACGACGGTGCGTACCTTCGGGTCGAGATCCGCGGGATTCCGCTCCGCCATCGCCTCGATCCGCCAATCCACGAGAGGAAGCCAGCGCAGGGTGTCCAGCGTGAGACGTTGCACGACAGCGCGATCGCGACCCTGGAAATCGCCGGGTTGATCGAGTAGAACGTTGGAGTGAGCTCCCTCGCCGAGGATGCGGTGTAGGTTCTCGGCGGCCGCAACCCGTGTGGCGACACCGCTGCCCCCGGTCACTGCTCCACCGCGCCTGCGGTTGCCGGCTCGCCGCGCCGACCGTGCATCCACGATCTGGCCCGCTGTACGCCTTTGCCCGCGGGTTGCACGCTGTCGAGCCGAAG